>NZ_CP012600.1:1861273-2171454 GCF_001278705.1 Bacillus gobiensis
TTTTTCTGCATGCCACGAGGCAATATTGACAATGGCGCCGCCGCCTCGCTTTTCTATTTCAGGAATTGAGTATTTGGAACATAGGAATGCTCCGGTTAAATTCACGCCAATTACCTTCTGCCACTCAGCAAACGTCGTATCAACCGCGGACTTTCTCACCGTGACAGCTGCGTTATTAATTAATATATCAATCCCGCCAAACTCTTCAATTGCCGTTTGAATCAAATCCTGCACCTGGTTTTCGTCACTTACATCTGTTTTCACAAAGATTGCTTCTACTCCGGCCGTTTTCAGTTCATCAGTTTTTTGGCGGCCTGTTTCTTCATTAACATCAGCAAGTACAATTTTGGCTCCTTCTTTACCAAATATTTCAGCAATACCAGCTCCAATGCCCTGGCCTCCACCTGTTACGATTGCCACTTTCTCTTTCAGTCGCATCCATTGTCCCTCCTAAAAAAGTTTCTAGCTAAAAGTATATACGTTTTACTAGATAATTCGTTAACACTTACTCCTCCATTTGCCATCCTTTTTTCTCAGCTCTCTATATTGGACATGAAGCCTGTTTGCTGGATTCTTATCGACTGCATATATTACGAGAAGGAAGAGCCATTAGAATGGCTTCATGAAAAGATAGTTGATATCAGCCGACCACTTCGAATGAATGTGCCTGCCTATAGGGTAGCCGCAACCATTTGAGTACTTCACCAATGCGTACGAAAAAAATCGGCTGCAATCTGTTGGCCGATTTCTTCGCTTGCATTACAAGTCGCCCTTTTCACTTTTATTTAGAGACCCTAACTAAAAATTAATTTACATTCCCTCTCATTTCAACTATAATTTGGTCTAAATCGATAAAAGCAATGATGAGAAAAAGTAAAATGAAGTATTTTTTCACAGAGAGCTTCGGCCAGCTGAAAAGAAGCAAAAATACTCATTTGAAAAATGGCCTCTGAGCTTCGTACTGAACGTACCTTAGGTGGGTGTTAGTAGGATACGGCAAGTGTGGTACTTGTTATCAAAACCACAGTATAAGAGTAATTTTTTTACTCCGTACTTGTAAGAGGCTGATGGCGTGAGCTGTTAGTAAATAAAGGTGGTACCACGGGAATAAAACCTCGTCCTTATTCATTATAAGGATGGGGTTTTTTTATTTTTACATTCAAGGAGGAAAAGGATATGAATATTTTTATTGGGGGAGCTTGGCCGTATGCAAACGGTTCTTTGCATCTGGGACACATCGCCAGTTTATTGCCGGGAGATATTCTCGCACGTTATTATCGCTTAAAAGGGGAGAACGTCTTGTACGCTTCCGGGAGTGATTGTAACGGAACTCCCATAGCGATTCGGGCAAAACAAGAAGGAGTCAGTCCAAAAGCGATTATTGACCAATATCATCAAGAGTTCAGCCGATGTTTTGCAAAATTGGGTTTTTCTTATGACTGTTATACAAGAACAGACACGAGGCATCATCACACAATCGTCCAGCAGATTTTTTTGGAATTGCTTAAAAAAGGCTTCATTTATAAAAAAGAGATTGAACAAACCTTTTGTGAATCGTGCAATCAATTTTTGCCTGACAGATATGTGGAAGGGATTTGTCCTAATTGCAGGCAGTCTTCCCGAGGAGATCAGTGCGATTATTGTTCGGCCATTTTAGATCCGATCGATTTATTAGAAAAAACGTGCAAGCTATGCGGCAGTTCTCCTGCAATTAAAGTCACCGAACATTTTTATTTTTCATTGAGTGCTTTCCAGATAGAGCTTGAAAACTTTATCGCAGATGCAAAAAAACATAAAAAATGGCGTGATAATGCCATTCAGCTTTCTGAAAGGTATATAAGCGAGGGATTGCAAGACCGTGCTGTCTCACGGGATTTACCTATTGGGGTCAGCGTTCCCGTTTCTGGATACGAAGAAAAAAAAGTGTATGTATGGATAGAGGCTGTGGCTGGCTATTACTCTGCTAGCAAGCAATGGGCGAGAGAAAACAACAGGGATGATTCGCTCTTTTGGAATGAACAGACAAAAACATACTATGTACACGGAAAAGATAATATCCCTTTCCATACAATCATCTGGCCGGCCATTTTATTAGGAATTGGGAATAAAGCCCTACCTCAGCATGTTGTTTCCAATGAATACTTGACGGTCGAAAAAAAGAAGTTATCAACGAGTAAGAATTGGGCGGTCTGGGTGCCGGATCTTGTTGAACGATACCATCCAGACTCTATCCGGTATTTTCTCGTAAGTAACGCTCCTGAAAATCGGGATACAGATTTTTCTTGGCGGGAATTTATCTATAGCCATAACAGTGAACTGTTAGGAGCTTACGGAAATTTTGTCAACCGATCCTTAAAGTTTATTGAGAAATATTATGATGGATTCATTCCTGAAGGACATGTTAACCCATCTGTTCAAACAAAGGTTCGAACTCTTTATGAACAAATCGGCCGTCTTATCGAAGAAGCTCATTTCAAACTCGCTTTAGAAAACATATTTGAATTCATCCGATATTCCAATAAATATTTTGATGAAGAACAACCTTGGAAGCAAATCAAAGAAAATAAAAATACCTGTGATCATACGATAATAACCTGTCTTTACATTGTTACGAATTCTGCCCAGCTATTGAATCCTTTTCTGCCTTTTTCAAGCAGACAGGTAAAGGAAATGCTCGGAATTAACGAGTTTGTTTGGAAAGAGATCGCTCCTGCGGAAAAGCTTTCTTACGTAAAACCGCTTTTTGAAAGAATTGATGTTAAACGCATCGATGATGAGCTTGAACGGTTAAAAACCGAAGCTTTCTAGTCCGAATGGTTAATGCTGAAGCTTTAATCCTTTTTTTATAGCCAGGATCGCGCCAGTATGCAGCCCCTCGTGGAAGATGGTCCGGGTCAATACTTGTTCAATCGTGTGCATTCCCATTTCAGTCGGCGGGAATTGTTCTTCCAATCGATCTTTATATCTCCCCTTGATTTCATCCGGCTGCTGTGTTAGAAGTTTGATTAGTTCTTGAAAAGTAGGCGTTTCATGAGTAAACTGCTTCGGGCTCGTTCCGAAACCGAACCAACCGTTAAAGCACATTGAAACAGGCACTTCCTCCTTTGTTAACGTGTGAATCCATAAATACTGGTCAAGATAAATGTGCCCTAAATTCCAGCGGATATTGTTGTTCCATCCATGTGGGATCATGTTCGCAGCCTCATCAGACACATCTTCAACCAATTGAAGCAATTCATCTCTGTATGTATAAAGCTGTTCAAAAAGAACTTTTTGTCTTTTGTTCATTTGTTGTCCTCCCATCGTTTTCCCTTTATCAATTGGACACATACACACTGAATTCCTAGGCGTTTTCATTAATTTACAGGTAATTTCTTTCGTTTTCGTGTTAGCCGCATAGAATATAGGGACATTCGTAAAAGGTGGTGTGTATGGTGAAAGGTTACGGTTATCCAAGCAATGTCTCGCCTGCGTTTGCTGGTGGTTATCCTGGAGGTTATTCTGGTGGTTATCCAGGGTACGGCGCCGGATTTGTGCTTGTGGTCGTGTTGTTTATTCTTCTAATCATTATTGGTGCTTGTTACGTTAGTTAGGTAGATAGAAAAAGCGGGGGATCAATCCCCCACATTTCTCTTTTGTTCGACATACCAAACAGACTTTGAAGGCGGAGTAGAAACGATCAGACGGCCATTTTTAAACACATATCGGGATTTGAGCTGCCGGCTGAATAAATCCATGATATCATCAGCTGGAACGGTGATGAAGCTTGCCGAGTTTCCTTCCTCTATTCCATAGTCTGAAGCGATGCCAAAAGCTTTTGCACCGTTTTCAGTGATCATCTGTATAATATCTAGGACTTCTTTTTCGCCAGTCATGTGAGCTAAATGGCTAGCCATATGCGCCGCTTGAAGAATATTTCCGTTTCCAAAGGGATAAAACGGGGATCGAATATCGTCATGAGCAATACATACAGACACTCCCGATTCGTGAAGTTCTTTTACACGCGTGATCCCTCTGCCTTTTGGCGAAGAATCAAATCTCCCTTGGGTAACTGAACTAATCAAGGGGCACGACACAATCGTCAGCTTAGCTTTGTTAATGAGCGAAAAAATCTTTTGCGAATACGCATCTGAATAATACGCCATGGCATTTGCGTGGCTCGCAGTGACTAACCCCTCCATGCTGTATTTAATTGTTAAATCAGCAACTGCCTCTATAAATCTCGAATGTCCGTCATCAACTTCGTCGCAAAATACATGAACAAACTTCTGATGAACTTTGGCAAGAGAAAAGCAATAATCGAGGGAAGCAATCCCGTTCTCTCTCGTTGTCTCCAAATGCGGAACTGCACTTGCTGCATCAGCGCCCATCAATAGTGCTTTTTCCAATCGTTCACGGTTTTCCGGGCAGCTGATCAAGCCATCCTGGGGAAAGGCAATAATTTGCAAGTCGATCAGATCTTTAAATGATTCACGTACCTTTAATAAGGCCTTTAAAGAATCCAAGGTTGGCTGGGAAATATCCACTGCCGCCCTCACATGCAATACCCCATGCTCAATGAGCATACGCAAGGCTATTGTCGCTCGGCTAATCACGTCTTCTTCAGTCACCAGTTTTTTTCGTTCCTGCCAGATCTGGATGCCTTCAAATAACGTTCCTGATTGACTGAATGCCGGATCGCCTGCTGTCAAAGCGGTATCCAGATGGGTGTGCATTTCAACAAAAGCAGGCAAAATGAAATCTCCCTCTGCATCATAATTCTGGATACCATTTATATTTTCTTTTGTGATCACAGAGATCTTGCCGTCAATCATTCCGATCGAATAGCGGTTTTTATCTTCTAAGAAGCGGACATTGGTTAGTACCGAATCATACATCTAATCACCTTCACCCTATTCGAATGTAAGTTGTTCTGTGAATCATTCAAAATCATTGTTTTCCCGGCAAAAATTCAGTCGTATACGCCTTAGAGACATCTTCTTCGTTTTTGATAATTTTAAGATCCAAGAGTTGATCACGCAGCTTTGTCCATCTTTCTTCACTCATATATCCAAAGCCGTTCTCTTGTGCATCACCGCCGAATATAAGTTCCTTTTGCGCCTTAGCTCCGTATTTCATCGCTTCCACATCCAAATCCGGGTTTTTCTCTTGCAGAAATGGATTGATTTCATCTGAATGATCCTTGTAATAATCCCAGCCCTTCACGGTCGCGTTCATAAAGGCTTGAACTAACTCCGGGTTATCTTTAATTGTATCTTCTGTCGTGAAGATCACGTTTCCATAAGGCTGGAAACCAGAATCATGAATCAGCAGTGTGCTGTTTTTCACTCCTTGCTGATCAAGCGCAAATGGTTCACTTGTAATATAGCCCTGTGTTACAGCTTTGGGATCATCAATGAACGTATTCAGCTGTCCTGTGTAAGAAAGCTCTTTTGCATCTTCCAGTTTGTATTTCTTCTTAATGTATTCCCAATAACCAACTCCTGGAGCTGTGAATACATTTTTCCCATTTAAGTCGGAAAAATCTTTCACTCCAGATTCTTCATGAGAAATAAACACATACGGGCTTTTTTGAAAAATGGCGCCAATAACTACGAGAGGAATCCCTTTGTCTCTGGCAATTAAAATATCTTCTGCCTGTGAATAGCCGAACTGGGCTTTTCCTGAAGCAACAATTTGTGTGGAAGAGATTTTCGGGCCGCCTGGTTCAACTGTTACATCTATTCCTTCATCCTTATAAAAATCCTTTTTCAACGCAGCATAATTCCCGCCATGCTCAGGCTGGGCAAACCAGTTTGTGATCAAGGTGGCTTTTTTGGCCTTGTTTCCGTCTCCCTCTCCGGAAGCTCCTTCACTGCCGCCGCAAGCCGAGAGGATCGTTAGTAATAAAATAGAAATAAAGATACCTGTATACTTTATTTTTTTCATTGGTGTCCCTCCAAATTAATTTTCATTTTTCATTTCCGATTCGTGCCACGAGCCTAGCAGCCATTTTGAAAAGAGCTGGACTAGAAGAAAGAAAACAATGCCGAGAATTGAAGCAGAAATTCCGCACGCAAATAGATAAGGCGTCTCCAGTCTTGAGGAAGCGACTGTAATTGCATAGCCAAGCCCGCCTTCTCCTCCGCCGATCCCGGCAATATATTCTCCGACAATGGCTCCAACAACTGCAAGTGTACATGATATTTTCAAGCCCGCTGCAATATAAGGAAGCGCCGAAGGAATCCGTACTTTCCACATGATTTGCCACTTCGAAGCTTTGTACAAATGAAGAAGGTTGATCATCCCCCTGTCTGTTGCGTTTAATCCAATCAGAGTATTGGACAGCATCGGAAAAAATCCGATCGTAAAAGCAATGATCACAATTGCATTCATTCCTGAGCCAAACCAAATCACGATGATTGGCGCAATGGCTACGATTGGAATCGTCTGTAGAATAATGGCATACGGATACAGGCTTCGTTCTAGTATTTTCGAAGAAGCCATGACGATTGCACCGGCAACTCCGCCAATGACACTTAATATAAATCCGAAAACTGATTCAGAAATTGTGCGTATCGCAGAGCTCTTCAGGTTCTCCCAATTTTCTATTGATGCTTGAAAGATATCTGCAGGTGTTGGAAGCAGGTAACTCTTGATATTAAGCAACGGAGGTCCGAACTGCCAGCAAAGAATAAATAAAAGAAAGACAACAAGCGGCGGAATCCAAGCATTAGATTGTTTATTGTTTTTTTTCATGGGCTTTGAGCTTACTTTTTGAATGGCGCCTTCTGATTGTAATTGATTCATTCTTATTCTCCTTTGCTTCTTTGAAAGCTTATATTTTGTTCGGAAGAGGGATTTTCCCTTTGTTGAGCAAATGATACGGGTCATTTTCTTCTTTTATCTTCATAATCTCTTCCATTCTGAGGTTATAGCCGCCGAATCCGAGTAAATATGTATGCGGGTTATTGATGGCCACGCCAATCGACTCGAAGAAATTAATAATTTCATATAGACGTTTCTTCGAGCGGTATTGAATGATCGGCAAAGATGAAGGAATCACTTCTCCTTTGCTTTTGATATATTCAAAATGGAATTGAACCTCGTATCCAAACGCTTCCCGAATCCTATCCATTTGTTGAAAAATAAGCTCTGACGTAAATCTCGCTTGCAGATAGGTGAGATTTTCTCCATGCTTGTGTGCCCACAACGTCGCATGATTCCAAGTAAAATCGGAAAGCTTCAATCCTTTTTGATAGCTGCTTGCCGGTATTTCAAATCCAATGTCGCCCGAGAATTCTGCAGCCAATCGTTTAAGCTTGCCAGCTGCCTCTTCTTCCACTTCGAGCATAACGATCGACTTTCCATCGCGTATATATTTTTTCAGAGGCTGGAAATGCTTCGGAATGGGCCATTCACAAACAGAAATAAGGCGTTTTATTATGGAATCATCTCGTGCCAGCTTATCACTGAAGGACACTGCCTCTTTAAAGGAAGGAAAGTAAGCGATATACTGGCCCCATTCCTGTTTCAGTTCGATGGGCAAAATGGCTTCAGTTACGATGCCTGTTGTCCCGTAATTATGGATATAATTTTGAATCTCTTCTCCTTTAATCGTTAAAAGCTTTGGTTTTTCTTCAATCGTCATCACCGTCACACCAAGGACATTTCCGTCCCAAAGGCCGCCCCATCTAATACTGCCAATACCTCCGGAGCCACCGCATAAAAATCCTCCGACTGTGGCTGTTGCATAGGTGCTTGGGAAAATGCGCAGCTCCTTGCCTTGCCGGCGAAGCTCTTTTTCCAGGATTCCCAGCTTTGTTCCCGCCTGCGCTTTGACACTAGTCTCTGATACTTCTATCATTTGATTTAATTTTGTTAAATCGATAATGATTCCACCGTGCAATGGAATAGCCTGTCCGTAATTGCCGGTGCCTGCGCCTCTTGCAGTCAGTGGTATTTTATGTTTTACAGCAAAAGAGACAACGGTTTTCAGCTCATCCACTGTATCCGGAGCTACAGCGCAATCAGCAACTTTCTCTTTCAAAGCTTCGAATAATACAGGTGAGTACCAATAATAATCTTTTGATAGGCGATTAAGCGTCGTCTCTTTTACAATCACTTTCCTTTCACCAAGTAATGAGTTAAGCTCATTGATCCACATAACCTTCACCTCACAGTTGATTTTAAATGGCGTGAAACCTTGGCAACCATATCACTAAAGGCATGGGTGGAACGGGTTTCATCTTCTCTCGGAAACGGAATTGGTACATCAAAGACAGATTCTATCTTCCCCGGACTTCCTGTCATCACGGCAACCTTTGTTGATAAATACACCGATTCAAACACATTATGGGTGATAAACAGTACCGTCATTTTTTCTGATTCCCAAATGCGCAGCAATTCGCTTTGCAGATTTTGGCGGGTGATTTCGTCCAACGCTCCGAATGGCTCGTCCATTAACAGGAGTTTCGGCTTGGCTACAAGGGCCCTGGCAATCGAAACCCTCATTCGCATACCGCCGGACAGCTCCCTTGGCAATGATTTTCCGTAATCCTTTAAACCGACGAGCTCAAGTGCTTCGTATGCTTTCTCTTGCTTTTCCGATTTATTTATAGGGAAAAATTCGAGAGGGAGCATGACATTTTGAAGCACCGTTCGCCATGGCAAAAGTGTCGCGTCCTGAAAGACAAAGCCAATGTCAGAAGTATTCTGCCCTTTTTCTTCTCCGAAGATTTTCAGAGATCCGTTTGTCGGTTCGATCAAGCCGGCAATCATTTTAAAGATCGTCGATTTTCCACAGCCAGATGGACCGACAAATGATATAAATTCATTTTCTTTAATCGTTAAATTTACGTTTTGTACCGCAGTTTTTCCGGAAGCATAAATTTTAGAGACATGGTTCAGTTCGACTAAAGCTGATGTAAGATTACTCTCTTTCGTTTCCTCGATCTGTTGACTCATGATCCCATTCCCTTCTTTTTATTTACTGATTGATACGGCAAAGGTCAAAATGGCTCATTTCGAGCAAAACTTTCGCAATTTTTATGCCTAGCTTTTCATTGAATTGCTCTCCCTTCTGTTTCGTACCTAAGCTTGCATCACCGGCAATACCTGACTCGGATATGTCCTTTGTAAGCCATGCAAAGTAGCATCCGCCCTTTAAGTAAATGTTGCTATCCTCATCGAGCTTGGGAAATTCCCGGGTGCTGTACTTCATTTGAACCCAGCTTTCCTTCAAATCAAGCACCATTGATGTCTCGACCTCCCCGCCGTGAATACCAAATTTCTGCTCTTTTTCGGAAATGACTTCAGATGTTACATCAAATGCGGTGGAATTAAGTCGGAAAACCATCAAGCCTGTTTCAATTCTGATTTCTCTTGCCATCATATTGAGAAGATCGTGATTTCCTCCATGGGAATTAAACAACACAATTTTCTTAAATCCACTTTCACTCACACTTTTTGCAATATCCATGACGACAGCTTGAAGAGTTGCTGCTGATAAGGTTATTGTTCCGGCAAGACCAAAATGCTCGTTGCTTTTGCCGTATGGAATTGGAGGAAGCAGCCAAACATTTTCGTTTTCCAAATGAGTAAATGCCAGGTTGAGCAGACCCTCGCCTAAAAGTGTATCTGTATAGACTGGCAAATGAGGGCCATGCTGCTCAGTCGCTCCTATTGGCAATACAAGCAGGGCATCCTCTTTTGGCATTTCTTTTATTTGCATAGTTGTCAATCGCGGGAGAAATCGTTTTTCAAATGCAATCCCTTGGTAACGGCTGTGAATCATTTGTCTTGCCTCCTCATATTAGAATGTCAAGATCACTGGCAGGAATGATTACAGCGTAATATAGTCTTACTATTCAGACATATTGTTCGTAAGATTTCCTTTCAATAAATGGCTATATTTGTATAGTTGTACAAAAAGATATCTATGATTTAGAGAAAATAACAATTGAGAATGAAAAAAAAAAGAACAACTCGCAGTCGGTCTCTTTAAAGAGACTGCAGCTACTCTTTTTTTCGTCGTTAATACCAATATGGCGGTATAATATTTGCCCTCTCTATAGCCTGAAGCCTTTTTAATCTATATGGATTGCCATACCCATGCTTAAATGAATGCGGCATAGAGGCATATCCGTGTCCGATTGAAGCTATCCGTTTATTAGGTCCGTTCCCATACATCAATGAATCACCCGCATCTTTCATTTTTACTATCCTATGCAATAATGAGAAATGCGGGAATGGCTTTTGACCGATTATTCGCTAAACCTGGTCCTTCTCCATAGTATAACTTGCTAGTAGCTCCATTTTAATGACCTGCATAATATCCTCTCCTTCTTAATATTTTGCCCTCTTTGGCATTTATCGGATGTTGTAGTAATTCATGTTGCGAATTTGTTTGTCTTTCATTTCCTCATAAATTCGTTGAACTTCCAATTCTCGTTCGTACTCTTCGGCACTTTTAAATCGCCTGTGAATCGTTAATGTTAAAAAAAATAGGTTAATTGTCATATCGCTCACCTCCCTTCAAGTAAATCAAACAGCCCGCTCCTGAGTTTCTTCCTGCGGGCATAAAAAATCCGCAGGAGAAGTTCTATCGGCCTGCGGAGGAGTTTTTCGCGAATGTTTTCAATCTTATTAAACGCAAGTGTGCCTTTCATTAGCCTCGGTTAAGGAAGGGCACCAATTCTCCCGCAGGTTGAATAAAAACGTATTTAATTGGGTATGTTTTACAAATTTAATCTTCTTCATTTTCATCAACCTCCTTAGCTAATTTTTTTCTTACTTAGTAAGTATATCCAACAGTTTCCTTTTTGTAAACGTGATTTTTAAAAAATAGACACATTTGTGCTCTTGACACAAAAAACCGGCTTCAATGAGATTTTTTCTCATGAAAGCCGGATGAATTCATTCATCTTCTGCTTTTTCTAATTGTTTCTTATAATGCAAGGATCTCTTTACGCATAAAAAAGAGGCAGCAATAAACAAACAATCAACAAATAGTAAAAGATTTTTTTTCTCTATGTTTAATTCCTGATTCGGAAGAACGGATCCAATATATAAAAACGCGCTGATCGCAAGCAAAGTAAACGCAAATTGCTTGTAATCCTCCGCGAGTGACTTCAGTTGTTTTGCATTCAAGCTTCCTCACCTGCCAATCATAAGTTTTATACAGGTAAGAGTAACATAGATTTAAAGGATGAAAGACTAGAAAATTCAGCCAATCGCTTTAAATGCCTGATCGAGGTCTTCAAGGAGATCCGACGAGTCTTCGATTCCAGCAGATATACGGATTAAACCTTCAGTAATTCCCAATTCAAGCCGCCGTTCAATTGGGATGGAAGCATGAGTCATTCTAGACGGAACAGAAATAAGGCTTTCAACTGCACCTAAACTTTCTGCAACGACAAAAAAGGTCAGCTTCGATAAAAAAGAATCTACTTTTTCTTCATCAATTTCAAATGATATCATCCCTCCAAACCCACTGCTTTGAGTCTTTGCCAGCTCGTGACCGGTATGAGTTGCAAGCCCGGGATAATAAACTTGCTTGACCTGTGGATGATCGATTAGGTACGCTGCAATTTTCTCAGCGTTCTTTTCATGCGCTTCCATCCTTAGACCCAATGTTTTAATTCCTCTAAGCAAAAGCCATGAATCTTGCGGCCCAAGAATTCCTCCCGTTGAGTTTTGAATAAAATGAAGCTTTTCCCCTAGCTCTTTATTGGCTGCTACCACGAGTCCGCCTACAACATCACTGTGGCCGCCAATATATTTCGTCGCACTGTGAAGTACGAGATCAGCCCCAAGCTGGATAGGGTTTTGGAAATACGGCGTATAAAATGTATTATCAACGATAAACAAGAGGTGATTTTGTACGGAAATTTGGGATACTCTTTGTAAATCAGTAATTTTAAGGAGTGGATTGGTCGGCGTTTCAATGAAGATCGCTTTCGTATTTGGTTGTATCGCTGCCTCCACTTTTTCCGGATCGCTCGTGTCTACAAAAGTGGCTTCAATACCAATTCGTTGTAATACTTTACTTGCCAGCCTGTACGTGCCTCCGTATACATCATCGGTAAAAAGAATATGATCCCCTCTATCGAACAAGAGCATCACAGCTGTTATCGCGGCCATACCTGAACCGAATGCAAAGCCGGAATGTCCGCCTTCAAGCTCGGCAATCATCGTTTCTAAAGCCGCCCTGGTAGGGTTTCCTGTACGGGAATACTCATATCCGGAGTGCTGCCCCGCCTTCTGCTGCTTGTATGTGCTTACTTGATAAACAGGGACAGAAACGGCTCCTGTGCGGTCGTCCCCCGTGATGCCCCCATGTATGACCTTTGTTTTTTTCTTCATCGCTATATCCCGCCTTCGTATATGGATTTACTTAAATAACGTTCACTGCTGTCCGGGAAAATGGTGACAATGTTAGTTCCTGGCTGTGCGGCTTCCGCTTCTTTCAATCCGGCATATAAGCTTGCGCCTGAAGAGCTTCCAATGAGTAATCCTTCCTTTATTGCCGCTTCTTTAACGAGCCGAAAAGCATCCTTATCATTGACAGTATAGATCTTATCAAAGTGATTGGGATTCATGTATTCAGGGATAAATTCCATTCCGATTCCTTCTGTTTTATGCGGACCCGCAATTCCCCCATTTAAAATCGATCCTTCAGGTTCAACGATCACTGTTTTAATCTGATTGTTTTTCTCCTTTAAATATTGGGCTGTTCCTGTGAATGTTCCGCCTGTTCCTGAACCCGCAACAAAAATGTCGATTCGACCGTGCAGGTCCTCCCATATTTCCGGGGCAATTGTATCATAGTATGTCGATGGATTCACTCGGTTTTTAAACTGACTGACACAATAGGAACCGTTGATTTCACGTTCCAGCTCTAATGCCTTGTCTATTGCTCCCTTCATACCTTCAGATCTTGGTGTATAAATAATCTGTGCGCCGAGAGCTTTCATCAGACTTATCTTTTCTTGACTAAAGTGCTCTGGCACGCATAATAAGACGTTGATTCCAAATTTTCTCGCACAAAGCGCAAGTCCTATCCCCGTATTTCCAGCCGTTGCTTCGATTAGAGTGCCTCCTTCGGCCAGCTTTCCCGAAGTAAATGCGTCTTGGATAAGCTTCTTTCCCAATCTATCCTTGATGCTTCCTCCCGGGTTTCTCATTTCCAGCTTTGCGTATAGATTTACCCCTTTAGGCAATGGGAAGTTTGTTACATGGAACAATGGCGTTCTTCCAATTAACTCAGTAATGTCCGAGATCACGGCCACCTGCATCTCCTCCTTCACAAATTAACAGGGAGAAAAGAGGAAGCCCTCCCTCTCCTTATAATTGCTCAAGCATTCTTTTTACGAGCTGAGTAGAATTTGCTGCGGCGGTTTCTAAAAATTGTTCGAATGAAATTTCCGATTCTTTCCCGGCGATATCAGATAACGACCGAATAACGACAAATGGCGTTTTAAATTGGCAGCACACCTGTGCAACAGCAGCCGCTTCCATCTCTACAGCATACAAATCTGGGAATTTGCTGCGAATAAAGTTTACACGTTCAGGATCATTCATAAATGAATCGCCTGTCGCAATTGTACCTTTAACCACTTGTAACGGCTTTAGTGTTTCTGCTCCTTTTTCCGCCAACATAATAAGCCGGTCATCTGCTGCAAAAGCTGCCGGCATCCCGGGAACCTGGCCGTACTCATAGTTAAACACAGTGACATCCACGTCATGATGCCGCACATCACTTGAAATAATAACGTCCCCTACATTCAGTGTATGGTGAAACCCTCCGGCTGAGCCTGTGTTAATAACAAAATCCGGCTGATAATGATCAAGCAAAAGTGTAGTGCTCACTGCCGCATTCACCTTACCGATACCAGATTTTAACAGGACAACCTCTTTATCTTGGTAACGCCCGCTCGTAAACTCATATCCTGTTAACACTTCCTGCTTCGTGAATTTAAGACTGTCTCTAAGAATAGAAACCTCTTCCTCCATTGCTCCAATAACCGCTATTTTCATATATTTCATCCTTTCTTGGCATACATTACTAGTTTATTTACGACATCTTTTTCTATATGTACGGAAAAAACCGATGCGTTTCGCATCAGTTTTTTAAGATTTTAATTTTTCAACCTTAGTCGGCTTCCATCCATTCCCGTCTTCCCATGTGATTTCAACCTTATATTTTTCTCCACTTTCTTTATCTTTAATTGTTCCTTTTGCGTCCTGAGGTCCGCCGTTATTCCCTAGCCATACAACGGTCATTTTATCCTCAGATACTCCTGTTGCATACGACATCGCTTTCAGCATTTCTGCCCAATCCTTTGAACTATCGTCATACGTTGCTACGTGATCGCCAGTCTGCTCGGTCCCTACCGCTTTCCACTCCGGATTCACGATCGTCTGCTCAACATCAGAAGAAGATCCGCCTTCGGTAACTTTTGCTCCGGCAAACGGGTCATCACTGTCTGATTTATCGCTGTTGCCTTCATCGTTATCTTTATCAGCTTGATCATCTTGATCATTTGCTGTCTCGTTTGAATCATCGTTTGAGCCTGGATCTTCTCCGCCAGACTGATTCTTATCATCCGATGCAGGTGCACTTGATTCATTTTCTTGATTGGTGGTTGCCTGCTCATTTGAAGGTGGATTCCTTAAAAGCTGTGAAGCAACCAAAACAATTAATATCGCAACAATTCCAATTAATATGTTAAGGACAAAATTTGCTTTTCTCCGCTTATCTTGTTTCTCATAGCGGGATGAACGATTTTCTTCCAATTTCGTATACACTCCTTTTCCCTCTTGCCTTACACCTTATTCTATCATTTATAAACAAGTAGTTCTATTTCTGCCCATTTTCAATTTCATAAACCTTTTTAACATAGTCATAGTACACAGGGTTAGTTGCCGCTTGTTCACTTGTAGTATCCATATGAACGACAACTAGGGCATATTTGGGCTGGTCGGCAGGAAAATAGCCGGCAAACCACTTATGGTATAACTTTTTCCCCTGATCATTCTTCAAGCCGGTTTCAGCGGTACCCGATTTTCCGGCAACCTGATACGGAAGATCTTGAAACCTTCTACCCGTGCCATTTTCTGAAGTAACCACCTGCCTAAGGAGCTTTTGCATTTTTTGGACGGTGTAACGATCGAGCTGTTTCCCCGGCATTTTTTGCTCCTTGAATGTATACATCGTCGTATTATTTTTATAGTTTATTTTCTCAACTAGGCGAATTTGTTCTTTTTCCCCGCCTCTTGCAATCGTTGCCATCATATTTGCCGCTTGAAGAGGTGTGATTTTGACATCCTTTTGGCCAATAGCCGTTTGATCAATGGCTTTTTTAATTCGTTTGTCATTTTCGTCTTTCCAAATCATGCTTTTCGGCTCGTTGTACAATTGCCTGAAATTTTCCTGATGATAAAGAGTTCCTTCCCATCCAACATTTTGTGTCAGTGTCAGCTTTTCCGCCATATCCTCAATCGCATCCTGATTGCGGGTTGTCATTTCTTCAGCAAGCTGTGTAAACGTATAATTACAGCTCTCGGCAAAGCTTTCTTCAAAGGAGAGCCTTCCTTTATCGTCGCCTTGCTCTCCGTACAGGTTCAAATTGCAATCGTACGTCTTTGATGGCTGATCGAGCCCGTTTTCAATAGCTGCAGCGGCAATCACTGTTTTAAATACAGAGCCGGGATAAACAGGGGAGAGCATAAGATTTTGCATTGTCATTTGATCAGACATGTTCACATCCGGCTTACTGGCCATTGCCGCGATACTGCTATTTTCAATATCAACCAGGACTGCGCCCCCTTTCGTCAATTGATAGTCTCTTAGTACTGCTTCCAGTGATTCCTGCAGCTTTTTATTCAGTGTCGTCTGAATTTTCAGCGGATAAAAGGCATTGGCTTCCGCACTATATTTGACGTCCATACCGAACAAAGGGTTTCCTTTTCCGTCAACATGATATAAAAGCTTCGTTTCGGTTTCAGGGAGCAAAAATTCGTCAAATGTCCGTTCCAAGCCGCTAGTACCTACTTCCGTTCGAATGGACAAATCTTTTTTGTCCGGGTATTTAGCCCTCAGCAGTCCAGGATCTTCATTTGTGACTCCTAATGCATGCATCGCAAGCCTTTCGTTTATTTTTTCTTCCATATATACACCATATATGCCGACAGCCTTTAAGTTATTTATATCTTTAATGGACTGATCGGTAATCTTTTCTTCTAGAACGACAGGCTTTTTTGCATCTGACAACAGGTCATTCAGCCTGTTTTCATCGATGTGAAGAATCTCAGAAGCTTGCCGGATCAGGTCGGGCTGATCTTTGATAAAAGGAAAAGCTATGACAGCAGGCTTTTCTTTTATAGATAGAGATTCACCATTTCTATCTATAAAGGATCCCCTTCCGTCTGAAATTACGACTTCTTCTGTTCGCTGCCTGACGCTTTCCTGCAACAAATTCACCTTCAGCTTGGAAAAGGATTCAGTCGAAATTAACTGGATATCGATCAATCTATAGATAAGAATGAGAAAGAACAATATGAAAACAATCAAAACCAGCTTTACTCGATTAAACGATTTCATACAAAAACACCTCATCCACATTGTGGACGAGGCTAAGCGATCATAAACCCTTTAAGAGATTTTTATGATTTTAACAAACATTTCTCCGCCTGGAGTTTGAACCGTCACCTGATCGCTCACTTGCTTTCCGAGCAGGCTTTTGGCAATTGGTGAATCGTTCGAGATTTTGCCCTCAAACGGATCTGCTTCCGCACTTCCTACGATGGTATACGATTCTTCTTCTCCATCCGGTAATTCTACGAATGTTACCGTTTTACCGAGACCGACTATATTTGAATTTGTCACATCATCCTCAATGATTCTCGCATTGCGGATCATGTTTTCCAAAGTAGTAATTCGTCCTTCTACAAATGCTTGTTCTTCTTTTGCGGAATCGTACTCAGAGTTTTCGGAAAGGTCTCCAAAGCTCCGTGCTACTTTTATTCGTTCCACAACTTCTTTACGTTTCACTGTTTTTAAATATTCAAGCTCTTGTTCGAGCTTTTGTTTTCCTTCTTCTGTCATAGGATATTCTTTCTCTTGTGCCATTTTCCTTCACTCCTTCTGGTTGGTCGCTCATCACTTGTATTATGTATGAGAGCACAGCCTTAAATATACAAGAATGAGGACACCAATGTCCTCGTTCTTCTCTCCCATATTAATGAATTTTATGTTAGCTTAAATTGTTAAATCATGCAATTAAAAAAACATCCTTGAAAGATATTTTTTCATACCTTTCCAACCTATACATAATATGGACTTTTGCAGAGATTGTATATGCTATTGTTTCACAAAATTTCTTTTCGTTCAAGGATTGTCTGGATTTTTGTCACCATTAAATCGATCGCTACGTGATTTTGGCCACCTTCGGGAATAATGATATCGGCATATCTTTTCGTCGGTTCAACAAACTGGTTGTGCATTGGTCGGACTACGGTGACATATTGTTCGATGACAGAATCAATCGATCTGCCTCTTTCCTTTATGTCACGAAGCATCCTTCTTATGATTCGCAAATCGGCATCTGTATCAACATACAGCTTAATGTCCATCAAGTCGCGAAGCCGCTCGTCCTCAAGGATAAGGATACCTTCCAAAATGATGACATCCTTTGGCTCTACTCGCACCACCTCATCTGAACGAGTATAAAGCTTGTAGTTGTATACGGGCTTATCAATCGGTTCATAATTCAATAGTTGCTGAATATGCTCAATCAAATAATCATTATCAAATGCCAGAGGGTGATCATAGTTTGTGTTTAGCCGTTCTTCGAATGGAAGATGACTTTGATCTTTGTAATAAAAATCCTGCTCGATCATGAGTATGGAGTGTCCTTTGAAATGTTCATAAATAGCTTTTGTGACACTAGTCTTACCTGAACCGGACCCTCCTGCTACTCCAATTATTATAGGCTTTTTCCCCATTTTTCTCTATTTCCCCTTTCTCATCATGTTGCTCGGAAAAAGCTTTCTGCCGATTTTGAACTTGACGATTTGAAGGGGATGGCGGGCTGCATCCAAAGGGTTTCCGTCCTCATCCCAAATTGCATCAATTACATGAGTGAAATTTGAAATTTCCGGACCAAAAAATTCCACTTCATCACCAACTTTAAAGAAATTGCGCTGCTGGAGAGTCACTAGCTCCGTCTCTTCATCATAGTCAAGAATAAGACCAGCAAAATCAAAAGTTGTCTTTTTGCCGTGCTGGCCAAACATCTGCTCACTGACACCCGGAACGCCTTCAAAAAATGCGGGGGCGGTATCACGATTCGCGCATTTATCAAGCTCCTTGAGCCATTCTTCCTGAATCTCAAAATGATCAGGATCTGCTGAGTATGCATCAATAACCTTACGGTAGACGCTGACTACGGTTGCGATATAGTGAATCGATTTCATTCGGCCCTCAATTTTCAAACTGTCGATTCCCATTTCAATCATTTGCGGAATCGATTCAATCAGCTTCAAATCTTTTGGGCTCATCGCAAATGGCGCATCCTCTTCATTATAGAGGGCCACTGCGTCTGTACCATTCTGTTGATAGAGATCGTAATCCCAGCGGCAAGACTGGCAGCAGCCCCCACGGTTGGAGTCTCTTGCCGTCATATGATTGCTTAGCACGCAGCGGCCGGAGTAAGCAATACACATTGCTCCATGAATAAAGGTTTCGATTTCAATGTCAACCTTTTCTTTCATTTCCCTAATTTCCATCGCACTCGTTTCCCGCGCCAGGACGACACGATGAAGGCCCTCTTCCTTCCAGAACTGAACTGCCTTCCAGTTGGACAGCGATTGCTGTGTGCTTAAATGTATTTCCAGCTTTGGAGCTGCCGTTTTGCACGTTTCTATAATTAACGGATCAGCGACAATAATCCCGGTTATTCCCGCTTTTTCAAGGTCTTTCAAATAGTCTTCAAGACCGTCTATATTCTCCTCATGAGCAAAAATATTCGTTGTAACATAAATTTTTGCGCCGTATGCTTTTGCAAATTTCACACCTTCTGCCATCTCTTCGATTGAAAAGTTGTCAGCGTTGGAGCGGAGACCATACTCACGACCACCAATAAAAACAGCATCTGCCCCGTAATGGACGGCAATTTTTAATTTTTCCAGGTTGCCGGCAGGCGCAAGAAGCTCTGGCTTTTTTGTTATGACTCTTTTTCCATTAACGACAGAAGAAATTTGATCCTTCACTGCTGTCATTTTATCCCCTCCTTCGTTTAATATACGGTTTCCTTAAAGAAAAATCCTGTATCTATATTTCTGTTTACTGGTTGAATCGATTCGATTTTTTCGACCCAAGCATCTTTTCGATTCTCATATTCATCAGGATCGGCCATGTATAGGTCGATTGCTTCGCGATACATGCGGGTAACCTCAAGCAGATAGTCATGTGATTTTAAAATCCCGTCGATTTTAAAGGAGTCGATTCCCGCATCGATAAAGTCCCCGAGTTCGTCAATCATGCACACATCATTCGGACTCATAATATGTGTGCCATTAACATCCTCAAAAATCGGGTATTTGTAATTCCGTTCTTTATCGTGAAGGAACATTCCAGATTCCTTTTTATCGCCTTCGATATTCATTGTTTTTCCTTGATATTCAAAATAGTTTCCAATTAGGGAGCGTTTTGACTGAAACATGCATGTCATACCGTGTACTTGAATTTCGATTTCCACTTCTGCCTTTTCTTTGATTTCCAAAACACTGTCCAGGCTGAGTTCTTTCGCTAGAACAGCCCTCTTAGCCCCTTTTTTCCCCCAATAATTGCAAGAAAAATGATTGGTTCCCGTTGTTTCTGTGCTCCAATGAAGCGGCATATCAGGAGCTGACTCTCTCGCCTCCATAAGAACAGCAGGATCGCCAAAAACAACCTCATCTACACCGGCTTCCTTTAAAAAAGAAAGGTAGCTGCCAAGCTCCGGTACCATGTCATTATGGAATATCGCATTCATGGCCGCGAAAATTTTTGCTCCGCCTTGGTGTGCAAGCTGCACTGCTTTCGTTATTTCTTCTTTTGGAAATTCTCCTGCTAAACGCAGTCCAAACTTTTGTTCACCGATTAAAAATGCGGTCGCCCCTGCTTTTATAAGGGAAGAAATTTGTTCTGCTTTCGCAGGTGTCACCAAAAGCTCTGGAGTCGTTTTCATAACTGTTCACCTCTTTTTGTGCTGACGGCAATTCCATCTCCTGCAGGAATAATCGTCGTATGATAGGATGTATTTTGCATAAGCCATTCATTATAGCCATCGATTTTTGATACGAGATTCCGCTTTCTTTTATCTTCAAGCTCCTCGTAATTTGTAGCGACAAGCCCCTTAAACAAAACGTTATCGGTAATGATCAGACCATCGTCTGCAAGCATCGGTTCAAATGTTTCAAAAAATTTCTTGTACTGTCCTTTGGCAGCGTCGATAAAGATAGCATCGTATGGGGCAACCGTACGAACAGCATCAGCTGATTCCAAGGCGTCTCCATAGAAAACATGAATTCGTTCATTGAGTTGAAATTCTTTTATATTTTTGATCGCTTCGTTATAGCGTTCTTGATTCCGTTCGACAGTAAAGACATTTGCTTCCGGCAGAGCAGTGGCGATACGGATTGCTGAATACCCGACACCTGTACCAATTTCGAGCACTCGTTTTACTTTTTTTATTGTTAATAGCTGAAGCAAAACTTCAATTCCGGTGCTTTCCATAATCGGTACATGATTTATTTTTGCTTTAGCCTCCAACTTTGCCAGTTCAAGAGATGTTGGCTGGATAAACTTTTCGATATATTTGTTGATTTGATCCTGCATAATATTCACAAGCAGGCCCCTCCTTTTGCACAATCGGCTATGAAGCCCGAGCCTGTTTTTGAATCTGGCACATGCTTATAAACCGAAAAGCGTGTCTCTCAAAAAAAGAGCCTCATTCTAAAAAGACTGAGCACTCAGGAATTGTTCTCTCGTAGGTACATGTAAATAACCCGATATATTTTACCATAATTCATAGAGAAAAGCGAATAAGGAGAGCACGCTTACTCTCCTCTTAATCATTCGCCTTCTGGATTAATAATAAACTTTTCTTTTGCAGCATTATGTTCTTCCAATGTTTTTGTAAAAACAACCTCACCGTCTTTTTTGGCAAGAAAATAAACAAATTCAGTATTCTCTGGGTTAAGTGCTGCTTCCCACGAGGTTGTCCCTGCATTTGCAATCGGTCCCGGTGTCAGTCCTTTGTTTTTATAAGTGTTAAAAGGAGAATTGACCTCGAGATCTTTATAAACAACCCTGTCTTTATGCTCTCCAAGAGCGTAAAGGACAGTCGGATCCGTCTGCAGCGGCATATCTTTCTTTAATCGATTATGAAAAACGCTTGAAATCTTATGCCGATCCACTTTAGCCGTTGCTTCTTCTTCAATCAGCGAAGCCATCGTCAATGTTTTATGGACAGACATATTTCGTTCGTCCATCGTCGATTTATATTTTTTCACTTGTTTATCCGTTTCCTCAACCATCCGGATAACAATTTCTTTCAAAGAGGTTTGCGGATTGTAAAACGGATATGTCGCCGGATAAAGATATCCTTCTAAAGGGTGCTTAATGTTTTTATTGAAAATTTCATCGGTGATCGTTTCCGGATATTTTTCTTTTAATTCATTTATGAATTTCCGATCATCAAGGGTTTTCATTACTTCTTCACTTGAGTAGCTTGTATTTTCAGCAATGGTATCAGCAATTTGATCAATCTTTCTTCCTTCAGGGACAATCAGTTGAAAGGCAACCTCATTTTCCCCCTTAGTCAGTTTCTCAATTATTTCAGATGTACCCATGCTTTTCTTCAAATTAAAATCTCCTGCTTGAAATCCCGAAACATTTTCAAATCTGACATAGTATCTAAAAATCCTGCTATCTTTAATTAACTCATTTGATTCTAAAATTCCAGCAATATCGGAAACAGATGATCCGCTTGGTATATTGATGTGGATGGACTCATTATTTGTTGAATCAGTTGGTTCAAGCGCGGATTTTATGTAAAAATAAGCTCCTCCGGCAGAAACGGCAATTACCACCACGATAGCAGCAATAATGGAAAAAACAATTTTCCGTACTTTTTTCGCTTGGATCCGCTTTTCCTGGAGCTTTTTTTCAAATGATTTGTTTGAAAATTTAGTAGGCATCTTATTCCTCCCTTCTCTCTGCTACTATACTACATGATTCGATTTAGTTCGGCAATTGAAATAGGAATGAGATATATGGTATGTTTTCTGACACCTTTTTTTACTTCTCCAAACAACAAAAAAGCCGCCTATGTAAGGCAGCTTCTTCTTATTATTCGTCCTCTTCAGCAAGGAAGGTGTTTAGCGTTTCTTCGATCATATCCCATTCTTCTTCCGTTTCTATTGGCAATAGTTCACCATCTGTTCCATCTTCATTCGGAGTAAAGCTGGATGCGTGAATTTCGATCTCTTCTTCCCCCTCGGCTTCGACCGGGTAATATAGAACGTAAGATTTGCCAAATTCTTCGTTTTCAAACGTAAAAAGAACCTCACAAAGCTGTTCATTTCCATTGTCATCTACAATCGTGATGTTTTTCTCACCATGTTCCATTATAATCACTCCAATTTTCAATTCAGGCTGTCTAAATAGCCTTGAAGAATCATGACTGCAGCCATTTTATCAATTACTTTTTTGCGCTTTTTTCTGCTGACATCAGCTGAAATCAACATTTTTTCCGCTGCCATTGTCGTAAGCCGCTCATCCCATAAAACGACTGGAATCCCGTATGCTTCCTCAAGAACTTCAGCAAATTTTTGGCTTGCCTCTCCCCTGGGCCCTACCGTACCATTCATGTTTTTCGGAAAACCGAGCACAATTTTTTCGACAGAGTAGCCATTTAGCAATTCCGACAGTCTGATTAGGCCATAGTCTCCTATTGCCTCATTTATTTGGATTGTTTCTATTCCTTGTGCTGTCCAACCCATCTCGTCGCTGAGTGCAACTCCGAGTGTTTTGGAGCCTAAATCTAAACCAATAATCCGCATGTATTTTTTATGCCTCTTTATTCTGTTGTAAGTACGATTTCACAAGCTCTTCAATCAGTTCATCTCTTTCAAGCTTACGAATCAGGTTTCTGGCGTCTCGGTGCCTTGGGATATACGCAGGGTCCCCTGATAATAAGTATCCCACAATTTGGTTGATCGGATTGTACCCTTTTTCTTGAAGGGCATCATAAACGGTGAGCAGCACCTCGTCCACGTGGGTTTCAGCCGAATCGTCAGAAAAGTTAAATTTCATCGTCTTATCATACGAGCTCAAAAGTAATGCACCTCTTTTCCAGATTCCCGCAAGCTAGTGAAGCTGGCGTGTCCTTGTCTTACACCCATTCTACACTACATTGAATAATTATAAAACGGATTTCACCCATTCTTCTGCAGAAGTTAATGCTTCTGCAAGCTTATCCGGGTTCTTGCCGCCTGCTTGGGCCATATCCGGACGGCCTCCGCCACCACCTCCGCAGATCTCAGCCGCTGCTTTTACGAGTTTTCCTGCGTGCAAGCCTTTACTTGTTAAATCCTTTGTAACAGCTGCAATCAAATTAACTTTTTCACCGTTTACAGCGCCAAGGATAATAACTCCTGAGCCCAGCTTGTTTTTCAGCTCATCAGCCATTGTACGAAGATGATTCATGTCTTTAGCGTTTACTTGTTCGGCAAGCAGCTTAACGGCTCCAGTTACTTCTTTAACTTTGGACAGGATAGCGCCAGCTTCCGCATTCCCTATTTTTGCAAGCAATGATTCATTTTCTTTATGCAGCTCTTTCAAATCAGCATAGAGGCTTTCAACTCTTTTTGGCACTTCATTTACATTTGCTTTTAACAAGGATGCTGTCTCTTGCAAAAGCGCGACCTGCCCGTTCATTTCTTCATAAGCCCCTTTGCCGGTCACAGCTTCAATTCTTCGGGTTCCCGCTCCGATTCCGGATTCAGAAACAATCTTGAACATGCCGATTTCAGCCGTATTCCCAACATGGCAGCCTCCGCACAGCTCCAAGCTGTAGTCGCCTATTTGAACAACTCGGACAACATCGCCGTACTTCTCACCGAACAAAGCCATGGCACCCATTGCCTTCGCTTCATCAATAGGTTTCCGTTCGATTTGTACAGGGAGTGTGCCCCATATTTTTTCATTTACAATACTTTCAATTTCCTTAAGCTCGTCCTTTGTCACCTGACCGAAGTGGGAGAAATCAAAGCGAAGCCTGTTTTCTGATACGAGAGATCCAGCCTGATTGACATGCGGTCCCAATACATCCTTTAACGCTTGATGCAGCAGGTGGGTAGCCGTATGGTTTTTCACAATTTGGCTTCTCATTCTATTTTCAACCTTTGCTTCTAATTTCATTCCTTTTTCCGCTAAGCCTTTTTCTACAATTCCTTTGTGGAGATGCTGGCCGTTTGGAGCCTTCTGTACATCTGAAATACGTATCACTGTTTCGGCGTTAGCAAGATACCCTTTATCACCAATCTGGCCGCCGCTTTCCGCATAGAATGGCGTTTGGTCCAGAATGAGCTGTACAGACTCCCCTTCTTGAACAGATGAAACTAGCTCTCCTTCTTTCAGCAATTCAAGGACTTCTGCTTCATTTATCAAAGTTGTATAGCCGACGAATTCACTTTGAACTTTGATATTCCCAAGGTCCCCTGTTTGGATTTGCATGCTTCCTGATTCATTCCGTGCACTTCTCGCACGCTCACGTTGCTTTTCCATTTCCGTTTGGAAGCCGTCATGGTCAATTGTCATTTGATCATCTTCTGCGTATTCTTCAGTAAGCTCGACGGGAAATCCGTATGTGTCATACAATTTAAACACATCAATGCCTTTAATTACGCTGCTTCCGTTGTCTTTTTCTTTCTTAATGATCTCTGACAAAATTGCGAGACCTTCATTTAACGTTTCATGGAACCGTTCTTCTTCTGTTTTGATTACTTTGGAAATGAACTCGAGCTTTTGTTTGACTTCAGGGTAAAAGGCTACCATGATTTCAGCAACAACCGGCACTAGTTCATGCATAAACGGACGGTTTATATCCAATGCTTTTGCATAACGGACAGCTCTGCGTATCAGCCTGCGAAGTACGTATCCACGGCCTTCGTTCGAAGGAAGAGCTCCATCCCCAACGGCAAATGACACGGTCCGCATATGGTCGGCAATGACTTTAAAAGCAACATCTTGTTCTACCGTTTCACCGTACGTCTTGCCTGAAATCGATTCCGTTGCTTCGATAATCGGAACAAACAAATCAGTATCGTAATTGGTCGGGACGTCTTGGATAACCGAAACCATCCGTTCCAGGCCCATCCCGGTATCGATATTTTGCTTCGGAAGTGGAGTATAGCTTCCATCTGGATTGTGATTAAATTCTGAGAACACGAGGTTCCAAATTTCTAAATACCTTTCATTTTCACCGCCAGGGTAGAGTTCCGGATCGTTAGGGTCGTTCCCATAGCTTTCTCCTCGGTCGTAAAAAATTTCTGAGTTAGGACCGCTTGGACCTTCACCTATATCCCAAAAGTTCCCCTCCAGACGAATGATCCGTTCAGTAGGAATTCCGATTTTATCTTCCCAAAACGAATACGCTTCATGATCCTCCGGATGAACCGTCACGGAAAGCAGCTCTGGATCAAAGCCTATCCATTTTTCACTCGTGAGAAATTCCCAAGCCCAGACAATTGCTTCTTCTTTAAAATACTCACCGATTGAAAAATTACCGAGCATTTCAAAGAATGTATGGTGTCTTGCTGTTTTCCCCACATTTTCTATGTCATTTGTCCGAATCGATTTTTGCGCATTGCATATCCTTGGATTTTCAGGGACAATTCTGCCGTCAAAATATTTTTTTAACGTAGCTACTCCGCTGTTTATCCATAATAGAGACGGATCCTCGTGAGGCACAAGCGACGCACTCGGCTCAACATCATGGCCCTTCTCTTTAAAAAAATCCAAAAACATTTGTCTCAATTGAGCAGATGTTAATTTCTTCATTTTCCTTTCCTCCTTTAACGATTAAAAAAGCTCCCGTCCTTGTATAAACAACGTTTATACAGGGACGAGAGCTTACTCGCGGTACCACCCTGATTATGGGTTTATTCACCCATCACCTTAATTTCCATTAACGCTGGAATGCTCGGCAGGCTTTTCCTGCTCTTTAGGATTAGCTTCAACTGCCCTTCTGCTAAAGCTCCTTTCAGCGAACAGAGCTTCTCTCTTTGAACAGGACATCAGTTTACTCAGATCCTTCAACGAATTATCGATATTCATTCTAACGAAATTATAGACAGTCCATTGCTTGTTGTCAATGCTCTGCGCGAATCGAAATCATATGAGTGAACATAATTTTGAGAATAGATGCCGCAGGGACAGCAATAATCATGCCGACTATCCCCCCCAGCTCTCCTCCTGCCAAAAGAGCGAGCATAATAGCAACCGGATGCATATTCAAGCTTCTCCCTACAATAAGAGGACCGAGAATATTCCCTTCAATAAATTGAAGAATTGCTATCGTTGCCAATACAACAATAACAGCTTTCGACGATACAGCTGCTGCTATTAAAAGTGCTGGAATAGCTCCGATAAACGGTCCGAAATACGGAATGATGTTTGTTAGAGCGATCACCAGTCCGAGAATAAGCGGGTATGGAATATGAAAGAGCCAAAACGTCAGCCCTGCACAAGTACCTATAATGACGCACACAAACAGCTGACCCCTGATATACCCGCCGAGAGAATCATCGACGTCTTTAAGAAATCTCCATCCTCGCTTCCTCCAAGATGACGGGGTAAAATACCATACTGTTTTTTTCATTAGACTAATATCTTTTACTAAGTAAAAAACTAAAAAAGGGATTAGAGCGCCAATTAAAAGATAATCAAACAATATCCGCATGCTTCTTATCGCTTTTTCTACAGCATTAGCGACAAACCCTTCCGTTTGGCTAATCACCAGATCGATCCTTTCGTGCATCCCATCCGGCCATTGATCTGTATGGTTGTGAATTTTCTTCAGCATCACATTATAGGTTTCTGCAAACATAGGGATGTTCTCAGATAAATCGTATAGCTGATTTAGCAATATCGGGATGCCTTTGTATAAACCATAGCCGGCGCTGCCAAAAAACAAGAGATATATGATTAGCAAGCTTAATGTTCTCGGCAGCCCTGTTTCATGCAGCTTTTCGATAATCGGCAAAAGCAAATAGGTTATGAATATGGAGATGCCTAGTGGTATAAGGATTGCTTTTGAAATAGCGAACAATGGATACCATAATATTTTCAGCTTGATTGCCACATATATTGATAGCAGGAAAAGCAGGAGGATGGTAATCCATATAAGCAGCTGCATCGGTTTTTTCAGCAACAGCATCATCTCCATGTCAATTGAGATTTACAGATCATATTCATACATTAAAAAAGGTGTTTTCAACTTTTAAGAGAATATATAGAAAATACTGCTTACCTTTTTCGTTCTACCTAGTTTTCCTGATTTCTCCACCATTATGTATCTTAATATAATCTTATTCGAAATAATGTTGCGATTTTTCAAAACTTTTGAAAAGATTTGACTCCAATTATAGGATAAAGGTATAATATCTTCGATGTTAGAAAATCTAGTCTTTCATGTAAGGAATTATTACATAGTTTTTCTAATAGGTTAATTTTGGATTAGCGAGGGGGAACACCATGATTTCATTCGAAAATGTCAACAAGCATTACGGTGATTTTCATGTTTTAAAAGATATTAATCTACAAATAAAAAAAGGTGAAGTTGTCGTAATCATTGGTCCTTCCGGTTCAGGCAAAAGCACAATGCTGCGCTGCATCAATCGGCTTGAGACAGTAAATGAAGGAAAGTTAAAGGTTAATGAAACAGTCATAAACGATAAAAAAACCGATATTAATAAAGTTCGGAGAAATATTGGCATGGTGTTTCAGCATTTTCATCTTTATCCGCACAAAACAGTCATTGAGAACATCATGCTGGCTCCTGTAAAAGTGTTGGGAGTTTCAAAAAGCGAGGCACGGAAAACAGCTGAGTACTATTTGGAAAAAGTCGGGATCCCCGATAAAGCAAATTCCTACCCAAGCCAACTTTCCGGAGGACAACAGCAAAGAGTCGCGATTGCAAGAGGACTTGCGATGAAGCCTGAGGTTATGTTATTTGATGAACCGACCTCCGCGCTAGACCCGGAGATGATCGGCGAAGTGCTGGATGTAATGAAGGCTCTGGCTAAAGAAGGCATGACCATGGTCGTTGTTACCCATGAAATGGGCTTTGCCAGAGAAGTCGCTGACCGTATTGTTTTTATTGATGAAGGCAGAATTTTAGAAGAAGCAACACCGGCTGAATTTTATGCGAATCCAAAAGAAGAACGGGCTCGCTTATTTCTTAGCCGTATATTAAATCATTAAGAAAGATATAGGGGGAAAAAAATGAAAACTTCAAAGAAATTTCTATCACTTTCAATTGTCACAATTTTAGCAATGCTTCTGCTTGCAGCCTGCGGAAGCGGAGGCAGCGGCGGAAACGCTGACAGCGGCAAAAACGCATTGGACACGATTAAAGAAAATGACAAAATCGTCTTCGGAGTGAAAAACGACACTCGGTTATTTGGCTTAAAAAATCCAAGCTCTGGCGAAATTGAAGGTTTTGATATTGATATTTCAAAAGCAATTGCAAAAGAAATTCTTGGCGACGAAAACAAAGCTGAATTCAAAGAAGTGACTTCCAAAACAAGAATTCCTTTATTGAATAAAGGTGACATCGATGCTGTTGTCGCAACAATGACAATTACTGAAGAACGTAAAAAAGAAGTGGATTTTTCAGATGTCTATTTTGATGCCGGCCAGTCACTGTTAGTGAAAAAAGACAGCCCGATCAAAGGCATCGAGGATTTAGACAACAGCAAAACGGTTCTTGCCGTTAAAGGTTCCACATCTTCTCAAAACATTCGCAAAGAAGCCCCCGATGCTAAGGTAAATGAGTTTGAAAACTACTCAGAAGCTTTTTCGGCATTAAAAGCCGGCCAAGGCGATGCGTTAACAACTGATGATGCGATTCTTTACGGAATGGCGGATGAAGATCCTAGCTTCCACCTTGTCGGAAAAACATTCAGTGAAGAGCCATACGGAATTGCTGTAAAAAAAGGAAATTCAGAGCTTGTTGATGCAATTAACGAAACGTTGAAAAAACTAAAAGACAACGGCGAATACGATAAAATTAAAAACAAGTGGATTAAAGAAGAACCAGCAAGTTAAATAATCGTATAGAAACAAATTCGGGATGAGCGGGCTTTTCGCTCATCCCAATTAGCTAAAGGAGTGATTTTTTTGCTCGATTTCTCCATACTTACCAACAACATGGACATGTATCTTGAAGGATTCAAGTTCACAGTGCTTTCAAGTATCATTGCACTTATATCAAGCTTTATTTTAGGTACTCTTATCGCCGTATTTCGAATAGCTCCTTTCAAAATACTTAACTGGATTGGTACGGTCTACGTTGAAATTTTGCGTAATATCCCCGTCCTATTGATTGCTTTTTTCATCTTTATCGGTCTTCCTGCTATCGGTATTCGGTTTGACGGGTTTACAGCAGGTACAATCGCATTATCAATCTATACTTCAGCATTTATTGCCGAAGCGATCCGTGCAGGAATTTCATCCGTTCCAAAAGGACAGATGGAAGCAGCAAGAGCTACCGGACTTACGTATACAGAAAGCATGAGGTATATTATTCTTCCACAAGCCATCAAAATTGTTATCCCGCCACTCGGCAACCAATTTATTAATCTGGTAAAAAACTCCTCTATCCTCGGTTTGCTCGCCGGTTGGGATTTGATGTACCACGGAGATTTAGTCTCAAGCAATACATATGTCGTTTTTGATGTGTACATATTCGTCGCTATGTTTTACTTACTGTTAACCATCCCGCTCAGCTTAGGAGTCGGATATATAGAAAAAAGACTTTCTCGCAGCAACTAGCGTAAAAGGAGGACAGTATTTATGGATTTTAAAGGAGCCTATTCTCCTGATAATTTAAAATTTTTGTTTGATGGCTTTATTCTAACATTGGAAGTTGCCGCCATTTCGATTGTATTAAGCTTTATCATCGGAATATTGGTAGGAACTCTGCGATATACCCGAATGCCCGTCGTGTCGCATGTCCTTGCCCTATTGGTAGAGATCATTCGAAATCTCCCCTTGTTGCTGATCATTTTCTTTACTTTTTTCGCATTGCCTGAAGTAGGAATTGATTTTGGAATTAAGGGATCTGCAATTGTGGCATTAACCATTTTCGAAGCGGCGATGATTTCGGAAATCGTCCGAAGCGGTTTAAATTCGATTGATAAAGGGCAAATCGAAGCGGCAAGATCGTCAGGTCTCACTTATGTTCAGACGCTGATTCAAATCACTTTGCCACAAGCCCTCAGAAGAATGATTCCTCCGCTCGTCAGCCAATTCATTTCCTTACTTAAGGACACATCATTGGCTACCGTGATCTCGCTTCCTGAGTTAATGCATAATGCGAATGTTGTGAAAGGACAGTCGATTAATTTCACGATACCGATCTTCTTGGCCGCAGCTGTGATGTACTTTGTTGTTAACTACATTTTGTCCATCATCGCCCGGCGATTAGAGGCGAGACAGGCATAAATAGTAAAGAGAACCGGACAATAATCATCCGGTTCTCTTTTTATTTAGCCTATATCATTTTCATGATTCTTTTTCTGATTCTTTTCATGCTCTTTTTCGTCGGCATGTTGTATTGTCTGGCTAAATGGTATACGAATGCTCCTGCACCCATTGAAAGAAAGGAAGTCATTGTCCGATTCATAGGAATCCTCCAATTTTAAAGGTTCATTGTACGTTCTTCATCAGTGAATAAATCATCAAGACTGCTTAACGTCCCGTCCTCTTCCACTTGATGTGTCGATATCTTTCCTTTTGATAGGGTCAATTCAATGTAACATCCCCAGCAGTAATACTGGTTCACACCTATTTTTCCAATGTTTTTCCCTTTACAATTCGGGCAAATTAACAATCGTAACACCTCATTGCTCGGCCAGCATGATGGTATCATTATTCAATGTCATCGCAGTATTCATTGAAGGAACGTGTCTTCGTTCTCCTTGCAAATCTGCAAAAAAGCCGTCCGAGATTTCATATGCTACCATTGTGCCCGCTTGAAAGGAAATATATACATCTTCCAAAATTCCGAGCTGTTTTTTTTCCTGATTGACAATCATTTTTTGCTTCAGTTGATTATAACGTAAATATTTTTCTGGTTGATCTGCTGAACTTATGAGATGCGTACCAGTATATATCCCGGCTGCATCAGCCTGTACAATTTGTTCAGCTGGAAGGAACACTTTTTTATGCATGAATGGAATTTTTTGTTCATCAATCAGCAGCCCGATACATCTCCCATCATAAGAAAAACAAATATCCGACACGCAGCCAAGGACACGCGAGGCACAACGGACAGGCATTCCGATTAATTCATTACATGTTCTCAAAGTGTGATCTCCACCTTTATTTGAACACTTTTATTTTCCCTTTCCAATCCTTTCTCCATGCAATGAAATTGCTCCCAGTGTCCATAAGAAAAAACACCAAGTGGATAATCACTTGGTGTTTAGCTTGTCATGAAATCGAAAGGTGTTACTCCTTCCATTCCGATATTCGCATCGTGCACGCTAAATGGAAGCTGGCTTTGAAGCTCTCGAAGTTCAGTATCTTCTTCAGATAAAGCTTCATTTAATCTGGTACGTAATGATGTTTGTCTTTCCGCCAATTCTTTGTTACGTACTCCCCATTCCAATGCTTCGATTTCACCGCACAGAATTAAAAACTTTTTGCTTCTTGTAATTGCTGTATATAATAAGTTTTTTCTCAGCATCCTGTAATAGCTTCTAACGACCGGGAGGATTACGATCGGAAATTCACTGCCTTGGGATTTATGAATAGAACAGCAATAGGCGTGGGTGAACTGTACAAAATCCTTTTTTACAAATGTGATTTCATTCCCATCAAACGAAACAATGATCATATCCTCTTTTTCTGTATTCTCTTTCGCATAAAATATTGAAGTGATTTCACCCATATCACCATTAAAAACATTTTGTTCGGGTTGATTGACAAGCTGCAATATTTTATCCCCTGTACGGTAAGTCACATCGCCAAATTTCATTTCCCGTTTTTTCGAAGAGGCTGGATTCAAAATTTGCTGAAGGAGGGCATTAAGCTCATTTATGCCTGCCGCTCCTTTGTACATAGGCGCCAGCACTTGCAGATCCTTAGCTGAAAACCCCTTCTTTAATGCGTTATTAACAACCTTTTCAACGACCTCTTTGATTTGGTTCTGGTTACAGCGAATAAACGAGCGATCCTTTGTCGGCACTGTAAGATTATTCGGCAGCTCGCCTTTTTTCATTTCATGAGCAAGCTCAATAATAGAGGAGCCTTCAGCTTGTCGATAGATATCCGTTAATTTAACTGTTTCGATCACACGAGAAGCGAGTAAATCTTTTAGCACTTGTCCGGGACCGACAGAAGGAAGTTGATCCTCGTCTCCCACCATAATAATCTGGACATTTTTTGGAATAGCCTTGAACAGATGGTTGGCAATAAAGATGTCCAGCATACTGGTTTCATCAATAATAACAAGTTTTCCGTCAATCGGATTATCTTCTGTGTGTGTAAACCCTTCAGCACCATTCCAGCCAAGCAGCCTGTGAATGGTGACAGCAGGAAGACCAGTCGATTCGCTCATGCGTTTTGCAGCTCTGCCTGTAGGCGCTGTTAAAACAAACGGAAACGGTTCATCCTTTTTATAATCGCCAGGTTCCAGTGAAACTCCGTGCAATTCGCTATAAAGCTCGACTATTCCGCGGATTACTGTCGTTTTTCCTGTTCCCGGCCCCCCAGTCAGCAGCATGATTGGCGACATGAGAGCTTTTTGAATGGCATCCTTTTGACTTTCAGCAAACTGAACATTAATTCTCTCTTCCAATTCACCAAGGGCAAGCAAAAACTCAGATTCAGGAAATTGATCTTCATAATCTGTCTGTTCTGCAATCGTTTTTAGATTTTTTGCGAAATTTCTTTCTGCATAAAATAATGACGGATAGTAGCAGCGGTCCTCTTCAACAATCACCTGGTTCAGCTTGCCCAGCTCAACAATTTGATCTGCAATGTCTACTTCATTGACGACATCATCTGCAGTTGAGGATTGATTTAACAGCTTCAGCGTATCAACAATGAGCTGCTTCGTGTACATATAAGTGTGTCCATCCTGCAGGCAGGATGCTTCAACTGTGTAAAGAATTGCCGCTTTAATCCGTTCGGGATGATTACCGGATAAACCGATCTGTCCCCCAAGCTCGTCAGCTCGGGCAAAACCGATTCCTTCAACGTCCTTGACCAACTGATAGGGATTTGACTGAATTTTATCCAATGTTTCTGATTGATACACCTGGTAAATTTTCATCGATAGCTGTGGGCCAAATCCATAATTGTTCAAAGCAATCATAACGCTCTCCAAGCCTTGATGCTCCTGAAGAGAAGCGGCCAGCTTATCCGCTTTTTTCTTTGATAGCTTTGCTACGTCGTAAAGGACAGCAGGGTCAGCTAATATCTTGTTGATGGCCCCTTCACCCAGTTTTTTTACGATTTCTTGGGCTGTTTTTTTTCCAATGCCCTCAAACAAGTCACTGGAAAGGTAATGGACAATGCCTTCCTTTGTCGTTGGGATCTCTTTTCGAAATCGCTCAGCCTGAAACTGAAGTCCGAATTTCGGATGTGTTTTACTTTCTCCATAAAACGTATATGTATCTTCTTCCTGAAGGGTAGGAAAATAACCGGTAACTGATACCGAAGAATCTTCAAACGCTTCACTTGTTTTTTCTACTTTTACCTTTAAAACGCTGTAATGATTGGATTCATTATGATAAATGACAGCGAGGATTTTGCCTTTGACAAACGATTCTTGGGCGATTTCAGGTTCCGTATGGTGATGTATGGTCATAAGGCTTCCTCCCTTCATTTTATCCCGCATTAATGCGCAGTGAGCCTTTACTGTTGTTCGATTAACGATTTTGCATGAAGTGCAAGCATATGCTCAGGATTTACTTCGATCGCTTGATTAAGCATTTCAAGCGCTTTTTCTTTATTTTCCTGATAAGCGTATGCGACTCCTAAATTATAATAAGCATCCGAATGGCTTGGATCGAGTTCGATGACTTTAGTAAATTGGCTAACAGCTTCATTAAGCAGCTGCTCATTTGCTAAGCAAAGGCCGTACTGAAACAGAACTTCAGGATCATCCTCCAGCAGCTCAGAAGCCCTCTGCAAATACGGCATAGCAAGCCTTGGCTGTTCCAGCTGGATAAGCGAAGTTCCGAGCATATAATATAAATCGCCGTTTTCCATTCCTAATCGCAGCGCTTTTTCAAACATATCTTTTGCTTCACTATAAGATTCTTTCATCACAAATAAATTTCCTGCTCCATAATACGCAGAAGCCGCGCCCTCGTCCAACGAAATCGCTTTTTCATAAAAAATTTGAGCACGGTCCAGTTCATTCACTGAAGCAAGCAGATTTGCAAAGTTTATATAAGGGATGGCATTTGTATGATCCTCTTCAATTGCTTGGGTAAAAGCATTCGCGGCCGCTTCGTAATCGCCCTTTTGCATTGCTTCGATGCCGATTTTGTTGTAATCCATTGTCTCCTCCTTCAATTCTAGGTGTTCTTGTAAAAAACCTCAACACGAGTGGTTGAGGTTTTTTTACTTAAACATACCAAAGTTTTTCATTATTTTTATAAACATGATCGATCGTTCCTCCGCCAAGACATTCGTTTCCTTGGTAGAATACAACAGCCTGCCCCGGCGTCACTGCTCTTACCGGTTCATCAAAGATGACTTCAACTTTTGTTTCATCAATCATTTTCACTGTTACCCCGCTGTCTTTTTGGCGGTAACGAAACTTGGCAGTGCACTTAAGAGACTCATTCGGTTTCAAATCTGGACGCACCCAGCTGACCTGATCCGCAATGATTTTGTCAGAATACAAAAGCTCGTCATGGAAGCCTTGGGCAACATACAAGATGTTTTTTTCCAAATTTTTACCCGCTACAAACCAAGGATCTCCGCTTCCGCCAATTCCGAGACCGTGCCGTTGGCCGATCGTATAATACATAAGCCCGTCATGCTCGCCTTTCACTTCTCCATCCATCGTTTGCATTTCGCCAGGCTGTGCAGGAAGATACTGGCTTAGGAATGTTTTGAAGTTTCTTTCTCCGATAAAACAAATTCCCGTACTGTCTTTTTTAGCAGCAGTTGCCAGCCCGTGTTTTTTCGCAATTTCTCTGACTTCGCTTTTTTCAAGATTGCCAATCGGAAAAAGAACCTTGTTTAGCTGCTCTTCTGTTAGTTGGTTTAAGAAATACGTTTGATCTTTATTTTCATCAATCCCTCGGAGCATTTTCACACCTTCCGGGTTATGCTCTACCCTTGCATAGTGCCCCGTTGCCAGATAGTCCGCCCCAAGAGACAGCGCATGCTCCAAAAAGGCTTTAAACTTAATTTCTTTATTGCACATGACGTCAGGGTTCGGGGTTCTGCCTGCTTTATACTCATCCAAGAAATATTGAAAAACCTTTTCCCAATATTGCTTTTCAAAATTAACCGCGTAGTAAGGAATCCCGATTTGATTACATACGCGAATCACATCCTCGTAATCCTCAGTTGCCGTACAGAACCCGTTTTCATCCGTATCGTCCCAGTTTTTCATAAAAATACCGATGACATCATACCCTTGTTGTTTTAACAAAAGAGCGGCTACAGATGAATCGACTCCTCCCGACATACCGACAACAACTCTTGTGTTTTCGGGTGCTTTCTTCATAGCCGCTTCAACTCCTTACATTAATCTTCTTACAACTTCTGCGAGCTTCTCTGAAGCACGCTTGATTTTCTCTTTGGTATGCTCAGGCCCGAAACTGATTCTGACTGATGAACGCAGCTGCGGCGCGTCTTCGCCATACATAGCTTTGAGCACATGGGAAGGCAGAAGCGATCCTGCAGTACAAGCAGACCCGCTTGATACCGCAATCCCTTCAAGGTCCAAATTCACTAGCAAAGCCTCGACCTGGACACCTGGAAAATATAGATTTAAGACGTGTGGCAGGCTTTCATTTATGTCGCCATTGATTTGAACATTCACTTCTTTTTCCTTCAGCGATTGAATCATAATCGTTTTAAACTCACGATATAATTGGCTTTTTGCTTCTCGTTTTTCAACTGATAAACGAACCGCTTCATTTAAACCGACGATTCCTGGTACATTTTCCGTTCCCGCACGCTGTTTGCGCTCCTGTTCTCCTCCAAGCATTTGCGGAGAGAGCTTAGCGTCTTGGCTGACATATAAAAAGCCTGTCCCCTTCGGCCCGTTTAGCTTATGGCCGGATACAGACATTAGATCAATATTCTCGCTTTTTACTTGAATCGGCAAATATCCGAACGCTTGTACAGCATCCGTATGAAAATAGGCTGTATGGTTCTTAACCAGCTCTCCAATGTCTTTGATTGGCTGAACCGATCCAACCTCATTGTTTCCATACATAATCGTCACGAGAATTGTATCCTCACGAAGAGCATTGCGAACTTGCCCGGCACTGACTTTACCATCCTGGTCAGGCTTCAAATACGTCACCTGAAACCCCATCTCTTCCAGCCGTTCACACGGATGGAGAACGGCGTGATGTTCAATTTCAGTTGTGATGATATGATTTCCCTTGTGCTTACGGGATAGAGCTGCCCCGATTATGGCAAGGTTATTCGCTTCCGTTCCGCCGCTCGTAAAGACAATTTCATTTTGGGATGCGCCAATAAGATTGGCAATCGAGCCCCTAGCTTCATCCAGCCATTTTCTGCTTTCTCTTCCAAACGAGTGAATGCTGGAAGGATTGCCAAACGTTTCTGTGAAGTAGGGCATCATTTTTTCTACCACTTTTGGATCGGTTGGAGACGTTGCCGCATGATCCAAATAAATTCGATTCATTTGTAACACCTCGGGTCGTTAAATATAAAACATATACGCTTCTTGTTCGCCTTCGGTGTAGTTTGCCAAATCTTCAAGTGTTGTACTATCAAGCACTTCTTTGACAGCGTCCCGAATGCGAATCCAGAGCTCCCGCTTGGCAGGCTCTTCGTTTTCCAGCACTTCTACCGGGCTGATCGGCCCTTCAAGTACACGTATGATGTCACCCGCTGTAATGTCAGACGGATCGTGACCTAAAATGTACCCTCCGTACGCCCCGCGAATGCTTTTTACCAGTCCGGCGTTTCTTAATGGAGACACAAGCTGCTCTAAATAATGCTCGGACAAATCATTCGTTTGAGCAATACTTTTTAAAGAAGTGGGGCCTTCACCCTGCTTTTTAGCGAGCTCAATCATAATCGTTAAACCGTATCTTCCTTTTGTTGATATCTTCAAAATAACACACCTCTGCAAAATAGTTACTCTATCGTAATAATCATTATATACAAATTAGTATAGACCAAATGCAATTATAGCACACTTTAATCATAGTTACATTTTAATGCTCTTATATTCGGATGTCTTTCGTTATTTATCATGATTTTGGTATTCTATAGTCAGACATGAAATCGGGAGAGATGAATATGAAGCCACTGGCATTCAGAATGCGGCCAACGAAAATCGAAGAAATTCTCGGCCAGGAGCATCTCGTTGCAGATGAGCAAATCATAGCACGGATGGTAAAAGCGAAGCATCTATCTTCAATGATCCTTTACGGGCCACCAGGCATTGGAAAAACTTCAATCGCCACAGCTATTGCAGGAAGCACCAGCATTGCTTTTCGTTCGTTAAATGCTGTCATCAATAATAAAAAAGATATGGAAATTGTAGTGGAAGAAGCCAAGATGTCGGGGCAAATCATCTTAATTTTAGATGAGGTACATCGATTGGATAAAGCAAAGCAGGATTTTTTGCTTCCCTATTTAGAAAATGGCATGATTATTCTCATTGGTGCCACTACCGCCAATCCTTACCATGCGATTAACCCTGCGATCAGAAGCCGGACGCAAATCTTTGAATTACATCCGTTAACACCAGAGCTTATCAAAAAAGCTCTGTTAAGGGCAATCGCTGATGAACATAGAGGGCTAGGCGGCTATTCGCTAGATTGCTCTGAAGAAGCACTGAACCATTTTGCCACTGCCTGCGGGGGTGATGTCCGGTCGGCATTAAACGCACTCGAACTAGCTGTTCTTTCAACAAATGAAAATGAAGACGGAATTATTCCAATTACGCTTGAAATCGCTGAAGAATGTCTTCAAAAGAAAAGCTTTGCCCATGATAAGAATGGGGATGCCCATTATGACGTGTTGTCAGCCTTTCAAAAATCAATCAGAGGGTCAGACGCGAACGCCGCAATGCACTACTTTGCGCGGCTGGTAGAAGCCGGCGATCTTGAAAGCATTGCCAGGCGGTTGCTTGTGATCGCCTATGAAGACGTCGGGCTGGCGAATCCGCAAGCAGGCCCAAGAGCGCTCGCCGCAGTACAAACGGCTGAAAGAATCGGCTTTCCTGAAGCGAGGATCCCGCTTGCCAACGCCGTCATCGAGCTTTGCTTATCTCCCAAATCTAACTCAGCCATCATGGCAATCGATCAAGCTCTCGCGGATATTCGCAGCGGAAAAATCGGCGAGGTGCCAAAGCACTTAAAGGATGCTCACTACAAGGGTGCTGCTAAACTTGGCAGAGGACTTGATTATCTGTACCCGCACAATTATGAAAACGGCTGGGTCAAACAGCAGTATTTGCCCGATCCGCTGAAAAACAAGAAGTATTATCAGCCAAAGCAAACCGGGAAATTTGAAGCCGCATTGAAGCAGGTGTATGAGAAAATAAATGATAATAGCAAATAGGGAACCCGGGAATTGTGCATTTTCAGGGTATTTCTGTGCGATTCTCTAATGTTGTCTACTATACAGGTACATTAACAGGCGGTCTGTGCAATTATTCCGGGTTTTTGTGCAATTAACTGTGGTAACCGTGCAATTGTGCCACAGTTCTGTGCAATTAACTGTAGTAACCGTGCAATTACACCGTTGTCCTTGAAGTTTTTGCTCCAGAACCCTTATTACCTTATGTTGATAAAGCTTATCCCTTGCTTCAAAGAGAGAGAACCTTGTTTAAAACCTTAAATAAAGGACCTGTTAAAAAGTCTCTAATTTTACTAGACTTTTTAACAGGTCACTTAATAAGTCAATTTAGATTTTCATAATACCACCAGTGCTAGCGGATGTTACAAGCTTAGAGTAACGAGCCAAATAGCCTGTTTTAACTTTTGGTTCAAAGCCTTTCCAGTTTGCTTTTCGCTGCTCCCATTCTTCCTCAGGAACTAGAACATCTATTGTGCGCTTTTCAATGTCAATGACAATATGATCACCATTTTGAACAAATGCAAGCGGTCCGCCTTCTGCTGCTTCTGGTGAAGCATGACCGATAGATAGACCGCGGGAAGCACCTGAAAAACGTCCGTCTGTTACAAGGGCTACTTTTGCTCCTAAACCCATACCGACAATTTGGGAAGTTGGTGCTAACATTTCCGGCATACCCGGTCCGCCTTTTGGTCCCTCATAACGAATGATGACAACATGTCCTTCTTTGACTTGTCCCCCGGCAATACCTTCTAAAGCCTCATCTTGTGAGTCAAAGACAATCGCTGGTCCCTCGTGGGAAGTAATTCCGCCTTGGACACCACCTGTTTTGATAATTGCACCATCTGGAGCAAGGTTACCAAATAATACCGCAAGTCCACCCTTTTCTGAGAACGGATTATCGATTGAATGAATAACATTGTTGTCTTTCACATCACAACCGGCGATGTTTTCCCCAAGGGTTTTTCCTGTTACTGTTATGACGTCAAGGTGAAGTGCATCCTCTTTTTTGGATAATTCATTTAATGCAGCGGATACTCCACCTGCTTCATGCAAATCTTCAATATGAACGTCTGATGCTGGCGCAAGCTTTGAAAGATGCGGCACACGCGCTGCTACTTCATTGATTCGTTCAAGCGGATAGTCTATACCTGCTTCGTTTGCAAGGGCAAGCGTGTGTAAAACCGTATTCGTTGATCCACCGAGTGCCATATCAAGAGCAAATGCGTTATCAATTGCTTTTTCTGTCACGATATCACGCGGCTTTAAATCCAAATCAATTAAATTCATTAACTGACTAGCTGAGCGTTTAACAAATTCTTTTCGCTCTGGTGCAACTGCTAAAATCGTTCCGTTTCCTGGTAGAGCTAGTCCAAGTGCCTCTGCCAAGCAGTTCATAGAGTTAGCAGTGAACATTCCGGAACAAGAGCCACATGTTGGACATCCAAACTGCTCAAGCTCTAGAAGACCTTTTCCATCAAGGTTCCCAGCCTGATAAGCACCCACTCCTTCAAATACTGAAGAAAGTGAAATTTTCCGGCCATCACTTGTACGACCGGCTGCCATTGGACCGCCACTAACAAAAATCGTCGGAATATTTAAGCGCATAGCAGCCATCATCATACCTGGTGTAATTTTGTCACAGTTTGGAATACAGACCATGCCATCAAACCAGTGTGCTGATACAACCGTTTCTACGGAATCAGCAATAATTTCACGACTTGGTAATGAGTAGCGCATCCCGATATGCCCCATTGCAATACCATCATCTACACCGATTGTGTTCATTTCAAACGGAACACCACCTGCTTCGCGAATCGCTTCTTTTACAATTTTCCCAAATTCCTGTAAATGTACATGTCCAGGAACAATATCAATATATGAGTTGACAACCGCGATGAACGGTTTATTAAAATCCTCTTCTTTTACACCAGCAGCACGAAGCAAGCTTCTATGCGGTGCTCGGTCAAATCCTTTTTTAATCATATTACTGCGTAGTTCTCCCAAAATAAATCCCTCCATATAAGTCTCACTATGTTATCTGTAAATTTTAACTATTCGATATTATAACACTATTTTTAATATACTTATAGCCTTAAAAATATCTGCAAGTAATCTCCAAAACTTGGGCATATTGATACTATTCCTTGCATTTGTATGTTCTTCCTTTTCTGTATTAACAAATCCTCTAAATGAGTAAATGATTCGTCCTCCATTACCAAAAGCATTTCCTGAATCGTAAAACCAAATCCCCTTAACTTAACCAGAAGGATTGCAAGAAAGCAGCTTCCGTCATCGTAATAGTGATAATTGTTACGTGGATCTATATAAGCTGGTTCGAGGAATTTAACTTCTGCATAATATCTCAAAGCTTCTTTGCTTAAGCCTGTCAATTCAGCGAACTCACTAATCTTGTACATTCTTCCCCTCGCTGCTATAAATAGTAAACCTTGGGGTGCATCACATGGTCAATAATATTTTTGCTTCTGTATTCAGAGAGTGCACGTCTTGCCAGACAAAAAAATAGACCTCCCCTTAAAAGGGATAGGTCTATTTTAAATGGTTTGTGTCAGCTTTTAGTAATGTTTGATTGGATTGGTTGAGAACAACATTCATCTCAACTTACCATTCCGCAACGCTGCCGTCTTTGTGTCGCCACACTGGATTATGCCAATTGTGGCTGATGTCAGCCATTTTTCTGACGTGGCTCTCATTGATCTCAATGCCGAGACCAGGGCCGTTCGGAATTTTTACATAGCCGTCTTTATAGGTGAACACATTTTTCTCCATTATATAATCAAGCAGATCGGATCCTTGGTTGTAATGGATGTCGAGACTCTGCTCCTGGATAAAGGCGTTGTGGCAGGTCGCGTCCACCTGTAAGCATGCTGCGAGAGCAATCGGGCCCAGTGGACAGTGCGGTGCCGCAGCTACATCAAAGGCTTCTGCCATTGATAAAATCTTTTTGCATTCGGTTATTCCGCCTGCGTGAGACAAGTCGGGCTGTATAATATCCACATAGCCATCGACGAGAAGCCGTTTAAAATCCCATTTTGAATACATGCGTTCACCTGTCGCGATCGGTGTGCTGACAAGACTTGCGATTTCTCTTAACGCTTCATTATTTTCCGGAAGAACCGGCTCTTCAATAAACATCGGCCGAAACGATTCAATTTCCTTTGCCAATATTTTCGCCATCGGCTTATGCACTCTGCCGTGAAAATCGATTCCAATGCCTACATATGGACAGACAGCCTCGCGAACGGCTGCCACACGTTCGATGACCTGCTCGACTTTTTCATGAGAATCGACATATTGCAGTTCTTCTGTCCCATTCATTTTTACGGCTTTGAATCCTCTTTCAACGACTTCCTTTGCGTTATTTCCAACATCATATGGACGGTCACCGCCAATCCAGGAATAAACTTTTATTGATTCCCTCGCTTTCCCCCCTAAAAGCTGGTGAACCGGCTGCCCGTAATACTTTCCTTTAATGTCCCAAAGCGCTTGATCGATACCGGAAATTGCGCTCATTAAGATCGGGCCGCCGCGATAAAAACCGCTTCTGTACATCACATTCCAATGATCTTCAATCGATAATGGATCTTTATCGATCAGATACTCCATTAATTCTTCAACCGCAGTCTTGACCGTCGCCGCTCGCCCTTCCACGACTGGCTCGCCCCAGCCGGTGATTCCTTCGTCTGTATCTATTTTTAAAAACAGCCACCTTGGCGGAATTTGAAAAAGTTCATAGTTTGTGATTTTCACGTGGTTACTCTCCCTTTAATTGATCGCTTCTAGAAATTCTCTCGATTTCGCTGTTAACTGCCTTAAATAGATATCACTAACTGCTTTCTTCGTATCGACTAAAGCGCTTCCAAGTCCGACGCCGATTGAACCCGCTCTCATAAATTCCGCTATATTTTCCAGGTTGACTCCTCCGGTCGGCAAGAGTGGAATTTGTTTGAGCGGTCCTAAAATATCCTTAATATATCCGGGCCCCGAAGAAGCAGGAAACACTTTAATGATGTCTCCTCCATGTTCAAAAGCAGTTAATATTTCACTAGGGCTGAACGCGCCTGGAATACTTACGGCGCCATGCCGTTTCGTAAGCTTGATCGTATCGACATTGACAGTCGGGGATAAAATGAATTCAGCTCCTGCTGCTAAAGCTGCTTGTGCAGATTCGGGATCCAGTACAGTTCCCGCTCCTATCAGCATTTCGTTTCCATACTTTGTTTTCACGTTTTTAATCACTTCGAATGCATTCGGCGAATTCAAAGTAATTTCAAGCAATCGAATACCGCCTTCGTATAAAGCATCTGCAATTTGAAGGACATCAGATGCTTCTGCTCCCCTAACAATCGCAATCACTTTGTTATCTTTTATAAAATCTAATGCAGACATCCAACCTCTCCTTTAATAAACTATCGGTCTACATCCTCAGAGCTCTTATGGACAAAATGCCGAAGAATTTCTTTATCGGGAAGTCCTTCTATATCTCCGTTAACCATCGTAACGATCGCCCCGATTGCACAGCCTCTTTGAACCGCTTTTTCAATACCGGCATTTTCAATAAGACCCGAAATAACACCTGCAGCAAAGCCATCTCCTGCTCCAACAGGATCAACGACCCGATCTACTTTGTACCCGCTTACATAACCGTGCTGATTATGACTTTCATAGTAAGCTCCGGAGGCACCCATTTTGACGACAGCTAATTCACTGCCCATATCTAATACTTTTTTTACGATTTCCTTTTCGTCCTTTGTCCCGAATAAAAATTCACCTTCGCTCGTTCCCGGCAGTATAATGTCGGCTAATTTAGCCATCTCCAGCAACGTAGCTTTTGCTTTTTCTTCAGACCAAAGCTTCTTACGGACATTTGGGTCAAAAACAATTTTTGTGTGATGTTTCTTTGCAAGCTGCATCGCGTAAAAGACAGCTTCAAGTGAGCTTTCGCTTAGAGCCGGAGTGATCCCGGTGACATACAGGTATGAGCTTCGAGAAATGTAACCGCTATCAATATCATGCTTTGTAATCGTGCTTGCTGCTGAACCCTTGCGATAATACATGATTTTCATATTGGACTCATTTGTTTTTTCTTTAAAGAAAATTCCGGTAGGGTGCTTATTATCAGAGATCACCTGGCTTGTATCGATACCTTCGCCTCGAATCTGAGAGAGAATCAACCTTCCGAATTCATCACTGCCAACCTTGCTTATCCATCCAGTTTTTATCCCTAAGCGGGTAAGGCCTATAAGTGTGTTCGTTTCCGCGCCGGCAATTTTGGCGGAAAAATTCCGATTGTACCTCAATAGCCCGTCTTCTTGAGGAGTAAATAAAACCATTGTTTCTCCTATACTAATGACATCCATTTTAGATCACCCCCTTTTTGTAACCCATTTGAATCGAAAGTTTCGCAGCAGCTTCTGTTAGTTTTCGGGCAATCTCTTCCTTTCTTTTACTCATTCTTTCTTTCGGACCGGCCACACTAATGGCAGCCTCGACTATATTGCCTCCGCCATAAATAGGTGCGGCTACACAGAATAACCCCTCTTCATTTTCCTCATCATCAATCGAGTAGCCCAGGGTTTTATAGAGCTCAAGACATTCTTCAAGCTTCGACCGATCGGTAATCGTACGAGGAGTCACCGGCTGAAGAGCGATTGTACTTATCAGCTTCTCTCTCTTTTCGACAGGCAGAAAGGCTAGAAACGTTTTGCCAAGACCGGTACAGTGCAGCGGTTTTTGGTATCCCGGCTGAGCAGTTGTTTTTATGGATCGGTTACTGTCGATTTTCAGTACATACACTAATCGCTCTTCTGATAAAACCGCCATAAAGACCGTTTCTTGGACATCCTCCATCAGCTTAGATAGTACCGGCTTTCCAATTGAAGCGATATCAAGCGATTCCATGGCATTGTTTCCAATTTGAATAAGTTTTGGCCCGAGCTTATACCTTTTTGCATGGTCCTGTAATAAATACCCTTCGTTAAACAATGTCGAAATTAAATGAAACGTGCTACTTTGCGGTAGTCCCAATTCGTCGCTTATGTCTTTGACAGTAAGACCATTCCGCTTCATTGCCAGGAGCTCAAACACTTTTAAAACACGTACGGCTGACTTTACCACATGGCTCCTCCTTTCAAATCATATATGTGATTTGAAATTCTATTTAGAATTTTCATTAATTTTATTCTAGCACGTTATGCCGTATCGTCAATAAGGAAATAAAAGCGCAAACAAAAAATGATAAAAGCTGATTAATGTAAAGAGAAAACCGTCAATGTAAAGGATCTAAGATGCCTCAAAGTACCTGTGTAGTGCTTTGACGCTTCCGGACTTCAGAAACGATGTGAAGGACTTTTCTCTGGATCTATTCCCTCTTTTCGTCCTTCAGCTCCCCTTTGAAAGACTTTTACTCTGGTTTTTCTTCTCCTTTTTGTCCTTCAAAACCCCTGTGAAGGACTTTTCTCTGGATCTATTCCCTCTTTTCGTCCTTCAGCTCCCCTGTGAAGGACTTTTCTCTGGATCTATTCCCTCTTTTCGTCCTTCAGCTCCCCTGTGAAGGACTTTTCCTTGGTTCTACTACTCCTTTTTGTCCTTCAGAACCCTTTCGAAGAACTTTTATCTGGCTCTTTTCCTTCTTTTTGTCCTTCAAAACCCCTATGAAGGACTTTTTCCTGGTTCTTTATCTCCTTTTTATCCTTCTGAACACGTAAGATACTTCCGATTCCAAAATCACCCAAAACATAGTCGTTAACGAGATTTAAACAACTTCTGATCATTTCTATTTGAATACGATTAAATGAGTAACAGCGTGAAGAATTCACTTCCTGAGTTTCCTAACAACAAAAAAACAGTGTGCAAAGCCAGCTCTTTGCACACTGCGTTCAGTTACTATCTATCTTTCACTCGCTCAATCGGAATATCCTTAATTAAGTCCATGACAACATGCCCGCCCATGATCAAACCTACGACTGATGGAACAAAAGCGTTTGAGGATGGCGGCATTTTTGCCTTTCTGATTTTTGCATCGTCTTTCCCGACCTCTTGGCGAACGTCTTCACGAATTACAATCGGGCTCTCATCGGAAAAAACAACAGGCACCCCTTTGTGAATTCCTTCTTTTCTGAGCCTTGTCCGAATGACTTTCGCAATCGGATCTGTATGAGTCTTTGATATGTCATCGATCCGGAATCTAGTAGGATCTGTTTTATTCGCTGCGCCCATACTTGAAATGATTTTTATGTTTCGTCTTAGGCACTCCTTCATCAGATGAATCTTATAATGGATCGTATCAGATGCATCGATAACAAAATCGAGTCCATGTTCAAAAAAAGTCTCATAGGTTTCTTCGGTATAGAACATTTTTAAAGAGGTCACTTCACAATCCGGATTGATATCGGCAATCCGGGCTTTCATGACATCTGCTTTCGGTTTTCCGACCGTAGACAATAGAGCGGGAAGCTGGCGATTAACATTCGTAATATCAATATCATCCTTATCGACCAAAACGATGTGGCCGACTCCCGATCTAGCCAAAGCTTCAGCGGCAAACGAACCGACTCCGCCTATGCCGAGAACAGCGACTCTGCTGTTTTTTAATATATGTAAACCTTCTTTACCAATGGCTAATTCATTTCTTGAAAATTGATGCAGCACATCTCTCACTCCATATTCAAATGTACTTATTTACAGCATAAAAAAAGTCCCGATTGTGCCGTTGTCAATTTCCTTCGTTTTGATCCCGCTCACAGCAGGTGGGTGTCTTATCTCAAATGTTATAAGTCCTCTTTGACCGATAGAAAAAGAGGCATGTACTCCATTTGAAAACGCAGACTCCCGAATAAATAAATGTTCGGTCAAAACTAGGTATACAACAAACACATCAGGACCTATTTTCTTTGAAAAAAAGAATACCACACGATTGGGTTCATATCAAGCAGCCAATATGCCCCGCATGAACGGTTATTTTTTCAGCGCTTTTTCTTTCAATTGTAAATTCAACTCATCAAGCTGATCTTTGCTAACCTCACCCGGCGCTTCCGTCAGCAGGTCACTTGCACTTGCTGTTTTTGGAAAAGCAATTGTGTCTCGCAAATTCGACCTTCCAGCAAGCAGCATAACGAGCCTATCCAAACCAAGTGCAATACCGCCATGAGGAGGAGTGCCATATTCAAACGCTTGAAGAAGAAATCCAAATTGCTCTTCTGCTTCTTCCTTTGAAAAGCCAAGCAAAGTAAACATTTTTTCCTGGATCTCCTTTTCAAAAATACGGACTGATCCGCCTCCGAGTTCGTATCCGTTCAATACGAGGTCATATGCCTGAGCCTTCATAGCTGCAGGGTTTGTTTCAATCAGGTCCAAGTCCTCTCTTGCCGGCATGGTAAATGGATGGTGTGCTGCGTAATAACGCCCTTCTTCTTCATCATACTCCAACAGCGGCCAATCAACGACCCAAAGGAAATTATATTTACTTTCATCAATCAGCTGCAGCTCTTTTCCAAGCTTTAGTCGTAAAGCACCTAATGCATCATTTGCTACTTCTTTTTTATCAGCAACAAACAAGAAAAGATCCCCGGCTTCTGCATGAAGTGTACTAGTCAAAGAGCTTTGAGCCTCAGAATTGAAGAATTTTGCAATCGGGCCTTTTAATTCACCCTCTTCTACCTTAAGCCACGCAAGGCCTTTTGCTCCAAAGTTGCCGACATAATTACCGAGCGCATCAATATCCTTTCTCGAATATTTGTCAGCGGCAGCCTTTACGTTGATCGCCTTGACGACTCCCCCGCTTTGAACTGCACCAGAAAATACTTTAAAATCTGAGTCGCGAACGAGGCTGGACACATCAGTAAGCAGCATGTCAAAGCGAACATCCGGTTTATCCGAGCCATACGAATTCATCGCCTCATCATAAGACATTCTTGGCAGCGGAAGGTTCAGCTCAATACCTTTCGTTTCACGCATGATTTTCGCCATCATTTGTTCCGACAGAGCCATAATCTCTTCTTGGCTCATGAACGACATTTCGATATCGATCTGGGTAAATTCCGGCTGGCGGTCAGCGCGCAAATCTTCATCACGGAAGCATCGGGCAATCTGGTAATAACGATCAAAGCCGGATACCATCAATAGCTGCTTAAACAGCTGAGGCGATTGAGGGAGTGCATAGAATTGGCCCTCATGTACACGGCTTGGCACCAAGTAATCTCTGGCTCCTTCCGGCGTGCTTTTTGTCAGAATCGGCGTCTCCACATCCAAGAAACCATGATCGTCTAGAAAATTCCGGATCGATTTTGTTACATTATGCCTCATTTTAAAAGTATCAAACATTGCCGGCCTTCTAAGATCCAAATACCTATGTTTCAAGCGGACATCCTCAGCCACTTCGTCAGTTTGGTCAGAAATCATAAAAGGAGGAGTTTTGCTGCTGCTTAAGATTTCAATCCGTTCCGCATGAATTTCAATTTTCCCTGTTTTTATATTCGGGTTGACAGTTCCGCTATCTCTTTCGACTACAGTCCCTGAAATATCCAGAACAAATTCGCTTCTTACACCTTCGGCAATTCTCAATGCTTCTTCAGAAAAATCCGGGTTGAACACGACTTGCACAATGCCGGAACGGTCTCTTAGATCGATGAAGATTAATCCGCCTAAATCGCGTCTCTTTTGTACCCAGCCTTTTAGTATGATATTTTCGCCAATTGATTTTTCAGTGATTTCTCCGCAGTAATATGTTCTTCCAAACAACGTAACTCTCTCCTTTTTATGCCCCTGTAATGTTAGCTTTCATAAACCGTACGAATTCATCCAGCTTGATTTCCAGCTGCTCTCCGGTTTCCGTATCCTTGACATTGATTTTTTGTTCATTCAGCTCATTTTCGCCTAAGATCGCGATAAATTTGGCACTGCGCCGTTCCGCTGCTTTGAATTGGCCCTTTAGTTTTTTATTTTCATAGTCTATCTCACTTGAAATTCCTTCTGCCCGAAGCTGTGCAAGTAAACGAACAGCTGCATCTCTGGCCTTATCGCCTAGTGCAGCGATAAAACAATCGGTTTCATTTGTAACCGGAGGCTCTATTTGTTCTGCATCAAGTGCAGCTAGCAGCCTTTCAATGCTCATCGCAAAACCGATCCCCGGTGCTTCCGGGCCGCCGACTTCTTCCACCAATCCGTTATATCTGCCGCCGCCGGCTAAAGTCGTAATCGCGCCAAAGCCTTCCGCGTCGCTCATAATTTCGAAAGCCGTATGATTATAATAGTCCAATCCTCTTACCAGATTCGGATCAACCGTATAAGGAATATCCAAATCGGATAAATACGTGAGCAGCTTGTTAAAATACTCTTTCGATTCTTCGTTCAGGTAATCCTGGATCGAAGGAGCTGTTCCCATTAGCTCATGATCCCTGTCCTGTTTGCAGTCAAGGATCCGAAGCGGATTTGTATGCAGTCGTTTTTGGCAATCTCCGCAAAATTCATCAATTCGCGGCTCAAAATGGCGAATCAATGCTTCCTTATGCGCCGCTCTGCTGTCTTTATCGCCAAGACTGTTGATAACAAGCTTAATGTTTTTCAATCCGGCTTTTTTATAAATGCTTAATGCAAGTGAAATCACTTCCGCATCAATCGCCGGGTCATTAATTCCGATCGCTTCGATGCCAAATTGATAAAATTGGCGGTATCTTCCAGTTTGCGGACGTTCATATCGGAACATCGGTCCAATGTAATAAAGCTTTGTCGGCTGAACGGGATTTGCGTACAGCTTGTTTTCCACAAATGCTCTCGCAACAGAAGCCGTTCCCTCCGGCCGTAAAGTCAAACTTCTACCTTTTCTGTCATCAAACGTGTACATTTCCTTTTGGACTATATCAGTAGATTCTCCTACGCCTCTTGTGAACAGATCGGTGTGCTCAAACATCGGTGTGCGAATTTCCCGATATTGATAGGCCTTGCACGTTTCTTTCGCAATTGTTTCAATCCACTGCCATTTTTCTGAATCGCCGGGCAGAATATCCTGCGTTCCCCGCGGAATCTTATAAGCCATTTTCAATCCTCCAATTTTTAACGTAAATAAAAAACTCCCGCCTCTACTAAGTTCATTTAGTAGGGACGAGAGTTATACCCGTGGTGCCACCCTAGTTGAAGCAAAATTCATTTGCTTCCGCTCTAGTCCGTTAACGCAGGTTCACGTTCATCTCCTAATGACTTTTACTTAGCGTTCAGAGAGAAACCTAAAGAGTGTCGTTCGTATAAGGGTCATGCGGATTTGCTTACAGCCAAATGGCAAATCCTCTCTTTTCATGCCTTCTTATCTACTTGTCTCTATCATCAGTTCATTATAAATAAATGCTATCTAGTTCCTATAATATAAAGGGCTGAACGCTTGCTGTCAACCCCTGTTTTGCTTCTTTTTATAGACTTGTGCTTCCTTGGCTGACATCCCGTATTCGGCGTGTTCAAATTCAAGGTGAACCGAGAATTCATTTTCTCCTTGATCTCTAAACTGCATGCTTCCTTCCTTATGGTGGATTGCTCTTCCCATTTTGCCATTATATCTCATAAAAACACCCTTAATGACCTATTTGGATCTAGTATAAACAAATTAATTCTTTTTTATTTCAAAATTAGAAAGGAATTTACGATATAAAGAAAGAAATCTTGTTACAGGTTTTTTTTAAGGAGGCATTATGCAAAAAAAATTAACAGCAATCAGTATTATTTTTCTTTTAATTACTGCGGTCATTCCAGTCGATATGGCTGCATCAGCCGAGGGTCAGGCGAGGATTCTCACAGATGAGATGAACGTCAGAGGCGGCCCGGGGCTTAGTTACCCTATTGTCGGTACTGCAACGAGGGATCAAACCTATCCGATTGTAAGCGAGAAGGATGACTGGGTGGAAATTCAATTTTCCCCCACCGTCAAGGGCTGGGTTGCTTCCTGGCTGGTTGATAAAAATCAAGCGGAGCAATCGGTCAATAATAATGAAGTAACGTCAAACGCCACCAACTTGAGAATTCGATCAGGTCCAAGCACCTCCCATGAGATTTTGGGAGCATTTCCTAATGGCCAGAAAGCGAAGGCACTTGAAAGAAACGGAGACTGGGTAAAAATTTCTTATGAAAATGTAACAGGATGGGTGTCAACACAATTTGTAACGGAAGCACCTTCTAAAGAAGCTCAGCCGCAAAAGCTTAAGAAACAGGCTGATCAATCGGCAGCTTCCGGCTCGGTAGGTGTTTCATCGTTAAATGTCAGAAAAAACCCTGAGGCCAATTCCGAGGTTGTTGCCACGCTAAACCGGAACACGAACGTTTCAATCACCGACGAAAAATACGGGTGGTATGAAATCAATTTCAACGGCATGAGCGGCTGGGTCGCGAGCCATTATATCGTGAAAGATCAATCAGGAAGACAACCTGCTAAAAACAGCAGCTCTTCTGAGAATCCAGACAACGGTACTTCGAATAATACAAGCGGGGAATACGCAATCATAGTCTATGACGGGACAAATATCAGAACCACTCCTTCCACCTCTTCAAGTATCATCCAAAGAGCCGCGAAAGGTGAATCTTTTTCGATAACGTCCAGCTCAAATGATTGGTATGAGGTTACACTGGAAAACGGTGATAAAGGATATCTTGCCAGCTGGGTCGTTCAAGTTTCCAATGATCCTGCCGAAGAAGCAGACTTGCCGCAAGCTCCGAAACAATCGAATGGCACAGGCTCGATAAAAAATAAAACGATTGTTCTAGATCCCGGACATGGCGGACGTGACAGCGGGACAATCGGCTATACAGGCTCTCTAGAAAAGAAGCTGACGTGGAATACAACACAGCTTTTGTATCGAAAACTGCAATCATACGGAGCGAATGTCTATTTAACTAGACATAGCGATTCCTTTGTGAGCCTTCAATCTCGGGTATCCGTATCACATTATCGAAATGCGGATGCCTTCGTCAGCGTTCACTATGACGCCCACGAGGATAGATCCATCCACGGATCAACTGCTTACTATTACAGTGAAACCAAGGACAAGCAATTGGCATCAGATGTTCAGGCAGAAATTGCGAATCGGTCTTCACTTGATAATCGCGGAGTCTTATTTGGTGATTTTTATGTGATAAGAGAAAATCAACAGCCTTCTATTCTTCTGGAGCTTGGGTATTTAAGCAATCCTCAGGAAGAAGTGGTCATTTCCAGCAGGAGCTACCAGGAAAAGGTGACCGATGGCATTGCGAACGGGTTGGAAGATTATTTTGAATAAAAAAAAGCTGCCTAGCGCAGCTTTTTTTCATCCTTTGAATCGATAATGAATGTCACTGGACCAGAATTTACGAGGCTGACATCCATCATTTCTCCAAACTTTCCATCTTTTACGACTATTCCTTTGCCTTTCACTGTCTCAAGCCACAAATCATAGATTTTTTTCGCGGTGTCCGGCTTGGCAGCATCCATAAAGTTCGGTCTTCGCCCTTTTCTCGTATCTCCATAGAGTGTAAACTGTGATACGGATAAAACGGCACCGCCTATATCTGCCAATGACAGATTCATTCTCTCGGAATCATCTTCAAATATTCGCAGGTGGACCAGCTTTTCTGCTAAATATTCCACATCTTTTGCTGAATCCTCATGAGTAATTCCGACGAGTACCATCAGTCCCTTGCCAATTTCGCCAACTGTTTCACCATTGACCTGGACTCTCGCCTCAGTAACTCTTTGAACTACAAGCTTCATTTTTTACCAACCTTCCTAGTTCATCACCCGGCGTACGGAATAAATGTCGCGAATTTGTTTGATACGTTCGACAACTTTATGCAAATGATTGATGTTTTGAATAAAAATTGACATATTTATGGTCGCCACTTTGTTTCGGTCCGATTTTCCCGAAACAGAAGAAATGTTTGTTTTCGCTTCGTTAACGGCTTGCAGAACTTCATTTAACAACCCGCGGCGGTCATAACCTAAAATCTCAATTTCAACATTGTATTCTTTTCTTTGCACCCTTTCTGCTTCGTGCTCCCATTCCACTGGTATCAAACGCTCCTGCGCGTCTGAAGTGAGTACATTGGGGCAATCGTCACGGTGGACAGAAACTCCGCGCCCTTTTGTAATAAAACCAACGATACTGTCTCCCGGCACCGGATTGCAGCATTTAGACAGCCGGACAAGAAGGTTGTCGATCCCTTTCACCCGGACTCCAGAATCCCGCTTTCTGCCTTGCAGCGGCTTTGGAGCTGTGGATACTTCCTGAACGATTTTCTCCTGTTCTTCCTGGTCTCTCTGCTTTCTCTCTTTTTCAGTCAAACGGTTTGCTACTTGAAGAGCGGTGATGCCATTATATCCGACCGCCGCATACATATCTTCATCATTTGAAAAATTGAACTTGTCAGCTACTTTTTTCAAATTTTCCGGCGTCATGACTTCTTTTACGTCAAACTCAAGGTTTTTTATTTCTTTCTCTACGAGCTCCCGGCCTTTTTCAACATTTTCTTCACGTCGCTGCTTCTTGAAAAATTGCCGGATTTTATTTTTCGCCTGAGATGTTTGGGCTAGCTTAATCCAATCCTGGCTTGGACCATACGAATGCTTCGATGTGAGAATTTCGACAATATCTCCCGTTCGCAGCTTATGGTCAAGTGTTACCATTTTCCCGTTCACTTTCGCTCCGATCGTCTTATTGCCGATTTCCGAGTGAATTCGATAAGAAAAATCAATCGGCACAGAGCCCGAAGGTAATTCTATAACGTCCCCTTTTGGTGTGAAAACAAAAACCATATCTGAGAACAAGTCGATTTTTAACGATTCCATAAATTCTTCCGCATCCGTAGAATCGTTTTGGAATTCCAATATTTCCCGGAACCATGACATTTTTTTATCAAATGACGCCTGCTCTGTAACTTCTTTGCCTTCTTTGTATGCCCAGTGAGCGGCGATCCCATATTCAGCAATTTCATGCATTTCAAAAGTCCGAATCTGTACCTCTAACGGATCTCCTTTAGGGCCGATAACCGTTGTATGGAGAGATTGGTACATATTCGGCTTAGGCATTGCAATATAGTCTTTAAATCTTCCAGGCATAGGCTTCCAGCATGTATGAATAATGCCAAGCACGGCATAGCAGTCCTTAATGCTGTTGACCAGAATGCGTACTGCAAGCAAATCATATATTTCATTAAATTGCTTGTTTTGCAGGACCATTTTTCGATAAATGCTGTAAATGTGCTTCGGCCTTCCGGAAAAATCGGCTTTAATATTCACTTCCTGCACCCGGCTTTTCACTTCATCGACGACTGCATCGACATACTGTACACGTTCTGCCCGCTTTTTCTTCATGAGATTTACGATTCGGTAATATTGCTGCGGATTCAAATAGCGCAGAGCCGTATCCTCAAGCTCCCATTTAATTTTGTTGATTCCAAGCCTGTGGGCAAGCGGTGCAAATATTTCTAATGTTTCATTCGATATCCGTCTTTGCTTTTCTTGAGGTAGGTGCTTTAACGTTCTCATGTTATGAAGTCTGTCTGCAAGTTTAATTAAAATCACACGGATATCCTGTGCCATAGCGATAAACATTTTTCTATGATTTTCGGCTTGCTGCTCTTCTTGTGATTTATATTTAATCTTACCAAGCTTAGTAACACCGTCAACCAGCATGGCAACCTCTTCATTAAATGCTTCTTTAATATCTTCAAGTGTTACATTCGTATCCTCCACTACATCGTGCAAAAAGCCGCCCGCAATGGTTGAAGGATCCATTTCCAGGTCAATGAGTATGCCGGCCACTTGGATCGGATGAATGATATACGGTTCTCCCGATTTCCGATATTGCTCCTTATGGGATTCCTCCGCAAATAAGTATGCTTTTTTTACAAAAGCTATATGCTCATCGGAAAGGTAGCTTTCAGCCTTTTCGATCACTTGTTCTGCAGTTAATACTTGTTCGTTCGCCATGCAATCACCTTTTTTGTAATGAAAACTTTATTGTACCTATTATCATGAAAAAATGTTCATCTGTAAAGAGCAGACTAGTCAGATCCACCTATTTTCTATCTTAAGTTATAAAAAAGCACTCTTTTTCAGAGTGCGTTTTTACAAATTTAATACTTCATTAACGTAAGAATTTCTTGATTTTCCAGTTTATCTCTTCCGTTAAGATAGGTTAGTTCAATAAGAAATGCGATACCGGCAACGATTCCGCCCAATTGTTCAACTAGCTTCACTGTCGCTTCAATCGTGCCGCCTGTTGCTAATAGATCGTCAGTAATTAAGACTCTTTGCCCCGGTTTAATCGCGTCTTTATGAATGGTAAGGACATCCTTTCCGTACTCCAAACCGTAGTCAACCTTTATCACTTCACGGGGAAGCTTGCCCTCTTTTCGGACGGGGGCAAACCCCACACCTAAAGCGTAGGCAACGGGACAGCCGATAATAAAACCTCTTGCCTCAGGACCGACGACAAGATCAATTTGCTTTTCTTTTGCATATTCAACGATTTGATCTGTAGCATAGCGGTAGACATCGCCTTTGTCCATTAGTGTCGTTATATCTTTAAATCGTATTCCTTCTTTCGGGTAATCCTCTACAATTGTAACATATTTCTTTAAATCCACGTTCATATCCTCCTAGAGAACGGTTAATGGGCTGCAGACGATACCTTCATCCGCTCATCCATCCAGCTCTTTAATTCCTCAGTCGTTGAATAATTCAAGAGCTGATCCAATTCTATTTCATTTTTTCTCGTTTGATAAGTGGCAGAATCAGTTAAATCTCTTTTTTTCACACCATTAACAATTGTAATAAGTCCGTTCTTAATTGTAACAAATCCTAAGTCAAAAAACACCTGTGACATAAATTCTACTGATTCAGAAGTCCAGCCTTTATGCTTGGCCAGCTCCGGTCCGTGTTTGGTCAAATCAAATGTCGATCGTTTCAATAATAATGCGTAATAATATTTGAAATGCTCCCTAGTAGGAAAGGTAGTAAAGAAAAGATCGTTTGATTGATGAAAAATAGCATACAGCCTTTCAATTTTCATCGTGGCAATTACTGATTCGAATAATTCCAAGGAAGGCGGCATATCGATGAGGGCAATATGAAATGCTTGTCCCCCCAATAAAGAAGCATCCTCTTTTTCTCTGATCAGAATAGTATCTTCTTCAAGCTCAGTTCCTTTAAATTTCATCTGCGTCTCTTCATTGAAGCAAATGATCCTTCTCTTTTCCTTCTCTATCGTTTTCAGAAGCTCAGACCACGACTTTTTTCCTCTAAGATCAAATAACTGCCATTCCTTTACTGCTGCATCCTTAAGCATGAGCTGGGGTTTTTTGCTGTTATTCCATTCATTTATAGAAATTTCCCCCATAACGGAAATCTTGGAACCAATCACGATGTTTTCTTCAAGCCCGCCCATAAAAAAACCGATACAATCCAGGGAAATTCCGTGTTCTTTAATGGCCATTTTCAAGTGATTTTTATTCGACCCGATTTTTCGCAGCTGATCCACATTAGCATCTTCAACTACAACCAAAGGTTTTGGGTTTTTCATTCCGAATGGAGCCAGCTTCCCAATATCCTCAATATTGGAAATGCTTAATTCTTCAATTCTGCAAATCAGGTCAACCTCTTGGACAGGAATAAAGTCTTCCTCATTCAGCTGATCTTTTGCCTGAGTATTTAAACGGTCTCGCAATTCCGAAATGTCATTTTGATCGAGTGTCATCCCGGCTGCCATCGGATGGCCTCCGAAATGAGGAAGAATATCACGGCATTGGGATAGGTTGTTAAATAAGTGAAAGGCACGAATGCTTCTGGCAGAGCCTTTTGCTGTTCCTTTTTCCTCATCAATCGCCAGTACGATTGAAGGCCTGTAGTAACGTTCGGTCAGTTTCGACGCTACAATACCGGCAATACCAGGATTCCAGTTTTCAGAAGCGACAACGATCACATGATCATCACGCCAATGCTGCTCAACCATGGAAACGGCTTCATCCGTCATCTGCGCTACCAGCTTTTGCCTTTCCTTGTTTAACTGGTTAATTTGAGTTGCAAGCTCAACTGCTTCTTCCTGATTATCACTCAGAAGCAAATGTACTGCAGGATCAGCTTGTTCCATTCTGCCCACCGCATTTAGTCTCGGGGCAATCTGAAAGCCGATCGTTTCTTCATCAACTTCCGATTGTTCCGTACCCGCTACACGGATTAGCGCTCGAATCCCCGGAGTTGATGAATGTTTGATATGTGACAAGCCCTGTTTGGCAAGCTGTCGGTTCTCCCCATGCAATGGTACGAGATCGGCGATCGTCCCAATAGCCGCAAGCTCTGTCAAATGTTCGGGAACTCTGCCTAGTAAGGCGTGTGCCAATTTGAAGGCCACTCCTACCCCGGCGAGATCCTTAAACGGATAGGTACAGCCGGGCTGATTCGGATGAATAATCGAAAAGGCATTTGGAAGCTCAGGTCCGGGCTCGTGATGATCAGTAATTATCAAATCCATTCCCAGCTCTTTAGCTACTTCTGCTTCATGAACTCCCGCGATCCCTGTATCAACAGTAATGATAAGATTACAGCCAAGAGCATGGATCGCCCGAAATGCTTCTTCATTCGGTCCATAGCCTTCTTTAAATCGATCTGGTATATAGAAGTCCGCTTCCGCACCAAGCTCTTTTAATGTATGTAAAATGACAGTCGTGCTTGTTACGCCGTCTGCGTCATAATCTCCATAAACACATATTTTCTCTTTCTGGTCAATTGCCTTTTTTATTCGTTCAACGGATGTATCCATCCCTTTTAATAGGAAAGGATCATGATAAGAGTTCGTTTCATATAGGAATGCCCTTGCTTCATCTTCTGTCTCTATACCTCGATTGACAAGCAGAGCCGCAACCAGTGATGAAACATCCAATTGAGCTATAAGTGATTGAACGATTTGTTCGTCAGGTTTTTTTGCCTCCCAACGATTTTTTGCCGCTAACATAAATTCACCCCTCAGACAAACTATTATACTAGACTCGCCTAAGAGGTTTCAATTTTATTTTGTCTCTCATTAAAGAGAACAGCTTATCTCGATGGATGTGTGATCCTATTGCTTCTTTCGCTTTTCTTGTTTTCCTCATCCTCTGTTAGGACACTTGAGGTTTGTGTTTGTTTCAATTTCGCAGAAAGTACTTTTATTTCCTTCTTTAGTTTGGCAATTTGTATAATTCCTACTGCAGCCATAATGACAGCACCCATTAGCACCGATACCAAAATCACAAGTATCAGCGGCCATTCCGATGTTCCAAACAGATAATCCACCTGAACTGGCTCCACATTTATGACTGCAAAAATAGCAACTAGTAAAGTGAAAATCAAAGCTAAAATAATTGCCCATTGTCTGTTCATATGTATACCCTCCTTTGAACCTGTATACCGGCTATATTCCCTCATACAACTCCATTTTAAACTTTTTTGAAAAAAGAAACCCCTTCTATAGAGCCAGAAGGGGGTTCGATTATTAATTGGTCAGTTTTTCACGAATCAGCTTTTTCAATTCTTTTCGTTCTCCGGAGATGACAAGAGTATCTCCTTCGTTAATGACTGTTTCAGGACCTGGACTCAGAATTTTTTTCTGGTCTTTTTTGACGATAGCGATAATTGTCACTCCATAGTTCTGTCTGACATCTAGATCTCCGATTGTTTTATGAACAGCATCCGACTGCTTCTCTACTTTAAACCATTCAATAATCAGCTCATCAATCGCAACTTCGACTTGTTCCAGTGCTTTAGGCTTATATACAAGACCGCCAAGAATCGCCGATATTTGTCTAGCTTCGGTATCATTAAACGTTACAGTAGACGTGCATTCTTCGCGATCTTCATCATTGAAATGATAGATTTCTCTTCTGCCATCATCATGAATTACGATAGCAATTTTATCATCGCTTCTTGTTTCTATTTCAATTTTTTGGCCAATTCCCGGAAGTTCAGATTCTCTGACTTTCATTGCTAAATACCTCCTGACCCAACAAGGATCTATAGTTACATACTTTCTTACAGTTATATTACAGTGATCAAACGTAGACATTATAGCAAATGAACTATTCCAGTTCAATTATAACCGTGAAATTTTTTATCCTAGTAAAATCATACGTCACTCACTCTCTTTTGATACACTTTATGTACACCTAGTTGTCAAAATATACGTATGTTTGCGCTTTCATTAAGAGTTTATAGAAAGACTGCCCGAATATCTTGAGGCAGTCTTTCATACATTCTTTTACACTTCTTCTGCTTTCGGCTCTTTACTATTTACATTTTTCAATTCTTTACCTTTCCAAACGAGCCATAGCTGTGCAGCAATATACAGGGAAGAATATACCCCGGTTAAGAGCCCGATCAGTAACGCAAGTGAGAAATTCAAGATTGATGCGGAACCGAAAATAATCATCGCAATTACAACAATAATGACTGTCAACACGGTATTAATTGACCGTGTAAATGTTTGTTGAATACTAAGATTAACAATATACGCTAATTCATCAAATGTTTTCGGCTTCCGCTTTCTCATATGCTCCCGGATACGGTCAAAAGTAACGATCGTATCATTTATCGAATATCCGACCACAGTCAATATTGCTGCGATAAAGTTGATATCTACTTCCAGCCGGGTGAAGCTAAACAGTGCAATCATGATAAATACATCGTGAAGCATCGCGACAATAGTCGCTATTCCCATTTTATATTCAAATCGAAATGAGACGTACAAGATAATTCCCAATGCAGCAATGCCGACCGCATACAATGCGTTTCTCGCCAGCTCGTTCCCGACAGTAGGAGAAACTGTGCTAATACTCGGATCGACCCCGTATTTATCGCTGAAATAATCTTTAATCTCAGCTATTTTTTGTTGATCCGGAACGCCGACAAAACGGGCGACACCTGTCTCTTTCCGATCTCCGGACAACACGATCGATTCCGGATCCATATCTACGTTCGTAAAATCTTCCTCCAGCTGTTCAACAGTTAATGGTTGTTTTCCCTGGACTTCTATTCTCGCTCCGCTGGAAAAATCGATTCCCAAATTCAATCGGAATACTGAGAGAATGACGATTCCTGCGGCAAACAAAAGGACCGACAAGGTGAAAAACCACTTTCGCTTGCTGATGAAGTCCCATTTTTCAAACGGAGTTTTCGGTTCTGTCTGTTCATTTGTCTGGCGTATATCCAAGATGTCTTTTTTCCTTACGCCAAACCAGCCCTTCTTGCGATCAAGCCATCTGCTTTCTACTAATAAAGATAAGAGAAACCTGGACAGAAATACAGCTGTGATAAAGCTTGTCAGAATGGATAAGATCAGCATGGTCGCAAAGCCTTTGACAGAGCTTGTACCAAATATAAACAGAACCATTCCGGCAATAATTGTGGTGATATTCGCATCAAAAATCGTTGCAAATGATCGCCTGTTCCCCGATCTGAATGCCGAACGCACCGATTTACCAAGCTTCAGCTCTTCTTTTATCCGTTCATAGGTGATGATATTGGCATCGACTGCCATCCCGACTCCGAGAATAAGTGCCGCAATTCCCGGCAAGGTCAAAACAGCATTCATCCAATCGAAAACCTGTAAAGTGATATAAATATAAGTAATTAACGTTATGATCGCAATAATGCCTGGCAGCCGATAATAGAACAGCATAAAGATAAAAATAGCGGCAATCCCGACGATCCCTGCAAATACTGTTTCATTAAGGGCCTGTTCGCCAAATTGAGCTCCAACCGAGGTTGAATATACTTCGTTTAATTTCACAGGAAGCGCCCCGGCATTTAATACATTTGCAAGGTCCTTCGCTTCTTGAATCGTAAAGTTTCCTTCAATTGTCACGTCTGTCGTATTAAGAACTTGATTGACATTAGGGGAAGAAATAAATTTAGGCTCTGCTTTTTTTGCTTCCTCTTCAAATGAGTCGCCTTCTTTGTAATCCAGCCAAATGACGAGTTGATTATTCGGCTTCATATCAAGGACATTTTTTGTAACTTCAGCAAATTTAGAAGCATCTTTCAGCTTAATACTTACAATCGGTTCGTTTGTGTTCGGCTGAAATGTCTGCTTTGCCCCGTTTTCAACAAGATCTGATCCGTCTAACAGCGATTTGTTCTTCGTATCTCGAAAAGAAAGCTGCGCCTGGGTGGATAAAATTTCACGCGCCCTGTTTTGATTATCAACACCCGCCAGCTGAACACGGATTCGGTTGTTTCCTTCAATTTGAATATTTGGCTCACTGACACCTAATGCATTTGCCCGCCTGTTTAGCGCTTCAACTGTACTGACTAAAGCCTCATGGTTAATTTTTGATCCTTCATTCGCCGGCTGTACATCATACAGCACTTCAAATCCGCCTTGTAAATCTAATCCCAGTGTAATGTTATCTGAAGCAGGCTTGGTGAAGTATCCAACACAGCTTCCAATTACTAGTACTGCCAGAAAAAACGCAAGTAAGCGCCCTTTTTTCATTATGTATTTCCTCCTTAGTGCCTTTTAAGGGAACTATACGCCTACTTTAAAAGATCCTCTAATACTTGTGAACCTTCTTCACTCTCAAACCAATTTGACGTTTTAAAAGATTCTACTGTCGCATAGTTCATATATTCGCCGATTTTTACTGACAAAATGGAGTCGGCGAGAGCATGAATTTGTGGTTCCTGCATTTTTCTCCACTTTTTCTCAATTAAGTATGACCATAGACTTCCCAGTTCTACATCATCGTAGCCCAGAATTTTAAATTCTTCAAGCTTGCTGTACAGAAAAGGCCTGAGATGATCTTTATAGAGTTCAGCCGGATGCTTATCTATCGCTTCCACTCTCCTTCCTTTTCTAAAAGAGACTTGTCATGCTTGGACACTAATAGCGCATATCCTATTGTATATGATTAATTGTCGTTTGAGAAGGCAGGGGGATGAAATTAATGGTAAGGCAAACATTTTTAAAAGGGACAATTATACTGATTGCAGCTGGTTTGATTACGAGAGTTCTCGGATTTTTAAATCGGCTCGTAATGGCCAGGTTTATTGGTGAGGAGGGTGTTGGGTTGTTTATGATGGCTGCCCCGACGTTATTTTTGGCAGCCACCATTACGCAATTCGGACTTCCTGTCGCCATTAGCAAAATGGTAGCTGAATCAGAAGCAAAAGGCGATCATAAAAAAACACGAAATATATTGGTAATTTCACTAAGTGTGACTGGAATATTAAGTCTTATATTCACACCTTTGCTTTTGTTTTTTGCCCCCCTTATGGCTGAAACCTTATTCACAGACCGAAGGACACTTTATCCACTGCTCGCTGTCACCCCTGTTGTCCCGATTATTGCGATTTCCGCTGTTCTCAGAGGCTATTTTCAAGGGAAACAGAATATGAGCCCACTTGCCATCTCCCAAGTCCTTGAACAAATCGTGAGAATATCGCTCGTTGCGGTTTGTACGGCAGCGTTTCTCCCGTATGGCATTGAATACGCCGCCGCAGGAGCGATGATATCGGCTGTTTTAGGAGAGTTCGTATCACTTGGCTATTTGCTGATTGCTTTTAAGTGGAATCAAACAATCCGGGTACGAAAAAAATTTTTCAAAACAGTAATAGAAGCAAGAGGTTCTTTAAAGCCGTTGATGTCTATCGCTGTTCCGACAACAGGGAGCAGATTTATCGGGAACTTATCGTGGTTTTTTGAGCCGATTGTCGTAGCACAAAGCCTCGCCCTCGCAGGAGTTGCCACTGCAAGCGCCACCGCACAGTACGGTGAGCTTGCGGGTTATGCTTTGCCCCTGCTCGCGCTTCCTAGCTTTATTACGTATTCTCTTTCAACAGCTTTAGTTCCGGCAATCAGTGAAGGTATGGCACAAAAAAAACTTCAAGTGGTTGATTACCGTCTGAGCCAAGCATTCCGGCTATGCTTATTAAGCGGGGGATTGTCCGTTATTATTCTGTTTTGCTTTGCTGAACCCTTGCTTACAATTATGTACGGATCGGATCGCGCCGCCATATATGTCAAAGTAATGGCACCTTTTTTTCTCCTATACTATTTTCAAGGTCCTCTTCAGGCTGTCTTGCAAGCTCTCAACCTGGCAGGAGCCGCAATGATCAACAGCCTTATAGGAGCTTTCGTCAAAACCGGACTCATATTTGTCCTCGCTGCCCGGCCGTCACTGGGAATTATGGGCGCCGCACTTGCCATTGTAATCGGCATGACTCTTGTTACATTTTTGCATATTGCAACCGTATTTAAAGTACTTCCAATCAGCATAAATGTGAAAGAATATGTACTATGTTTTTTCACGATTGCTCTTACGGGAGTGTCAGCCAAGTTGATGATGGAACGATTGCACCCGTTTTCGTCTCCCACAGAAAACTTATTGCTTTGGATCATCCTGACAACGTTCATTTACTTTGTTTTCTTGCTGCTGTTTCAACTCGTAAAAAAAGAAGAGCTAAAACGCATCCCTATGATTGGAAGATGGGTATCCTGATACTCCCACAGCTAAAGCAGTGGGGTTCTGATTCCATTGCCTTTCATATAACCTATCTTCCATCTTTTTCGTCAATGTATAACTCCCCGCCTTGATAGCTGCAAAAAGAAATCTGCGAAGGAGTTGTATACCCTTTTTCCATTAATTTATCTCTCAACCACCCTTCATCTTTGCCAATTTGCTGTAAGTGATTCGTTTGAATAATGCCATCGATCACTAGAGGCACTTCTATTATATTGTTTTCTCCGTCTTTCCCTTTTTTTAAAACCGTTAGCTTTCCTGACGGTTCCAATATGGCATAGGAAACGTCTGATACCTTTTCGACTTCATTTTCCCTTAATTGAATCATTAAATCATCAAAATTATACCGCTGCTTTCTCATCGCATGCTCGTCGATTTCACCTCGATCAATGATGATCGTTGGCTTGCCATCCAATACTTGCCGTAGCTTTTGGCTTTTCAGAGATAAATAAGCAAGTGAAATCTGTATTGCCATTAAAAGGACAATAGGTACAATGGTTTGTAGTATATTAGCTTTTAGATCCTCAATTCCTAATACAGCAATTTCTGCGATCATTATAAATACGACTAAATCTAATATGCTTAATTCACCTATTTCTCTTTTGCCCATCAAACGAAAAACAATCAATATGACAATATATAGCAATACCGTCCGAAAGGCTACCAACAAAATCTCATGCATACTTGTCTAGTCCTCCCCGTCATGCTCGTCCCCTTAGATTACTCATTTTCTTGAATTTTTATGTGAAGTCCATGAAAACTTCTTCTATTTAAGGTGGACAAAGAATACATATGGAAAGAAGGACAACATTTATATCAACGCCTGACAAGTACGGGTTAAGGAGTGAAAAAAATGACAGAAACTAAGCAGGTGGGAAGAGGGATTGTTTACGGCCTCATCACCATTTTTGCGCTCATGTTGATTTCAAGCCTCATTCTATCTTTGTTGCTAACCTTTACGTCTTTGAGAGAGCCGTCCATGAATTGGATCGTCACCGCTCTTTCTTTTATTACTATATTTATCGGGGGCATTGTTTCAGCAGGGAAAGCAAAGGAACGAGGATGGCTCATAGGGGCAATCACTGCTATTTCCTATACGTTAATTCTTTTGCTTTTTCAATATTTAGGGTTTGGAAAAGGAATTTCGTTAGAGCAAGGCTATTACCATGCCGGATTTCTTTTGACTTGTATGCTCGGAGGGATTTTCGGAGTCAATTTATTTGGCAGCCGATCCAAATAATTATAGTAACCAAGCTATTACTTGCAGGGCAGCTTATTCGCATTAAAAAAGGAGAGCACGCATGCTCTCCTTTTTAGCTATAGCTATGTATCCGAAACTCCCGCGGTTATTCAGCAGGAGCTTCCTTGATAGCGCGTCGGTCAAATGTAAGGCGTGTATTTTCATTCACTTTAATGACAACCTTGCTCTCATCAAGTGAATCAACGACGCCGTGCAAACCTCCAATAGTTACTACTTTATCTCCTTTTTTCAATTCCTCCTGCATTTGTCGTACAGCCTTCTGCTGTTTTTGCTGAGGACGAATTAAAAGAAAATAAAGAACAGCAAACATAAGGACTATCGGTAGTATTGTTGTTAAGATATTTCCGTCCACGAATTTCACCCCTTTCTAATCTCTATTTTCGCTCATCTTCTACCTCTATTGTTAGAAGCTTTTGGCATTCGGAAGATTAAAGCCGTAGCTTTCGAAAAATTCTCCTCGGAAATCCTGTAAGCGATCTTGGCGTATGGCTTCTCGAACCTGCCCCATTAATTCTAACAGAAAATGCAGATTATGATAAGAAGTTAATCGTATTCCAAACGTTTCGTTGCAGCGAAGCAAATGGCGGACATATGCTCTAGAATAATTTCTGCAAGTATAGCAGCCGCATTCTTCGTCAATCGGGCGAAAATCCCGTTCATACTTGGCGTTTTTCACGACCAAACGCCCTTTGCTCGTCATTAAGGTTCCATTTCTGGCAATCCGTGTCGGCAGTACACAATCAAACATGTCTACGCCGCGGATCGCACCGTCAATCAGGGAATCAGGAGATCCTACTCCCATGAGGTAGCGCGGCTTATGATCTGGAAGAAGCGGAACAGTAAAATCAAGCACCCTGTTCATGACATCCTTCGGTTCGCCAACAGAGAGCCCGCCTATGGCATATCCAGGAAAGTCTAAAGAAATTAAATCACTAGCACTTTGCTTTCTGAGATCTTCATACTCTCCGCCTTGAACAATCCCAAATAATCCTTGCTCATCAGGCCTTTGATGAGCAGCGAGGCACCTTTCTGCCCAACGGCTCGTTCGTTCTACCGATCTTTTCATATATTTGTGCTCAGCAGGATACGGAGGGCATTCATCAAATGCCATCATTATATCGGAACCAAGCGCATTTTGAATGTCCATTGCTTTCTCAGGTGATAAAAAGAGCTTGTCTCCGTTTAAATGATTTCTAAAATGGACACCTTCTTCTTCGATTTTCCGGAATTCGCTCAGAGAAAAAACCTGAAATCCGCCTGAATCCGTAAGAATCGCCCTGTCCCAGTTCATAAACTTGTGAAGGCCGCCTGCTTCTTTTACGATGTCATGGCCTGGACGTAACCATAAATGGTACGTGTTGCTTAAAATGATGCCTGCTCCCATTTCTTTCAAATCTTCAGGAGCCATGGTTTTTACAGTGGCAAGCGTTCCAACCGGCATAAATGCAGGCGTATCAAATGATCCATGGGGAGTATGGACCTTTCCGAGCCTGGCACCGGTTTGTTTGCATGTTTTTATCAATTCATAACGTATGGGCAGCGTCAATTTGGCGTGCCTCCTTCTATCTTATTTAATCAGCATTGCATCTCCAAAGCTAAAGAAACGATATTCATTTCGAACTGCTTCTTCGTACGCATGCAAGATGTTTTCTCTAGTTGCTAATGCACTTACCAACATGATCAATGAAGATTTTGGCAAATGGAAATTTGTAATCATAGCATCGATTGCCTGAAAAGTATAACCGGGATAAATGAAAATAGATGTCCACCCACTGGATGCCTCAAATCGGCCATCATAGTTTTGGGCGATCGTTTCCATTGTCCGTGTAGAGGTCGTCCCTACTGCAACGATCCGCCCCCCCTCTTTTTTCACGCGATTTAAGAGTTCTGCGGTTTCTGTATTCATTTCGTAAAATTCTGCGTGCATTTCGTGCGCTTCAATGTCATCTGCATTGACAGGCCTAAACGTTCCTAAACCGACGTGAAGCGTAATATACGCAACGTAAACTCCCTTTTCTTCCAGATCTGTTAAAATTTCTTCAGTAAAATGCAGGCCTGCAGTCGGTGCGGCTGCGGAACCAGCTTCCTTTGAATAAACGGTCTGATACCGTTCCTTATCGCCAAGCTGCTCTTTAATGTATGGCGGAAGCGGCATTTCCCCAAGTGATTCCAGCACCTCATAAAAAATCCCTTGATAGCTGAATCGCAAAATCCTTCCGCCGTGATCCTTTTCACCGATACATTCAGCCGTCAATCTTCCGTCACCGAAGGATAATTTCGTTCCTATTTTCACCCGCCTTGCCGGCTTAGCCAGCGTTTCCCACGTATCATTTTCTTCCTGTTTTAATAGAAGAACTTCAACATTTCCGCCTGTTTCCGGCTTATGCCCATGCAGTCTTGCTGGAAGCACCCTTGTGTTATTTAATACGAGACAATCCCCCGGCTTAAAGAAGCTTGTGATTTCTTTAAATGCAGAGTGAGTGATTTCTCCTGTTTTTTTATCAAGGACCATCAATCGTGAAGCGTCCCTTTCTTGCAGGGGCACTTGTGCGATTAAATGCTCCGGAAGGTCAAAATCAAATAAATTTACTTTCATACGTCCACCTTATTCTTTATTTAAATCTGCCGAAAATCGAAAAGATAATCGTTAAGAGAATACTAATCACTATACAGGTGACAACTGGAAAAAAGAAGGTGAAATTCCCCCGTTTCACCAAAATATCTCCGGGAAGCTTGCCAATGAATTGCATAAAAAAACCGATAGCCAAAAGAACTGCACCAAGAATCATTAAAATCTTAGGAAATTCAGTCATACTTAGGGACCTCCATTTGAAAATGCTCATACACAAGCGGAGTAATCACCCGTCCCCGGGGAGTTCGCTGAATAAACCCTATCTGCAGCAAATATGGCTCGTATACATCTTCAATCGTATGCGATTCTTCACCGATTGTTGCAGAAATGGTATCAATGCCAACCGGTCCGCCTCTAAATTTTTCAATCATCGCTAATAGAAGCTTATGGTCTACATCATCTAGTCCGAGCCTGTCTACCTGAAGCCGTTCTAAGGCATCTTTGGCAATTTCTTCGCTAATGCAGCTGTTTCCCAGCACCTGGGCAAAATCCCGCACTCTTTTAAGCAAACGATTTGCGATTCGCGGGGTTCCTCTTGATCTTCTGGCAATTTCAAAAGCTGCTGATTTCTCAATCGTAATTTCAAACAAATCAGAAGTTCTCATGACTATATCGGAAAGATCTCCCTGATTATAATACTCAAGCCGCGATAAAACACCAAATCTGTCTCGCAAAGGAGCTGTTAATAACCCCACCCTCGTCGTTGCACCGACAAGAGTGAACGGGGGAAGATCCAATCTTACAGATCTGGCAGACGGGCCCTTTCCTATGACAATATCGAGACAAAAATCTTCCATTGCGGGATACAGCACCTCTTCGATTGAACGATGGAGGCGGTGAATTTCATCAATAAACAGAACATCCCCAGGCTCAAGAGCTGTTAGAATCGCTGCTAAATCTCCCGGCCTTTCGATTGCAGGTCCTGAAGTTGTCCGAATTTCGACGCCCATTTCATTGGCGACAATCGCAGCTAGCGTCGTCTTTCCCAATCCGGGCGGACCGTAGAGAAGGACGTGATCGAGCGCTTCTTCACGCATCTTTGCTGCATCAATAAAAATACGGAGGTTGTCTTTTACTTTTTCCTGACCTATGTATTGATTAAGATTACGGGGTCTTAAGCTTTGTTCAAAAACGGATTCATGGCTGTCTGCTTCACTTGATACTAGACGTTCATCCATGATATCACCCTATTTCAATAGTTTTTTTAGCGCTATTTTAACGTACTGATCGGTGCTCAATGCGGCTTCTTCCTTTAAATGAGGGAGAACTTTATGAATCTCTCGATCTGCATATCCGAGTACCCTCAGCGCCTCCAAAGCTTCATCTATGGAAGCTTCACTCTGAGCTTGCTTCTCGTGCTCCTCATGGGTAAACAAATCAGTTGATATAGCAGGAGCAACGTCTGACAGCTTCCCTTTTAAATCAAGAATGATTTGTCTGGCTGTTTTTTTTCCGACTCCGGGAAACTTGACTAAAAATGCTTCATCTTCATTTTCAATTGCTGAAACAACCGCGTCCGGATCCCCGCTTGCCAGGATTGCTAATGCTCCTTTTGGTCCAATTCCTGTGACATTCAAAAGCTTGGTAAAAAGAATTTTCTCTTCCCTCATTTGAAAGCCGTACAGGGCAAATACATCCTCACGGACATGGTGGTACGTATAAATCGTGACCTGCATTTCCTTCTTATAAATAAACGGATTGGGTGTATAGATTTGATACCCGATTCCGCCGTTATCAATCACAACATACTGCGGCGATACAAAATCAATTGTACCTCTGACAAATTCAATCACTCGTTCATTCACCTCTTTGACTGTTCTCCATTGTACCATAAAACCAGTCTAAATGAATGAAAAGTTAACATATGTTCGTAGTTCCATTGAACCTAGCTTGCGTAAAGCTTATACTGATTCATGACCTGCAGAAATTCTTTTTTCGAACGAAATGGGATTCCCATTTTCAGCTTATTCTCGATATGGCTTTCCAGTCTTCCAGTGTCCACTTGAAAAAACAGCTGAATCGGTATTTTTACAGAATCTGGACGTCCGTGAAACGTTGATATAATCCCGTCACCAGTCAAGCCAATATAGCCATTCAGTTTGCTTAAAGGGGAAATATCATCGATCTGTTTACGAAAAATAACGAAACCTTCCCGCTGTTCTGCCAATGAATATCCTTCATATTCCGCCCAAAAATCTTCCATTGCCCAAATGGTTTCTTTGTACTTTTCTATGTTGACGTCCCCATCCAAATATACATTCTCCACTTGTACAGTTATCGTTAAAGGCTTTGTTCTGTTTAAAATTTGAGTGTTGCCGGTTGTTGCAAGTCCAGCTTCAGAAAAAAATCCAAAAATGGCTAAGCAAAATATTGCTGCAGCGCATCTTATTACGATCGTTTTCACCATCTACACCTCTTTTATTCTTAACTTACTTGTAGTTTGACCTACAAAAGGATAGAATAATCCTCCTCAGAGCTTTATTTTGTGCATCACAGGTGAGATTCTGATACACTTTAAGTCACAAAAACTGTAGATTGTATGTGTTTTCATAGACATCATGGCTTCGTTCCCACATATACTAGGCAGTGAGACAAGTAAAGTAGGTGAAATGTTTGACGGCCGCAAAAAAACTTTCTTCCTTGGTTGAATACAACACTAAAAAACGAAAAAACAAGCTCGTTTCAATGCCCCCTGAACTCGTATTGGCGGGCAAGGGCAGAAGCGCTTATGTTTTTAAATATAATGAAGCATCTGAAGTAAAAGCTTTGAAAGTATTTTTTCCTGAATATGAGGAAATTGCCAAAAGGGAAGCAAGCATATATCAATTGCTTTCCGGATCGAAGTATTATCCAAAGCTGTATGAATCAGGTCCTTCCTACCTGGTGATTGATTATATTGAAGGGCATACTTTTTTTGAATGCCTCTTAAAAGGGGTGCCGATTAGCGATGAAATGATCAATGAAGTAGACGCAGCTCTTCAAGAAGCAAGAAAAACAGGATTGAACCCTTCTGACATTCACTTGCGAAATTTAATTGTAACGAAAGACAAGGAAATAAAAGTAATTGATGTTGCAAGATTTACGCAAACCAAATCAGATACACAATGGGAGGACTTAAAGAAGGCCTATTACAGTTTGTATAAACACCCGCTATTCCCCAAAAAAATATCAAGAATCTGGCTTGAAATCATTGCTTACCTCTATAAAAAAAAAATGGATTCAGTTTAATAGGAAGAAGAAAAAAAGGATTACGAATGAATAGACAGAGGTTAACCGTTTGGATTATTTCTTTTTTAGCATCCGTTAAATAAAGTGAAACTTCAATCAGTGAGGGTTTCGACTGCTAGTGAAGACGCCCGCACAGGACGCCTGAGCTTTTAGCCTTCGTACATTCGTCCCCCACTGATTGTTAGTTGAACGGGCAGTTATTCCCCACCTAGAATTGCTCGTTTACACTTAAAAACCTTAAGGTGGGGGTCTTACTTGCCGTTAATACGGGATAAAAAAGCAGTGAATTTCCCAACTGAAACTTCACTGCTTTTTTACATGCTGTTTTGTCCCAAGCTTAATTTTCCATATTGTGATACACTTCTTGAACATCATCGTCGTCTTCAAGAACATCGATCAGTTTTTCCACTTTTTCTGAATCTGCTTCATCGACTTCAGTGTAGGTTTGCGGGATCATTGTGATTTCTGCTGAGTCAAGAGAATACTCGTTTTTTTCCAGTGTGTGTTTTACTTGCTCAAATTGCTCCGCCTCGGTATATATTTCAAAGGATTCGTCACTCGTTTCCAGCTCTTCGGCTCCTGCTTCAATCACTTCAAGCATCAATTCATCCTCGTCAACATTAAGCCCTTTTCGTTCAATCGCCAAATATCCTTTCCGTTCAAACATGTAAGCGACACAGCCGCTTTCGCCAAGACTGCCGCCATTCTTATTAAATGCCGTTCGGACATTGGTTGCTGTTCGATTTTTATTGTCAGTTAAGCACTTTACCATAACTGCTACACCTGACGGGCCATAACCCTCGTAGGTTATTTCTTCATAGCTGTTATTGTCCTTACTTCCATCGGCTTTTTTGATCGCTCTTTCTATATTGTCATTCGGCATATTAGACTGTTTTGCTTTATCTATCACTAAGCGAAGGCTTGCATTGGACTCCGGATCTGTACCGGCTGTTTTTGCCGCAACATAAATTTCCTTGGCAAGCTTCATAAAGATTTTCCCACGCTTGCTATCTTGAGCATTTTTTCGCTTCTGAATATTCTTCCACTTGGAATGCCCAGCCATAAGTACTCAACTCCTTTAATCTAATTGCTGTACAATGATAACATATGTAATGAATTTCATCGTCAATTTTGATAAAGGTAAGTGGTTCATCATTATTTCCTCGGGTATCTTAATTGGATAACTAGAGAGAAGATAATCATTTGAAGGAAAGGTAGAGATTGGACTGGGACCAAATCTTTTTGTTTTGATTAAACTTTTAATAACCGGTGTAAACGTTATGAAAACTGCCTATTAAAGGCAGTTTTCATGTTTTATCGCGAGCTGGCGTTGTCGCCATTGATGTTTCGCATTCTTGTAAAGGTACCAGGGTCATTGTTGATTTGAACGGTTCGATTATCAGCATATTTGCTAACGATTTGCTCGATTTGGTTTTTTCTTGCTTGTGTTAATGCTTCATCGGTACGGACAGACACAAAAATCGTTGCATCAGTTACCAAGACTGCTGCGTTGTCAATATTGTTCTTCCGGTTGAGCTCATCCGTTATTTTACCGGATAGTTCTTTATTTTCTTTTTTTTCGCCACCGTAGCCTGTATTCATTATATGATTATGATAATTCATGTCTCCTCTGCTGTATTCCCCACGATTATCATTCACGCCGATCGGCTGTTCTCTAATATTTCCGGTTCGTTCATCAACATTCCTCGCACCGCCATTTGTCATTCCATCTATCAATTCTGCAAATGGACCCTGATTATCCATACCGTCGCGATTGTTATTGGCGTCATTTGAATAATACCCCACCCGCTGTGTACCATTGTCGTACGCGTTGTTTAAGCCATTGTCTTGGGCTCCGCATGCGCTTAACGTCGTTAGGGAAAAAACGAGGCCTGTCAGCTTGAAAAATTTATGCTCCAAATGAGATCCCTCCGGAAACAATAAATTGTTTGAGCAAACTGCTCAAAAATTAGGTTTCCCGAAGCCGGTATCTTTACCCTTGTCATATACCGGGAAATATACTTTTGTGCTATAGATTATGGGGCAAACCAAACGGTCAACAAAAAAAGGCGACATTTATCGCCCTTTGCTTTTAGCTGTCATCTTCTTCCGGACGGTTAAACATTTCATTGGACTGAGGCTGATACTGTTCCGGTGAAACTCCCGGCTGATTCGGATAGTTCGCTGGTGAGACTCCGTATGGAGCATTTTGAGGTCCTGCCGGCCAGCCAAAATGAGGCTGCACGCCCGGATATCCAAATGGTGGATGTTTAGGACCACATCCGCAATCATCGTCTTCTACTCCGCCAACAAAAGGCTCATTAGGCATATTTTCTCCTGCCGGCATATTTGCTTGTGCTCCCATCACCTGTGGATGGAATCCGCTTCCCGGCAATACAGGTGAAACTGGGTAATAGCAAGGAAAACATGGGACTGGCGGATAAGGGGCTGCAAAAGCTGGTGCCGTAAATTGAGGTGCATGCGGCACATTTGGATAAGCAGCGTTTTCTACGTTTTCATGAGGGATATTATCGTATTCATCATCCTCGTATTCCGGTGACACAAATCCGGGATGCGGTTGATTTGGATCAAAGCCGTACGGAAATACCGGATAGTGAGGATATGGGCATGGCAATCCTGAGCCTGGTAATACCGGGCTTATTGGGACAAAGTGTTGAGGCTGGTACGCACCTGCTACGTTCGGCTGTCCGTGATATGGATTTTCTGATGCACCTGCTACGTTCGGCTGTCCGTGATATGGATTTTCTGATGCACCTGCTACGTTTGGCTGTCCGTGATATGGATTTTCTGATGCGCCTGCTACGTTTGGCTGTCCGTGATACGGATTTTCTGATGCACCTGCTACGTTTGGCTGTCCGTGATACGGATTTTCAAATGCGCCTGCTACGTTTGGCTGTCCGTGATACGGATTTTCAAATGCGCCTGCTACGTTTGGCTGTCCGTGATACGGATTTTCTGATGCGCCTGCTACGTTTGGTTGTCCGTGATACAAGGGATTTTCACCTGCACCGGCCACATTTGGCAATCCGTAATAAATATTATTTTCAGCAGTTCCTGCCACATTAGGAAAATTAGGGAAATTGGGCGTGTTCGGATAATTTGCGTTACTCAAGTTGGCACCCTCACCTTCTGATTTTGTTTCCTTTTTAACAGGTTCATAAGGCTTTTGATGTTGAAAGTTAATGTTGAAATATTGGTTATTCACATCAATCTCAGGAAAAACCGGCTGCTGTTGGACTTTTGGCACTGGCGGTACAAACGGTTTTTCTTCTTTTATTTCAGGGGCAACATCCTCAACATCAACCGTTGTTTTTGGTTTTTCTTTAGAATAAGGATGATCCGCGACCGGCTTTTCTTTTGGCGTTTTTGGTTTTTCTTTTTTAACGGGAACTCCGCTTGAGGGCACTTTAATTTTCATTCCAGGCATGATCAAATCAGGATTGCTGAGTTGAGTATTCATTTTTTTTACTTCTTCAAAATCCGCTCCGTACTTTTTGGCTATTTTCCATAACGTATCGCCTTTTTGGACAATATGAATTTTCAAAGATTTCCCCTCCTATGCAAAACGTTAACGTTAGAAAACAACGATCTCGTTTAATCACATGATCCTTCACATTAATTTATGCTTCGGTACAAGTGATTATGACTAGGAAGGGAAAGTTCGTCATGTTAAGCTCAGCATACGATCTAGTGCACCGAGCGCATGAACTGTAACTTCTTCGGGCACTTTAATAACTCCGACAGGCTCACCTTTTTCTATTTGTTCAAGTGACCATAACAGATGCGGCAAATCGATCCGGTTCATTGTAAGGCATGGACACATATACGGATTCAACGATTCGATTTGTTTGTCTGGATGGCTCTCTATGATGCGCTCTACCAAATTCATTTCAGTCCCGATTGACCATTTTGTTCCCGGCTCCGACTGATTGATGGTGTCTATGATCATTTTGGTTGATCCCGAATAGTCAGCAAGACTGACAACTTCTCTTGTGCATTCCGGATGGACAATAATTTTGATTTCGGGATCTCTTTTTCTTGTTGCTTCAATATGATTTGTTGTGAATTTTTCATGAACCGAACAATGCCCTTTCCAAAGAATTACCTGAAGCCTTTCTGCTTCTCCCTCGTAATCGAGCCGATCCTCGATTGGATCCCACACAGCCATTTCAGTTAATGGAATACCTAAATCAAAAGCAGTATTGCGTCCCAAATGCTGATCCGGCAAAAAGAGAATCCGTTTTTTCTGTGAAAGTGCCCATTTGACAACTTCCTTTGCATTGGAGGATGTTACAGTTGCTCCCCCATGCATACCGACAAAGGCTTTAATTTCTGCTGTTGAATTTACGTAAGTTAACGGAATGATCGTGTCTCCAAAACGATCCGTCAGCTGTTCCCAGCAGCGTTCTGTTTGCTGCATGTTTGCCATATCAGCCATTGAACAGCCTGCTCTCATGTCCGGCAATACGACAGTTTGCTGTTTGGATGTCAGCATATCGGCAGTTTCAGCCATAAAATGAACACCGCAGAAAACAATATATTCTGCTTCTGTATTTTTTTTCGCCATTTGTGCAAGCTGCAGTGAATCTCCAGTAAAATCGGCAAATTGGATCACTTCATTTTTTTGATAATGGTGTCCGGGAATAATCAGCCTATTCCCGAAACGTTTTTTTATCGATTGAACTCGTTCCTCCATTTCTTTCTCTGTCAATGTTTTATAATGGGCAGGCATCATCTTGTCTTCCATTTTGATCAGATCTAATATAGACATTATTTAACCTCCAATTTTGTTGTATGAATAAGGACATCCAAGCTAATATCCAATGCTTTTGCTGAATGGGTTAAATACCCTAATGAAATATAATCCACTCCGGTTCCGCTGTAGGCAGGAAGATTTTCAATTGTAATCCCCCCGGAAGCTTCAAGTATGATTCCCCCAGGAACGAGCTTTGCAAATCGAGCAGTTTTCTCCGGCGGGCAATTATCAAACATAATAACGTCCGCTCCTGCTTCAATTGCTTCATATAATTGATCTTCCGTTTCAATCTCTACTTCTATCTTGACCATATGGCCGGCTGTCTCTTTAATCATCCGAACCGCATTTTTTATCGATCCGCAAGCAGCAATATGGTTATCTTTAATCATGATTCCATCGTATAGGCCGAAGCGATGATTACTCCCGCCTCCCGCTCTCACTGCGAATTTTTCCAAAGCCCTTAGTCCAGGTGTCGTCTTTCTGGTGTCACATATTTGAATCGATGGGTCGTTTAATGCAGCAACTGATTTTCTAGTTATCGTCGTAATTCCTGACATTCGCTGAATGAGATTTAAAATGACCCGTTCTCCCGTTAAAATCATTCGCGCAGGTCCGGTAACTTCCGCTATTACATCTCCTTCAAACAGTGGCTCTCCATCACTGAGAAAACAATTTACTTCAACTTCCTCACTTAACACTTCATAGCCCGCCTTCAATACAGCTGCACCTGAAAAATAACCATTTTCTTTAGCTATCAGCTGTGCCCGGCAAGTATGATCCTCTCGAAAAACTAGATCGGCTGTTAGATCACCGTGGCCAATATCCTCAGAAAAAAAGGATTCCATCATTTTTTTCACTTGAAAATGCTGCATGCTGCCTCTTCTCCTTCTCTTTGTTCTGTGAACAATTTTCCCTTCTCATGGATGATTTTTTTTCCAGCCCAGTCCGGATCAGTTTGTTTGTAGTCTTCTCTGAAATGTGCTCCTCTGCTTTCCTCTCTAGCAAGGGCGGAAGCTGTGATTCGTTTCGCAGTTTCGTACAAGTGAAAGGTTTCAAGTTCATCATTTGTGATATTTTTCACATGAATGGGCTTTGTCGACATGCCGTCTAACCATTTTGCCGCGACTTCCAATTCATGTTTGGATCGGACAATCCCGACGAATGCTGTCATGATTTCTTTTAACCGGGGGATATCGAGCTGAGGTACGTCAAATATGATATCCTTTCTTTCCGGAACTGATGGAGCTGTGCTGAAATCATTCGAAATTTTTTCCGCTGCGCGTTTTCCAAATACCAGCCCTTCCAATAATGAATTGCTCGCGAGCCGGTTCGCTCCGTGAAGGCCGGTGCAAGACACCTCACCTATAGCAAACAGCCTTTTGATATTCGTTTCTCCCCAACGGTTTACTTCCACTCCGCCCATTAAAAAGTGCATGCCGGGTGAAACCGGAATCTTACCCTCTTTTATTGATACTCCAGCTTTCTCACAAAGCCGCGAAATAGTCGGGAACCGATCGGAAAAATGGGGAATCCCTCGAATATCTAAAAATATTTGATGGCCTTTCTGCTGCTCTTTAAAAAGTTGTCTTGCTACGATATCTCTAGAAGCAAGATCTCTCTGTGGATGAACCCCATTCATAATTTCTCGTCCTGATTCATCAACTAATTGAGCGCCTTCCCCTCTGACAGCTTCAGAAATAAGCCCGAAGCATTTCCCTGTTTTGACCAGCATGGTCGGATGAAATTGAAGAAATTCCATGTCAGTCAGCCTGGCTCCGGCTCTATAGGCAAGGGACAGTCCGTCTCCGGTCACTGTCGGTTGATTTGAGTGAAAGGTGTAAAGATTTCCGCAACCGCCAGTCGCTAACACGACATGGTCTGCTTTTCTAAATATAATCTTCCCATCCTTTTGTTTTGTCACAACGCCTGCACATTCACCTTCACTCACTACAAGCTCGACAGCCGTTTCATGTTCGGCGATTTCAAGATCAGGGTGATTGAACAGGAAGTGACGGATGAGAACCTCTCCGGTAGCATCTGAACCTGCATGAACGATCCTGTTTTGCGAATGGGCTCCCTCCTTGCCAAGATCAATTGTGCCATGCACATCTCTGTCAAATGGAAATCCGCTCGTGATCATTTTTTGGATGATGTCTTTTCCTTCTTCTATAGCCTCTTTTACGACAATTTCATCGTTATGCCCCGCTCCAGCAACTAACGTATCATTTATATGACTTCGTGTAGAATCTTCTCTGTCTATCGCAGCAGCAATCCCCCCTTGTGCAAGAATCGAATTGCTGTCATGTGTATTTTGTTTTGTAATCAAAAGGAGTTTATGAGTAGGCGGCATCGTAGCAGCACAAGATAAAGCGGCTATCCCGGACCCTATGAGAATCGTAGTAGGTTTTGACATTTCGGCCTCCTGTGTTTACAGTTGTCTTGACACTTATATTTACACATCTATACAATAAACTCAAGTCTTTTTTACGAAAACGGAGGAATGATCATGATTTATCTTGACTACGCAGCCACTACTCCGATGTGTGAGCCGGCTCTTACCGCCTTGCAAAAACTAAGCTCCGACATTTACGCAAATTCGAGAAGCCTTCACGATGGCGGTGAGATGGCGAATAGAATTCTTGACTACAGCAGGGAACAGCTTGCTCATTCTATCGGCGGGCAAGCTAACGGCTTGTATTTTACAAGTGGGGGATCTGAATCAAACTGGCTTGCCATTTATTCTCTTTTATTAGGCCTGCCAAAAGGCAAGCGCCATTTTGTCACTACGACCGTTGAACACCCATCCATCATAAGCACTGCAGAATATGTAAAACAAATTGGCTTTGAAGTTTCTTTTGTTGCGCCTGACAAAAACGGCTTAATTACAAGCGAAGCTCTCCTGAATAAACTTCGGCCCGATACAGGACTTGTTTCCATTCAGCATGCCAACAGTGAGACCGGAGTAATCCAGCCACTTGCGGAGCTGTCCTGTGAATTAAAGGAAAGAGGAATTCTCCTTCACACCGATGCTGTTCAAACCTTTGGAAAACTGCCGATAAACATCCTTCAGCTTGGAGTGGATGCCATTTCATTTGCGAGCCACAAAATTTACGGACCTAAAGGAATTGGAGCCGTTTATATCAGGCCCGACGTATTTTGGAAACCTGTCTTTCCCCATACGTCCCATGAGAAAGGCTTTCGGCCCGGCACCGTAAATGTTCCCGGCGCTGGAGCTTTTGCGGCAGCTGCAGAATGGATCATCAAAAGACAGGATCAACAGTCACAAAAATACGAGCATCTTCGTAAAAGATTAGTCTGTGATGTAAAAGAACAAAAGCTTTCATTACAGCCCGCTCTTTCAAATTCGACGGCGAAGATCCTTCCTCACATTTTCGGTTGTTTTTTTCCTCCTTATGAAGGACAATATGTTATGTTAGAAAGTAATCGCAAAGGAATTTGCCTATCTACCGGAACAGCTTGCTCAGCAGAAAAACAGGAGCCATCACAAGCACTCACCTCGCTGGGCTATTCTAAAGAGAAGGCCCGGCAATTCATTCGCATATCTTTCGGTTATGAGACTACAGATGCAGACATCGCATCTTTACTTCAAGTATTGAAACAATTACAAAAAAATAAGAAAGGGGCTGCTGCGATTGCAAGAAGGAGTTAAATTATCGGGAGAACAAAGGAGAGAACAGATTCTTGACTGGCTAAAAGAAGCTTCTGCTCCAATTACCGGAACGGAACTCGCAAAAAAAGCTTGCGTCTCAAGACAGATCATCGTCCAGGACATCTCCTTGCTTAAAGCAAAAAATGAACCAATTGTTGCGACGAGCCAAGGTTACATGTATCTTCACTCTACAGCAAGGGTAAAGAAAACGTACGAAAAAAAAATTGCCTGCAGCCATTTGCCGGAGGAAACCGAAATTGAATTAGATATGATCGTTGATTTTGGCGTAACAGTTAAGGATGTAATTATTGAGCATCCTGTTTATGGAGATTTAACTGCAGCGATACATGTAAGCACAAGAAAAGAAGTCGGTGATTTTATAAAAAAAGTGGAGTCGACAAATGCTTCATATTTGTTGGAATTAACAGGCGGCATTCACATTCACACCATTGTATCTGACGACGAAAGCAAATTAAACGAAGTAGAAAACGCCCTATACAAGGCTGGGATTCTTGTAAAAGATTAAAGAAAACCTCCAAGCATTTGCTTGGAGGTTTTTTACAGCAGATAGGAGCTGTACGATCCCAAAAGCTTGACACCGCAGCCGAGCGCCTCAATTTCAGCGATAGCTCCAGGGATTAATACATCATCAAGCTTCATCTCAATGTCTATTATGAAAAAATAGTCCCAAACACCGGCTTTTGTTGGCCGGGATTCTATTTTTGACAGGTTGATTTGTCTCCATGCAAAGGCGGACAAAACTTGATGCAACGCACCTGTTCTGTCATTTGGAAGAGTTACCATTAATGTTGTTTTATCCACTGACGATTGATTCTTTACTGGTAAGGCAGCATCCTGATTTGGCCGCTGCAAAATTGCAAATCGGGTATAGTTATTGTCATAGTCGTGGATATCTTCTTTTACGATTTCAAGCTGGTAGATCTTCGCAGCCATTTCATTCGCAATCACTCCCATATTGCATTCCGGATGTTCACTAACAAACTTTGCTGCCGCTCCCGTTGACGTTGTATAATCAAACGGTGTTGTTTTAAAGTATTGGCGTAAAAATCGATGGCATTGTGCTATCGCATGAGGGTGCGACTCAATTTTTTCAATGTTTTGCCAAGTATCTTTCCTGCTGGGATGAACCAGCAAATGCTGCCGAATCGGAGAGACAATTTCTCCAACGATTTGCAAAGGCTGTTCATGAATTAAATAATCAATGGTCAGATTGACGGATCCCTCAATGGCATTTTCCAACGGGACAACAGCCAGGTCAACTTCTCTATTCATAGCTGCGTCCATGCATTCCGGGATCGTTATGTATGGTTTTGCTGTAATTTCGTTACGAAAACATGAAGTAACCGCAAGGTGTGTAAAGGTTGCTTCTGGCCCCAAATAAGCGACGTTCATGTGCATGATATATGTTCTCTCTCCTTAAGCGCCTGATCCTAATATTTCAATTCTCTCTATAAAATCCATTTTTTTCAGCTTTGCCATTAAAGAATGAATATCTTCATCCATTCCAGCGGTGCTGACCGACAGTGTAACATTGGCCCTTCCTTGCAAAGGAATCGTCTGGTGAATCGACAATACGTTGCAGCCCGATTGTGCCACGACGGACAAGAGCCGTGACAACGTTCCCGAGCGGTCTTCCAGATGGAAAAAAAGAGTAATGATTTGTTCCTTTACCATTGTATAAAACGGAAAAACAGCGTCGCGATATTTATAGTAAGCGCTTCTGCTTAAATCGACCTGCTTTACCGCTTCTGCAACAGATTCTGCTTTTTTGCGCTCGATCAAGTTTTTGACTTCAAGCGTTTTTCTCATTGCATCAGGCAAAACGTCTTCTCGGACCAAATAAAATGTCTCTTCTTTCACAAGCACTACTCTCCTTTAAAATCGAAAGAGCAGGCTAGTCCGCTCTTTCGATCCATCCATCAATCAATAAATTCAAATTCAAAGTCAAGCAGCCTGATCGTATCTCCGTCCTTTGCTCCCCGTTCTCTGAGTGCATCGTCGACTCCCATGCCGCGCAGCTGCCTTGAAAAACGTTTAACAGATTCATCTCTTGAAAAGTCTGTCATTTTAAACAGCCTTTCCAGCTGCTGTCCGGTAATGACAAATGTTCCATCGGAATCGCGAGTAATGAAAAATGGCTGTTCTTCATCCTCCATTTTGTAAAGAACGCGATTTTCAGTAAGCTCTTCTTCGTCATAAAGTGGAAACTCAGGAGTTGTCTCCAACTGGTTGGCAATCTCAAACAGTAATTCACGCAGTCCTTGTCTAGTAAGAGCACTGACAGGATAAATCGGATAATCATCTCCGACTTTCTCTTTAAAGCTTTCCAGATGATCCGCTGCCTCCTGCATATCCATTTTATTGGCGACAATGATTTGGGGACGTTCAAGCAAGCGAAGATTGTACTGTTTAAGCTCCTCGTTGATCGTACGATAATCCTCATATGGATCTCTTCCCTCAAGTCCGGACATATCAATTACATGCACAAGAACCCTTGTTCGTTCAATGTGCCGCAAAAATTGATGTCCCAGCCCGACACCTTCGTGTGCACCTTCAATTAAGCCAGGAAGATCGGCCATGACAAAGCTGCGGCCATCATCTGTTTCGACTACACCGATATTTGGCGACAACGTCGTAAAGTGGTAATCAGCAATTTTCGGCTTCGCTGCAGATACGACCGATAATAACGTCGACTTCCCGACGCTTGGAAAGCCGACAAGCCCCACGTCCGCGAGAAGCTTTAGTTCAAGAATGATTTGTCTCTCTTTTCCGGGTTCGCCATTTTCAGAAAGCTGAGGAGCGGGATTTGCCGGCGTAGCAAATCTTGTATTGCCTCTTCCTCCTCTTCCGCCTTTTGCAATTATGGCTTTTTGTCCGTGCTCGGTAAGATCGGCGATGACCTGATTTGTATCTTCATCTGTCACAACCGTACCCGGCGGAACTTTAACTACTAAATCGTCAGCATTTTTTCCATGCTGATTTTTTGACATTCCGTGTTCCCCGCGGTCCGCTTTAAAATGCTTATTGTAACGGAAATCCATCAGAGTTCTGAGTCCTTCATCGACAACGAAAACGACGTTGCCTCCCTTTCCCCCGTCTCCGCCGGCAGGACCTCCTTTAGGAACATATTTCTCACGGCGGTAAGCAACCATTCCGTTGCCCCCATCGCCGCCTTTCACATACACTTTGACCTGATCTACAAACATAATTTCCTCCGTTCTAAATGAAAAAAATCATTGCAGATATAATTCTGCAAGACACTCTTTATCCGATATTTTGAATCGATTGATATGATAAAAGCTTCTGTCAGCAGTATGGATATTATCAAAGACTTCTTTGTTCTGCAGCAAGCCATGAAAATCAAAATATAGAATGAGTACATCGTCAGGAGAATCTGTTTGCAGGGTCAAAGTCAAATGATTCTCACTTTCCTTCGACACAGCCTGTTCAAAAAGATGTAATAACTTTCGAACCACGTAAACAAGCTTGTCATCAAAATAAGACAAATCCTTGACGCTTCCCAATATTTCGTATTCAAGTGTAATATACTTTGATTTCCAATTGAACGTAACCAAATCATAGGCAAGATGGGGAACCTTCATGCTGGAAAGCTTTGATTCATGCTGCGCCTCTATGGCCATTTCTTCGATAATTTCAAATACTCGTTCATATTTTTGCAAGCTTAAATTTCCCTTTATCAGCTGCAATTTATTCATCCAATCGTGTCGGGAATGACCAAGCAAATGAAGAAGTTCCTTTGAAAGCACCGTTTGATCGGTGTGATTTTCTGCTTGATTTGTTAATTCTTTCATGATAGCACTCCCAATCATTTCTTCTCTTTTTAGGAGTTTTGTGAAGTTTCGTACTTTGAATTATAACAGAGAAGACCTGAGAATGAAAACGCGTTTTCTATACAGGAACATTGAATAAAACCGTGATTACGTCTTCTAAACCAACACTTTTCAGCTAAAATTCAAACGATTGATCCCAAAGAAATATTTTTTTGCCTTTACACATTAAAAAAACCCCGATCACATTTGATCGGAGTTTTTTCGATTATTGAGCCGCAGGGTAGACACTCACTTTTTTGCGGTCACGTCCGTAACGTTCGAAGCGAACAGTTCCGTCGATTTTAGCAAAAAGTGTGTCGTCTCCTCCGCGTCCGACGTTTTCACCAGGATAGATTTTTGTGCCGCGCTGGCGGAAAAGAATGGAGCCGCCGCTAACAAATTGTCCATCTGCACGTTTTGCGCCAAGACGCTTGGATTCAGAGTCACGTCCGTTTTTCGTTGAACCTACTCCTTTTTTAGATGCGAAAAATTGAAGATCTAATCTTAACATGAGATTCACCTCCTATATCGTATTTTGCTTGAGTTGCAAGTAGTCTTGATAGTCTCTTTCAATCGTTTCAAGAGATACAATCATTCCTTCAAGCAGCAGCTGTGCTTTTTGAAAGGCACTGTGATCATACTCAGCAGGAAATTCAAAATGCACGTAGCCTCCGTCATCTGACATTTCCAGAACCGGTTTAATATCCGCTACAGCTTCCACCGCATTAATCGCACCGATAACGATCGCCGAAGCTCCCGCACATACAAGATCCTGACCATGCTCAGCAAAATCAGCATGTCCCGATAATGAAAACGAAACAATTTCCCGTGAGTTGCCTGATCTGTTAATCGTTGCCTGAATCATATCAAAAACACGCCTTACGCGTTAATTTTTTCGATTACAACTTTAGTGTATGGCTGACGGTGACCTTGTTTTTTGTGTTGGTTTTTCTTCGGTTTGTATTTAAACACAACAAGTTTTTTCGCACGGCTTTGTTTTTCAACCTTTGCCGTTACAGTTGCGCCTTCAACGAGCGGGCTGCCAACTTTTACATTTTCTCCACCGACAAACAAAACGTTTTCGAAAGTAACGGTTTCTCCAGCTTCAGCAGGAAGTTTTTCGATATAAACCGCTTGGCCTTCTTCAACTTTGATTTGTTTTCCACCTGTTTGAATAATTGCGTACATCAGATGCACCTCCTATTTGACTAAGACTCGCCAGACAAAGGCGGCTTATTGCAAGCTCTTATTACCTCTTCTGAGCGGTTATAGCTTGGTGCTACAAGCATAACATAAAAAATATACCAAAGAGAGCCGTGATTGTCAATCTAATTTGCCTGATTGTTAATAGAGATACATCAATTCCTCCATAGACGTGTTCGTCCGTTTTTCTGCAAAGTAAGCATGGAGCAATTCATTCTCATCCAGCTCGCTTATTGTCCGTCCGTCTTTTTCTATATGAATCGGATGCTTGCAATCCCGCCGGAATTTTGAGAGCACGTCAAGGATTTTATCGTCAGCGCTCACCTTAATCGGAGTCAGCCTCCCCAGCTCTCTTTTTTTCCCGTAATATCGTTCTAATAAAAAGCGAATGTGTGTGAAATGCCTTTTCCGGTATTCATCATAAAGAGAGTATGTCAGAAAGACCAAAAGAATCCAAGCGCTCAGCTGCATAGGAGAAACGGCTGCAAACCAAAGAAGGAGAAGCAAACAAAACAGGGAAGAGGACAGCAAGCTGTACCGGTGAGCCGTTTGATAGGGAAAATACTTTGAAAACAAGATGAATGCTAATTTTCCCCCGTCCAAAGGCCATATTGGCAATAAATTAATGAGCAAAATGGAAAAATTATAAAATGTAAACATGTCATACTGGGATTGATTGATACCGGACATTAAGAAAAAGAGCCATGCGGCCAATTGCAGGAGGACGTGTTGAATCGGCCCTGCTGCTATAACCACAAGCTCCTCCTTTAAGGGACGGTTTCCGTGCTCTTCTGCTTCAAGTAATCCTCCAAACGGCAGCAGCAGGATTCTCTTCACTCGCCACGAAAAAAATAAGGCAGCGATGGAATGGCCGAGCTCATGAATAAAAACGATAAGAAATAAACACAAAAATTGCTGGATGTACCCAGTGACCAGGCAGATTCCCATCACGACCCACAGGCAAGGATGAATATGCAGTTTTGCCAATAACTCCGCCCCTTTATTCAAAGGAAATCACCTGTTTCGGATCGATATAATTTTCTCCTTGCTTTATTGCAAAAAAATAAACTCCTTTATTTTCTTCACTCATATGGATTTTTCCTATTTCGCTTCCTTTGTCAACAAACTGGTACAATGACACATTGATTTCTTCTAGTTCTCCATATGAGCTGTAAGAATTGTCGGCATGCTGTATGACGACAGTCAGCCCCGTCTTCGGATCTTTTGATATATCGATGATATAGCCTTCTTTTATACTTTTAATCTCCTGGGAAGACGTTTCAATTTTGACTCCTTCCCCATTGTCCTTAAAGGTTTCTTGAATTTTTCCGGAGGCCGGTAAATCTCGATTGACTTCAACCGGTTCATTCGTCCCTTCTTTATTGTTCATAAGGAAAGCTAACGGGTTTCCAAAATTAGATTCATACCAGCGGTTAACCGCCGCAAATTGAAATTCTTCAGTAAATGTCGTGCTGAAATACGGCTTCAACCTATCAAATGGTGTATCATCCGACTTGTATGTAATCGCTGCAATAAGGACAAGACAAGCCGAAATCAGACATTTAAATAGAAAAAAATTAGAAAAAAGCGGATGTCTGCTATTCTTCTCACTCAAATCTTCTTGATAGGCGGCAGAACTATCTTGCTTGTCTCCTTCCACTGCCGGCCATTTAGGTGTATCCAGCTTTGTTTTCGTTACGTGATCGTTTTGAGCCTTTCTTTTTTTCAATTCTTTGGCAAATCTTTTGCGAATATCATCCCCTCGATGCTTCATCCTTACCGACCATCCTTTTTCACTTTGTTTGTACAATCTTATTCCTTGTCCAATTTAAATATGCTCACTTTCCATGTTCTAAGGCCAGGCTGAATATAACAAAAAAATCCCTCTGCTTTATAAAGCAGAAGGACTTAAATAAATCTATTAAGCTCTGACACCAAAAAATGATTTCAGTCTTGCGAATACTCCTTTATTCTCTTCTTCAAATGGCTGAAGGGGAACCGATTCGCCGAGTACACGGCGGGCTATATTACGATATGCAATAGATGCGCGGTTTTTCGGATCCATTGCAATCGGCTCGCCATTATGTGATGCCTTAATAACATCATCGTCATCTGCAACAATTCCGATCAAATCAATCGATAAATGCTGGACAACTTCATCAACATCCATTGTATCCCCATTCTTCATCAGCTGGCTGCGAATACGGTTTACGATCAAGCGTGGAGCTTCGATATCCTCCTGTTCCAACAAACCGATGATCCGGTCCGCGTCACGAACTGCTGATTTTTCCGGAGTCGTAACCACAATTGCTTTATCTGCCCCGGAAATCGCATTTTTGTATCCTTGCTCGATTCCTGCTGGACAGTCAATAATTATGTAGTCAAAATCCTGCTTCAATTGCTGGATCAATTCTTTTACCTGCTCAGGAGTTACCGCAGATTTATCACTCGTTTGAGCAGCAGGCAGCAGATACAGCAAACCGTCGAAACGCTTATCTTTTACCAGCGCTTGATGGATTTTGCACCTTCCGGAAGTCACGTCGACAAGATCATAAATGATTCGATTTTCAAGCCCCATAACGACATCTAAATTACGCAGGCCGATATCCGTATCGACAAGGCACACTTTTTTTTCCAGTATGGCTAAAGACGTACCCAAGTTTGCAGAGGTGGTGGTTTTCCCTACTCCGCCTTTCCCAGATGTGATTACAATAGCCTCACCCAATTTTAATTCCTCCTTCAAGCCTCGTTAAATTAGGTCTTAAATGAGCTAATTGTTGAAGGCGTTCAATGACCATCTTTTCATTCTCATCCAAATAAGCGCATTCCATATCATTTTTATCGCCTTCTTGGTAATGATCAGGCGACCGATTTAATATACTGCCGATTCTTAATTGGGTCGGGGTCATGACAGAAGCAGCAATTACTGCCTGCCTGTTGCCATTATAGCCGGCATGGGCAATTCCTTTTAAAGCCCCTAATACGAAAATATTGCCGCCGGCTCTTACCGTTCCACCAGGATTGACATCCCCAATGAGAAGCAAGTCACCTTCCACCTGTAGAATTTGGCCGGAACGGACAATTTTTGCCACTGATATGACTTCAGATTCTTCCAGTATCCGTTCTGCTTCTATTTTACTTATTACATTGCTTTCGATTGAATAAACAGACAGCTCTTCTCTAGCTGCAATGATCTTGCAAATCTGTGCTTTTTGATCTTCATTAATAAAACGGTTCCCAAGCTCCACATGAACATTTATTTTTTGTCCCTTGCTATCCGTATAATATTCGGAAGAGAGCATCTCTTGAAGGCTCTGGAGAAGCTCCTGAAATGAGCAGGAATCGTTCAAATGCAGAGTCAGCCCGTTTTTCGTGCCTTTTATCGTTGCGTATTGTTGTTTCTGAGCCTTCACGATGTTCACCTCAACATCATACTCTTTTCGACATATGATAGAAAAAATCCTTTTTTTACTCGTCTAAAAATCTTCGTTTATAGTTAACAAAATATCGTTTGAAAAGAAAGAGTGTAAGGATAGAAGCACAGCAATTTAATGCGAGTGTCGGCAGCAGCCGCTCGATGACAAAAGCATTGAACGACAGAATCGACGGTGTAATGACAAGCTGCACTCCGTACACATAAAATTCTAAGACCGCTACTGCTATTACAGACAGAACGATCACGACGAATGCATTCGTTTGAAGAACCTTAAACGCCTTTGACAGCAAATAGCAAAGTGCTGCGTAGCCGAACATATAGACTCCTAGAATCTGAGTGTAATTGATGTCATACAAAAGCCCGAAAATAAGACCGTATACAACGGCATGCCGCTGGTTTATATAGGCGGCCATAAATACTAAAGCCAACAGCAAAAACCGCGGCACAGCCATTTGATCTTCTGAAACAAAGGGTAATCGTACGAACTCAACATATAAACTGTCCGAAATCAGCATAAATATCATAAGAAAAGGAAGTAAAATCCGTCTCAAGAACCTTCCTCCTCTGAAGATAGATCATTTGGATCCGCTGTATCAGCCGTCCGGTCAACCACTGTGACGTTGCCTATATCATAAAAATCCGCAGCAGGCTTAACATAAGCGATCTTCGTCAGACCGTAAGAATCCGGCTGGACATCAATCACTTCGCCAATCGGCAAATTCGGAGGCATAACACCGCCTGTCCCGGAGGTTTGGACGATATCACCTTTCTTAATTTCTCTCTTTTCGTCCGGCTCAATTTCAAACATGAGAGCCTTTTTCTCCCGGTCGTATCCTCTGATCAAGCCGTGAACGACTAATTTTGCGCTGTCTTTTTCGACAACTTGGGCAGCAACAAGGTTTCTGCGGTCCGGGTCGCTTAAGAGCTGGACCGTAGATTTAAAGTTATCAACCGAGATAACCCTCCCGATTAACCCTTTAGAAGTAATCACTGCCATATTTTTTTCGACACCCTGGTTTGAGCCTTTATTAATGGATATCCGGTTGTACCACATCTCCGGATTTCGTGCGATAAGCGTGGCTGGAATCGTCGTGAAATCTGCCAGAGTCTCTTTTCGTCCAAGTTCATCTTTTAATTCTTGATTTTGAATTTTCAGCTGTTGAATTTCTGTTTCATATTGTGTCTGCTCATCCAGCTTTGAACGTAATCGTTCATTTTCCTTATACGTATTCCTGAGATCATCTATGTTCTCAAAGAAACCCGCAAAAAATTGAGCGGGCGTATGGAATATATTTTGAAATAAGCCGGTAGTATCACTTATAAATTTTTCTGGCCATGAAGAAGTCCGGTCATCCCTTAACGAATACCCAATCATTGCAACCAATATGATGACACTAAGGAGCAAAAACATTAACCGTTTATTTGAAAAAAACTGTGGCATGAATTACACCTCTTCTATTTGTTACCGGTTATCGTTTGATTTCCCTTTAAATAAATGAATGTGCTCCAAGGCTTTTCCTGTTCCAATTGCCACGCAGTCAAGCGGGTCTTCGGCAATAAGAACTGGCATATTGGTTTCATCTCCAATGACTTTATCGAGATTGCGAAGCAGAGCTCCGCCGCCAGTCAGCACAATCCCGCGATCCATAATATCCGCAGCAAGCTCAGGCGGTGTTTTTTCCAATGTATTCTTGACCGTGTCTACAATGGTCATCACTGTATCGCGTAATGCGCCAGCTATTTCTTTTGCTGTTATTTCAATCGTCTTAGGAAGGCCTGTTAATAAGTCTCGTCCTCTGATTTCCATATTGTCTACACCCTCGCCGGAATCAGCAGAGCCTATATCAATTTTTATCGCCTCAGCCGTGCGGTCACCGATCATCAGATTGTAGGTCTTTCTGATATAGTTAATAATAGCATCGTCCATTTCGTCACCGGCCACCCGGATCGATTGGCAAGTAACAATGCCTCCTAAAGAAATAATTGCTACTTCTGTCGTTCCTCCGCCGATATCAACAACCATACTTCCAGTCGGCTCCCATACTGGCAGATTCGCGCCTATCGCAGCGGCAAACGGCTCTTCAATCGGATAGGCATCTCGTGCGCCTGCTTGTCGGGTTGCATCTATTACCGCACGTTTTTCAACAGCCGTGATTCCGGATGGAATACAAACCATAACGTACGGTTTTCTTGAAAACAAGCTTTTATTTTTAACAGCTTGATTAATATAATATTTCATCATCGTGGCGGTTGTCTCATAGTCCGCGATGACCCCATCCTTCATTGGACGCAGGGCAACAACATTACCAGGCGTACGGCCGATCATATTTTTCGCATCATTTCCCACTGCTACAATTTGTTTCGTATCAGTTTGCAAAGCGACAACTGATGGCTCGCGCACCACAATTCCTCTTCCTTTTACAAATACGAGCGTATTCGCTGTACCTAGATCTATTCCAAGGTCTCTCGTACCAATTCCAAACATTTTTATGTATCTTCCTTTCTGAAGCAAAATTCCCTTTTGGGAAAGAAAACTCATAAACTACATTATATCGTAATTTGTTGAAAAAAACAGTGTCACAAATATCCTTTTTCTTTAAGACTCACATATTTTTGATCACCAATGATCAAATGATCGAGCACTTCGATGCCGATCATTTTGCCGCAGTCGCACAGCCTTTTGGTGACTTCTATATCTTCCCTGCTAGGACTGGGGTCGCCTGAAGGGTGGTTATGGGCGCAAATCAGCGATGCGGCAGAACGCTTTACCGCTTCTTTAAAAACCTCCCGCGGATGCACGATCGACGCATTTAAGCTGCCTATAAAAATGGTTTGCTTATGGATGATTTGATTTTTCGTATTGAGAAACATAACCACGAAGTGCTCTTGATTTAAAAATCGCAAATCTTCCATTAAATATTTGGCGCCATCTTCAGGAGTACGAATAACATACCGATCTTCGTATACGAGCTTGTGAACACGCCGTCCAAGCTCAAGAGCTGCCATGATGTGTACAGCCTTCGCACGCCCGATCCCGGAAATGCTTGAAAGCTCCTCAACGGATGCCTCCTTTAACAGCCTGAGCCCGTCAAAGGATTGCAGAAGACGATTTGAAAGCTGCAACACGGATTCTTTTTTCGTTCCTGTACGCAGTAGGATGGCAAGCAGCTCGTGATTGGATAAGCTCTCAGCACCAAGAGCAAGCAGACGTTCCCTTGGCTTTTCATCTTGCGGAAAGTCTCTTAGCTTCATTTGCATTTCACTCAAGTCTATGTCACTCTCCCTTTGAATTCCCTTCTCGCCAGGATGATTCAAAAGGCATGAATACCAAATTCTTTTAATGCTCTCATCGTTTTGGAAATAGGTAATCCGACTACTGAGTAATAATCTCCGATAATCGTTTTGACAAAGAGGGCTCCTCTATCCTGAATGCCATACGCGCCGGCTTTATCAAAAGGCTGACTGTCGTGGATATATGACCAAATCTCTTCTTCCTCGAGTGTCCAGAATGTCACCTTTGTTTCTTCGACAAACGAAACAGAAGCGTCTTCTGACTTAATGGCTACCCCGGTCAGAACAGAATGAGTCGCTCCTGACAGTTCTCTCAGCATGAGAGCCGCCTCTTCAGCCGTTTTTGGCTTGCCGAAGCTCTTATCCTTTAAACAAACCATCGTGTCTGCACCGATTACGACAGCCTGCGGATATTTCTCAGCTATACCTCCGGCCTTTTGCTCGGCTAACAATTGGACGTTTTCAGCATGCGAAAGGTTTCGGTTTATTTTTTCTTCCGCTTCATTTATCACGATGGAATAAGGAAGCTGAAGAAGATCTAAAATTTCCTTTCTTCGAGGCGATTGAGATGCTAGTATTAGCGGTTTCATTTTGCATTTTCCTCCCCTAAGTCTTTCTGCTCAGAAAAAAAGATACTTGTTTATCCTACCAAACTGGGCACACCAAGTACAATTGCAGAAAAATATCTTTTTCATGACAAAAGATATCAAAATGTTATTTTCTTATTTTAATAGAAAAAAAGAATATCACGGGAAAAGCGCACTAAAAAAGCCCCCTTTTATCGAAGGGAGCTTAAGAGGATAGATTCTTCAATTGGTCAAGCAATGCCTGCTGGCTTTTCCATCCAGACTCCGCTGAGGGTTGTTTTAAATATTCCAGCGATTTGAGAATTCCCTCTTTAAGGCCAGCCGATTCTTCCCCGCTGATGCTAGTAACTGCTTCCTCCAGAGCACTTATTTCATTTTCAGGTACCTGCGCTCCCGTAATTGCTGTCGCTGATAGCTCGCAAGCTTTCTTAAAGGAATCACTAATCGCAGCATCTATCGAAAACGACAGCTCTTTTCCTCCCCAAGCTTCCGTTCCGTTGTCAACTAACGTTTGGCTGAGAGCAGCTGTTAATTCTTTGTCCTCAGCGATTCCGGCAATCACAAAATACCCTTCATCCTTGGCAAGAGTAGCTGCTGCATAGCCTTCCGAAATTAACTTGTCAACAACCGAATTCGCGCCTTCTTCCGAAGAATAGAGACCTGCTTGGACGGCAAATGTGGACAGATTTCCGTCTCCTGAACTTTCAGCAGCGCTTCCGGCTTTATCCGTTTCTGTCGTTTCATCGCCTTTCGAATCATTGTTAGAAGGTTCTGTAGATGCAGATGTTGATGGAGATCCACCGTCTGTAGAGAGGCTTAAAGCAAATATCCCCAGTCCGCTTCCGATTAAAACAGCAAAAATAACCGTTGTTGTCACTCTTTTGATTGAAGAGTTAAATAGCTTGTTCTTCTTATTATGAGGACTTTTCCCGGATGCTTTCTTCTTTTGATAAGGAGATACGACCTTCGGATCATCATTTGCCTCTTCTTCTTCAGGCAAAACCCATTCAAATTCGTCTTCTTTTTTTTCATCCTTCGCAGCGGAAGTTTCCATCTCTGCTTTCCTTTTCTCTTCCCAATTCGAAAACGTTACTTGATCGTTTGCTTCTGCTTCTGCTTTTTCTTTGCTTTCTTCGCCATAAACCGTTTCCTCTTGCCCGTTAATTGTCACCTTCAGCCCTTTTTTCTTATTTCTTTTCCTCATTTGTCGTTCCCCTCGCTTTTTTTCGAAAAATAATTTCGTATCCCGATGCTGCTCCCCTATGTACAACAACAGTTCCATGCCTGTCCAGCTAGTTGTCCACACTTTATCACAACGAAAAAAAAAAAGAACAAGACTTTTTTCGCCTCGTTCAAAAAGGTTTCGTCAAATTATTTTAAGGTTCAAAAGGGTTGTCTTTTTTTGCTGGCAAAGTCGAATTCTTATATATTTCCTAGATAAAAAACTAGACCTAAGCAAAAGCAAGACTTACTAATTAACAAAAAATGAACACTCTTTCTTTACCCCATCCCAATTGATTGAAAATACCATTCAATGATTGATTCCCCCAAAAAATAACTTGTTAGCGAGCCTGCAACAATCGACGGTCCAAACGGAATGGGTTGATTCTTTTTTATTTTTCCTTTGGCCATACCAACATATCCGGCGATCACCCCAAATAGGCAGGAAAGAAAAAACGCAAGTAAAACTAACTTCAAACCTAAGACTACACCTAGCAGTCCAAAAAGCTTCACATCCCCTCCCCCCATTCCGCCACGGCTTATCACAGAAATAAAAAGAAGAAGAAAAAAGCCAATAAATCCTCCTGTTATACTCCCATACCACGGCTCAAGCGGAGATAGGATTCTTACAACAATTAGAAGAGGAAGGAAAAAAAGCAGAACCCGATTCGGGATTATCATATGCAAACCATCAGACACAATAATGATCATCAATAGTGATATAAGCAGAAGTGCTACTAAAAGCTCAAAGGACCATCCCATCAATAAACCAGCTAATGCAAATAGACAAGCAGTTAAAAGCTCGATCCATGTATAAAAAGCTGGAATGGCACTTCCGCACCTTTTACATTTTCGGCCTTGAATCAAGTAAGAGAATATAGGGATTAATTCGCTTGCGGATAACGTCTGTTTGCAGTTTGAACAAGAGGATCTAGGCTTTATGATGGAGATTTGCTTCGGGATGCGGTAACCTGCCACATTAAAAAAAGAACCAAACAAAAGGCCGTAAAAAAAGAGAAGCATTGCTAGCATACTATAACTCCCTACCTTTTCTATTAATTAGTTTTGCGGTTCAATAATACCATGTAACCAGGTCCAATTTACTAATTTGTCAAATTATTGAATTTGATTTGCAAAATTAGCATTTTGACAATGCTGTTAGATTTTAAAAAAAGAGTACGCATGAAAATGCGCACCCTTTTTCCGATCATTATTTATTCAGCATGGTACGTGCTTGTGAAATAAAATAAAGAGATCCTGTTAAAATCACCACGCTGTCTTTATCCTTTTTGCACGTTTCAATAAACTCATTAATGGAGCTTAATTGTGACCCCCAAGACTTATTTGTACTCGAGCTGGTTTGGTAAAGTTCTTTTGCGTGTTCAGCACGAGGAAATTCAAAGCTCGTAAAATGGATGCCATATGCCATTTTGTCCAATTTATCAATCATTTTTTCATAAGGTTTATCTTTTAACGCACTAAAACAAATGTACAAGTGTTTGCCTGAGAAATGATCCATTACCGTGTCAACAAGACGTTCGACACCTTCCATATTATGTGCTCCATCAATATAGACAGGTGGATCATCAGATATTTTCTCAAACCTTCCCGGCCAAACTGCCTTTCTCAAGCCGTCTCGTATTTGGCACTCATTAATAACGGCTAGTCCACTCTGATTTAATTTTTCCGCTGCAAGCACTGCAAGTGAGGCATTTTGTCGTTGGTGAGAGCCGATCAGCGAGGTTTGAAGATTTTCATAAAGCTTAGCTTGCGTTTCCAGTGAAAACTCTTCTCCCGCCGACAGTGCCTTTTCATTAAAAATCGCACACGCATCATGCAAGGAGATGTTTTCAGCGTTCATTTCCCCTGCCTTTATTCGAATGACTTCATTGGCGTTTTTTTGGTGGACTGCTGTAATGACGGGAACATTTTTCTTAATAATTCCTGCCTTTTCAGCTGCAATTTCTTCCAGCGTGCTGCCTAAAACCGCCATGTGATCATGTCCGATCGTCGTTATCAGAGTTAGTACAGGCTCGACAACATTTGTGCTGTCAAGCCTGCCGCCAAGACCTGTTTCAAAAATGACAAAATCAAGGTTTTTACAAGTGCTGAAATAGAGGAAAGCGCAAGCAGTAATGATTTCAAACTCTGTTGGCGCGCCAAGTTCCGTTTTTTCCAGCTCTTCCGTCAGCGGCTTAATTTGATTCACAAGGAAAAGCCACTCGTCGTCTGATATCGGCTGCCCGTTAATGCTGATCCGTTCATTAAAAGTAACGATATAAGGAGAGGTGAACGTCCCAACGCGATATCCCGATTCATTTAAGATCGACCGGATAAAAGCGACGGTTGATCCTTTACCATTAGTTCCGGCGATATGAATCGCTTTTATTTTCTTTTCCGGATGGTCCAATTTTTCCATAAACCATTTCATACGTTCTATTCCCGGCTTGACGCCAAACTTCAAGCGGCCATGTATCCAGCCGAGTGCTTCTTCAAATCCAGTAAACAATTGTGTTCCCCTCTTTACAAAACGGAGGTGAAAGCTTTCACCTCCTTCATATTATCCTCTTAATTCTTCAATCCGGTTTTGGACAGCCTCACGTTTGGACACGTAATCCTGTTCCTTTGCCCGTTCTTCATTTATGACTTGCTCAGGTGCTTTTTTTATAAATCCTTCGTTCGAGAGCTTTTTCTGCACACGTTCTACTTCTTTATCAAGCTTGGCAAGCTCTTTCTCCAGTCGGGCGATTTCTTCATCAATATTAATCAGCCCTTCAAGCGGGAGAATCAGCTCAGCTCCACTGATTACAGCGGTCAATGCTTTATTTATTGATTTCACCTCAGTACCGATCTCAAGAACATTAGGGTTGGTGAAGCGTTCGATATAGTGGCGATTTTTATCCAGGCGCCCGGCAATCTCATTTGATCCAGTCTTAATATACAATTCAACCTGTTTGCTCATTGGTGTATTAACCTCACTGCGAATGTTTCGAACAGAGCGGATTAATTCCACGAGAAGCTTCATATCAGCTGCCGCATCGTCAAATTGATGATCTGCCTTTGCTTTTGGCCACGCTGCTACAGTAATTGACTCACCGCTGTGAGGCAGGTGCTGCCAAATTTCTTCGGTGAGAAACGGCATAAACGGATGCAAGAGACGCATCGTTTGATCGAGAACATAGGCGAGGATTGATCTTGTCGTCTTTTTCGCTTGCTCATCATCGCCGTAAAGCGGGATTTTCGCCATTTCAATATACCAATCACAGAAATCATCCCAAATAAAATTATAAAGGTATCTTCCCACTTCTCCAAACTCGTATTTTTCGACGAGCTCAGTAACACTTTCGATCGTTTCATTCAACCTAGTTAAAATCCATTGATCGGCGACAGATTTTTCTCCTGAAAAATCAATATCCTCATACGTAAGTCCATCCATATTCATTAAGGCAAATCGTGAAGCGTTCCAAATTTTATTGGCAAAGTTCCATGTCGATTCAACCTTTTCAAAACTAAACCGAAGATCCTGTCCAGGAGATACCCCTGTAGCAAGCATATACCTGAGCGAATCCGCTCCGTATTTATCAATAACCTCCATAGGATCTACGCCATTTCCGAGTGACTTGCTCATTTTACGGCCTTGTTCATCACGGATTAACCCGTGAATCAACACGTCTTTAAATGGACGCTCACCTGTAAATTCAAGCCCTTGGAAAATCATTCGCGAAACCCAGAAGAAAATAATGTCATAGCCTGTCACAAGCACATTCGTCGGATAGAACCGTTTGAAATCTTCAGCATCTTCATCCGGCCATCCCATCGTTGAAAACGGCCAAAGAGCGGAGCTGAACCACGTATCCAGTACATCCTCATCCTGCGTCCAGTTTTCAATGTCTTTTGGAGCCTCATGATCCACGTAAATTTCGCCCGTTTCCTTGTGATACCAAGCCGGAATCCGATGTCCCCACCAAAGCTGGCGAGAAATACACCAATCGCGGATATTTTCCATCCAGTGAAGGTACGTTTTTTCAAAACGGTCAGGAACAAATTGAACCTTGTCGCTTTTTTTCTGCCAAGCAACCGATGCATCAGAAAGCGGCTTCATGCTGACAAACCATTGAGTTGACAAATATGGTTCAACAACGGCTCCGCTGCGCTCGCTGTGGCCGACGGAATGGATGTGATCTTCGATTTTAAAGAGGATGCCTTCCTCCTGCAGATCCTTTACCAACGCTTTTCTGCAAGCAAAACGGTCCATTCCGCTGTATTGTAATGCATTGTCATTCATCGTTCCATCTTCATTCATCACCAGAATCCGCTCCAGGTTATGGCGGTTTCCGATCTCAAAATCGTTCGGATCATGAGCAGGAGTGATTTTCACAGCTCCTGAACCAAATTCCATGTCTACGTAATCGTCTGCTACAATCGGTATTTCTCTGCCAGTGACCGGAAGAACAACCGTTTTGCCGATCAAGTGCTTATAGCGCTCGTCTTCAGGATGGACAGCCACCGCTGTATCTCCAAGCATCGTTTCCGGACGTGTAGTCGCAATTTCAATTGCACCTTCTCCATCCTTCAAAGGATAGCGCATATGATAAAAGGCACCCTGGACGTCTTTATAAATAACTTCGATATCTGATAATGCGGTTTTCGTCGCTGGATCCCAGTTAATAATATATTCTCCGCGGTAAATTAATCCCTTATTGTAAAGGCGGACAAACACTTCACGAACAGCCTTGCTTAAGCCATCATCCAAGGTAAAACGTTCTCTTGAATAATCAAGCCCTAGTCCAATCTTCGCCCATTGTTCACGAATAAAGCCGGCATATTCCTCTTTCCAATCCCATGATACTTCGAGAAATTTCTCGCGTCCTAAATCATAGCGGCTCTTTCCTTCTTCTCTTAGCTTCCCTTCGACCTTGGCCTGGGTTGCAATTCCGGCATGGTCCATACCTGGAAGCCAAAGCACATCATATCCCTGCATTCGTTTAATTCGAGTAATAATGTCTTGCAAGGTTACATCCCACGCATGTCCGAGATGAAGCTTTCCAGTTACGTTTGGCGGCGGGATCACAACGCTGTAAGGCTCTTTGCTTTTATCATTTTCCGCTTCAAAAAATTTGCCCTTTATCCAGTAATCATATCTGTCTTTCTCTACCGATGCAGGATCATATTTCGTAGGTAACGATTGTTCTAATTTTTCCATTGCCTTTGTCGACCTCCATGTAAATTTGTGAGACAAAAGAAAAAACTCTCTCCATCCTTGTTAAAAGGACGAAGAGAGTTCTCCCGCGGTACCACCTTTATTCATGAAAGCTTGCTAACTTGCTTTCATGCTCTTTATTCCAATAACGGGGATTTCCCGAATTTCTCTACTTGTTTTCAAGAAATTTGCTCCCGGGCGACCTTCCAAAAAAACGGTCTAAAGAATCCTTTCAGCAGCTGGATCCTCTCTCTGTTAGCGTTTGTTTTGTACTCTTCCCGTTCGTTGCTCATGTATATAGGTTTCTACGTTCTCACACTTTCTTTATATCTTATAAATATTTTTTCAATTCGTCAATCATCTTTTCCTTTTTCGGCAAAAACTATACTCTCTAAGCGGGCATGCACCTATTCCTAAGTCTTGCATATGATAGGGCAGGCCAACGGAAAAAGGAGGGCATGCTGATGAGAAAAAAATATTATAAGAATTCTTTTTCTCCCTGGATGAAGCAATTTCGAGCAATATGCGGACCGTTCATTTTGCCAATTACGATTTTTCAAGGGATACGCACCATACTTTTCCCAACCATATTCGATGTCCTTCTGTTAGGGCTTTTGATCCTTTTGGTCTGCGCTATTAAGTATGATTTGATATAAGCCTAAAAATAAATCCTCATCACGAGGATGAGGATTCTTCTTGCCTTTTTCTGTTTTCTTCATTTTCATGAATTTGTGTAACAAACGGTTCTGTATTTTTCATCTGCCAATACGACTTTATCAGCTCTGTGCATTCCATTTTTTCGTTTTGATTTTGCTCCGACTGATAACGATTAATCACTTTAAAAAGATAATGCGGATAAGCCATATAGCTTAAAAGCAAATTGACTTCTTCATCCAAGAGCGGACTGTTTCGATGGTAGGTATAATACCAATCTGCACATTCCGAGCACGTTTTCGGGTATGTCTTAAACGTTCTCGTATAAAAAAGCAGGAGATCATTAATTGGCGGAGCGAATTCCGCCTTCTCAAAATTTGTGAAATAGCCGTTGCCGACATCATTATATAAAAAATGATGCACCGAAATTTGTCCGTGTGTAAGAGCAAGCCTTGTCGTTTCTTTTTCTTTTATCGCCTCATACCATTGTTCCAGTCTTTCGCTGGCAAAATCAGTAGCCTGAATCGTTTCCGAAAAATAAGTGACTGCTTGAAGCTCGAAGGGAGATAAATACCATTCCCGTTCAGCACGATCAACAAATTTTTCATAGACAAGCTTCTGTTCTTCCCACTTTTTTTTCGTATCCTCATAATGCTTTTCAACATCAGTGCGGTTGATTTTTATTTCTTTCATAGTCCGCTTATGCATAAGCGCAGTCTCTTTAAACAAATGCACGTGCTTTTGGTCCCGCTCTTCTTTTTTATCATTGTGAAGCCAGGGCATCAGGTAGTAAAAGCTGTCCTGCCCTGCTAAAAATTGGCCTGAATGGGTTCTGTACACAGGCACAAAGGATCGGTAGCCGAGTTTTTCAAGCTGGATCATTTGGTCAGTAAACCTGCTGTTTCGGTTTGCCGATAGCTGTTTTAACGCGAATGCCCCGTGGTTGGTGTAAACCTTATACACTTTATCGCTGACAGATTCTGCATATTCTAATTGGAGTCCGTACTCATTTAATATCGACCGTATTTCATCCATGCCATCACCGTTTTAGTTGTCATTAATGGGACAAGGAAGATTTATAATCGGGTATGAATAAAATCTGCCCTTCTGTTACTTCATCTTCCGGTGACAACGAATTTACCCTTATTAAATTTTGAACGTTCAATTCATATCTTTCGCAAATTAAATCAATGGTATCTTCCTGTTGGACAATATACATTTTCAATTTGGAAAATTCCTCTTCCTCCTGCCTTGTGAAAAGCTTTGTTAAATACAAGGAATTGTCATTTTCGCGAACTTGTTCAGAATCCTCATGTTCATATTCGCGAACAAGCTCAGGCTGCTGCTTCTCTTTCTCAAATTCCGGCGATTGAAACGTAAATTCAGGATAGGTCTGTTCTACTATTTCTTCCCGTTCTTCCTCAAGAGCAGCATTCTCCTGTTTCACTTCGATTTCAAAAGTGCTTTCATCTTCTTCCTCATCCTCTTCCTTTAGCAGGTTCGGCTCGGAAAAATAAGGCTTTTCACCGGATTCTAATTCAGACGGGAAAGCACGGTAAGATAATGTTAATTCCTCCGCTTCTTCTGTTTCATCTGACTGTTCCTTTTCTAATTCATTAGGTGCAGCTGCGCTTGTTTCCTGAATGTCGCTGGTGATTGCTTCTGTTTCATTAGATTCTTCCTCAGCTGTTTCTTCAAGAGTATGAAATTCGTTCCTGGCTGAAGCTTCAAATTCTTCACTTTCTATTTCTTCATGAACAGCTTCGCTTCCCTCATCAAGCAGGCCTTCGATTGCCAAATCTGCTTGAATGGTCAGCACATTTGAATGATCCAACCGATAATCAAACGCATCGATAAAGACAAAAATGTCATTTAAATGACCAACCCTATAAGCAGGAATCGTAATATCAACAGGAAATTTGTGCTCCAGATCAGCAATGCCATCTTCACGGATTTCTATGGATTGGATCATCCGATCTGTTGCTTCCGGCACATGCTCTTCCTTTTCCTCATTAAGATGATATTCACCTGTTAACTCAAGATATCCCCTTAACGACACATAATCATTCACTTCCTGCACCAGAATGTCAGGTTCTATAGAAATCGATATCAATTCACCGACTTCATGTCCTTTTTCAAAGCTCACGGTTTCTTCTACTGAAAATTGCAAACGATTATTTTGCGGCAAGACCATATCCTCCTCTCATCCAACTCGAAATTTAGGATGTCACTTCAAATTTATGAATGGACTAATGAGAATATGAGGAACAGGTGAGAAAAATTCGCCCGGACTTGTATTTATGTATTCCTATGAAATTACTGAAAGAAACTTGAGGCGAAAAATGGTCTGAAAGAAGATGAGCGACCGCATTTCCTGCTGCAAGGACGACAATTGGCAGCACCAGAATCGATATTGGTAACCACCTCATGCCGCTAACCCCGTATTCTGTTTGTTTTTCAAAAATCCTATAATTTTCAAAATTGTCGTATGGCTACTCTCAAACCTATTCCTGGACATCAATTGATCTCCCTCAATCCTTTTCAAAATCCTCTCCCCTTTGATCATATTATTAGAATATTAGAGACTAGCATAGACAAAAATCTTATAATTCTGAAAACTATTAAGATTAAACCCCGTCATTTCTAACAGCTTGCCTTCATCTTAGCTGTGCCTTAGGGTTTTGTGCAATTATTCATGTTATCTGTTTAATTATTCCTGTATTCTGTGCAATTATTGATTCAATCTGTTTAATTATTCCGACGTTCTGTTCAATTATTTGAGTTACTGTTCAATTAACCTATTGAATTGTGCAATTCAGCATGAAAGATTTTTATGAAGTATTTTTTCATGAATTCTTGAAAAAACGAATTGTATTTTTCTATGTTTTTTGTCATTTCCCGTAAAGTAACTGAAGAACTGCAGGATAACACTTAAAAGTTGTGAATGGATAAAAGGAACATGAGAAACAGCGGTGAAAATTACTCTTAGATTTATAATAATTCATTCAATAAAAAAATTCCAAAAAGAAATTGTGAATTTATGTTAAAAGTAATGCAAGTGTGAGAGAAGACAATGAATAACTTTTTACAGTTCATCATAGCGTTTCTTTGCTATTCAAGAATTTTTCTTTCATGTCTTTGATCGTCGCACATAAATAGAGTTTGGCGGGTTACACCAAACTCTTTTAAAAATATGTTGGTTAAATATCCTTATAAACGACAGCTGTTCCAGAAGCAATACACATCATCATACCGTTTTGAACAGTTTCAAAATCAAGATCGACACCAATGACAGCATTAGCGCCGAGTTTGCTTGCCTTGTCTTCCATTTCGCGAAGTGCAATTTCACGTCCTTCTGCCAGCTTACTTTCATATGTACCGCTGCGTCCGCCAATAATATCGGTGATTCCAGCTAAGAAATCTCTTACCACGTTTGCACCCATAATCGCTTCGCCGCTTACGATACCCACATAACGTTCAATTTCTTTTCCTTGTAATTGGGATGTAGTCGATATAATCATGAAAATAACTCCTCCTCTTTTTGTGATAGTTTATTTACGATTCTATCACTCTTAAGTTTCAGTTATTATTTCAATTTTTTTGCACACAGAAATATCTAGGCTTCTCTTTCCGCAAAAAAACCTCCAAAGCACAAACTGCTTTGGAGGCTTTCCTTAGCTCTTGATTTTTCTAAATACACGTTCAACTGCACGAATCGTCAGTTCAATGTGTTCTTCTGTATGGGCAGTAGACAGAAACAATCCTTCAAATTGGGAAGGGGGCAGAAAGATGCCTTCGTCTGCCATGCCGCGATAATATTCAGCAAACAGCTTGAGATCAGACGATTTTGCGGTTTCGTAATTCACCACAGGTTCATTCGTGAAGAAGAAGCCGATCATGCTTCCTGCTCGATTGAATGTGTAAGGAATATCGTTTTCTTTTGCCGCTCGTGAGATCCCTTCTTCCAATTGGTCGGCTTTTCTGGCAAAGCCATTGTACGATTCGGGTGTCAGCTGCTTTAATGTTTCCAGCCCTGCCGTCATGGCAAGAGGGTTCCCGGATAAGGTTCCAGCCTGATAGATTGGACCGCTTGGCGCGATCTGCTCCATGATTTCAGCCTTTCCGCCGTATGCACCGACCGGAAGACCTCCGCCAATTACTTTCCCGAGACATGTTAAATCAGGCGTAACGCCGAAATAGCCTTGGGCACAATTGTAGTCAACACGAAAGCCTGTCATGACCTCGTCAAAAATGAGCAGAGATCCGTATTCTTCCGTGATCTTTCGCAAGCCTTCTAAAAATCCTTCCTGCGGCGGTACGACTCCCATATTGCCGGCAACCGGCTCAACGATGACTGCGGCAATATCTTCACCATACTCATTAAAAGCAAGCTTAGTCGATTCCAGATCATTGTACGGCACCGTAATTGTATTTTTAGCGATACCTTCGGGAACCCCCGGGCTGTCCGGCAATCCGAGAGTTGCCACGCCGGATCCTGCTTTAATGAGCAGTGAATCTCCGTGGCCGTGATAGCAGCCTTCAAATTTGATGATCTTATTTCGGCCCGTATACCCTCTGGCCAGCCTTAAGGCGCTTAGTGTTGCTTCTGTTCCTGAATTAACCATACGGACAATATCGATCGAAGGGACTCTTTCAATTACCAGCTTTGCTAATTCATTTTCTAATTCTGTCGGCGAACCGAAACTCGTTCCTTTTTCAGCTGCCTTCTTGAGGCTTTCCACGACTTGTTTGTTGCTGTGACCAAGAATTAACGGTCCCCAGGACAAGACATAGTCAATGTATTCATTTCCGTCAATATCATAGATTCTGGAGCCCTCGCCCCGCTCCATAAAAATCGGATCCATATTGACGGATTTAAAGGCGCGTACAGGGCTGTTTACGCCTCCCGGCATGTATTCCAACGCTTCTTTAAATGCTTGTCTTGAGCGTTCGTAGCTTCTCATGTAAGTATCTGCTCCTTTCTGATCGTTAATTTGACAGCCATTTGGCAGCATCTTTTGAGTGATAAGTAATGATAATATCCGCTCCGGCACGCTTCATCCCTGTCAGCATCTCAAGCACAAGCGACTTTTCATCAATCCAGCCGTTCGCAGCCGCCGCTTTAATCATGCTGTATTCTCCGCTCACATTGTAGGCAACGACAGGCAATGAAAAATGATTTTTTACATCACGGATAATATCCGAATATGCCATTGCAGGTTTAACGATGAGGAAATCTGCTCCCTCTTCCACATCTGATTCGGCTTCCCGCAATGCTTCTAGTCGATTGGCAGGATCCATTTGATACGTCTTCCTGTCGCCAAATTGAGGTGTACTGTGTGCCGCATCACGGAATGGACCGTAGAATGAACTCGCATACTTGACCGCATAAGACATGATCGGTACATGTACAAAGCCCGCTTCATCCAATGCCTCCCGAATCACAGCTACAAAGCCGTCCATCATATTGGAAGGTGCGATAATATCTGCTCCAGCACGTGCTTGGCTTACCGCCGTTTTTCCTAGAAGAGCAAGCGATTCATCGTTTAATATCTGCCCGTTTTCGATAATTCCGCAATGTCCATGATCCGTATATTGGCAAAGACACGTGTCTGCGACGATAGAGACTTCCGGATAAGCTTCCTTGATTAAAGATATCGCCTGCTGGGTAATCCCCTCTTCGTTATAGGCTTCACTGCCTACATGATCCTTATAATCGGGAACGCCGAAAACGATAACTGAACGTATACCTGCTTCGACAACCTCGTCCATTTCAGCCTTAATTCGATCCAAAGAAAAGTGAAAAACACCGGGCATAGAGGAAACCTCTTCTTTTCTTCCCTCACCTTCCACCGCAAACAGTGGATAGATAAAATCAGATGGTTGAAGCGTTGCTTCTCTCACTAACCTTCTTACTCCGGCGCTTGAACGTAATCTTCTATGTCTTTTAAATGGTTGTGTCATTTTTTACTCCCTCTCTTTCGCTAACTCGCACATTTTTGCGAGCATTCCTTCAATCGTATGCTTGGAAGGAACGACAGATTGTAAGCCATATTCTTGCAAGGCAGACTGTGTCACCGGACCGATGCTCACAATACTCGTCTCTCGTAAATAAGACAGGTCTTCATCTTTTACTGCCTGCATAAAGGTATGTACGGAAGAAGAACTGGTAAACGTAATAAAATCTAAACGCTTCGAAGTGATTGCCGTCCGAAGCAATCCGATGCCTTCTTCGTTAGGCCGAGTCTTATAAAGAACCCACTCAGTGATTTCGCACCCAAGTGGCGATAGTTCTTTTTTTATTGTATCTCTTGAGAGATTGCCCTTAAGAACTGCAATACGATCGTGCGGCTTTACATGCGGGGCTAAGGACGCCGCGAGATTCTCAGCCACAAAAATTTCAGGAATAACATCTACTGAAAAACCGTGTTTCTGTAAAAAACGAGCCGTTTTCTCTCCTACAGCGGCAACCTTCCAGGACGAGGGCTTACTAAGCTCTTTTGTGTAGGATATGAAATATTTCACTCCATTTACGCTTGTAAACACAAGCCAGTCTGCATCTGTAATCTGACTTCTGAACCTGACCGTGTCTTTTTCCGAAAGAGCACAGGCGAAAGTAAGCAAAGGAACGGATATTCCTTCTCCGCCTAATTCTCTAATCTTAGTTAAAAAGGATTGAGCCTGCTCTTTATTGCGGGTGATTAATATTTTCTTATTGAAAAGCGGCCCTTTCCGATCGTTCATTGAGAGTCAAGCTCCTCTTTCACCTTGTCAATCAATTCACCCGCACCCTTTTTAAGCATAATTTCAGCACATTCCATACCGACAGCCTCAGGATGTAAGCCCGTAGTTTGTTCAACATAGCGGATTTTCCCATCGGGTGAACCTACGAATCCTGTAAGTTCAATCATTCCTTTTTCATCCATTGTAGCATATCCCGCAATCGGTATTTGGCATCCGCCTTGCATTTTTTCAAGGAAGGTCCGTTCCGCTCTGACCGTTTGGCTTGTGTACTCATCGTTTAGTTTTGCAAGCTGTTCCTTCAACTCTGTATCATCTTCACGGCACTCGATGGATAGAGCGCCTTGCCCAACTGCCGGAAGACAAATCTCTTTATCCAAGTACTCCGATACGATCTCATCAGTCCAGCCCATTCTTAAAAGTCCGGCAGCAGCTAATAGAATCGCATCGTATTCATCTGTTTCAAGCTTCTTCAGCCGTGTGTCGATATTCCCTCTTATCCACTTGATCTCAAGGTCGGGCCTAGCTTTAAGGATTTGGGCGCTCCTTCGTAAACTGCTCGTTCCAATCACACTTCCGGGCTTTAGATCTTCTAACGTTTGATGATTTTTGCTAATGAGCACATCACGATAATCTTCCCGTTTTGGAATGGAACCAATCACAAGTCCATCCGGAAGCGAAGATGGCATATCCTTCATGCTGTGGACAGCCATATCAATCGTTCCCGTTAATAAGGCATTCTCAATTTCTTTGACAAAAAGACCTTTGCCGCCGACTTTGGACAACGTTACGTCCAATATACGGTCTCCTTTTGTCACGATCTCTTTTATATCAAATTGAAACGGCGAGCCCGCTTCCTCCAGCTGTTTTATCACCCATTTTGTCTGGGTCATAGCTAGCTTGCTGCGTCTTGATCCAACAATTATTTTCCTCATAAATTCCTCCGTTTTTTTGGAGTCCGCTTAACTGAACCAATGGAATTGGGATAAGCTTCCCAACAAAAAATAGTTGATCATCAGCACGAGAAATGACGCGGCATTCCAAAGTGCAACAACCTTTCCTCGAAGCTCTTTCACCAGCCGGATATACAAATAGTAGCTGTACAAAAGCAGCATAACCAAAGAACCGAGAACCTTAGGGTCAAACCAATACAGGGTCTCAAGGGATACATACGCCCAAATGACGCCTAAAATCAGGCTCAGAAGCAGCACCGGAACTCCAATAATGTTCATCACATAGGACATATGGTCAAGCTTCGTTAAATCTTCAATCCTGCGCAGCCTCTTACCCCATTTTTTCTTTTTTAACAAATTGTATTGAATGAGATACAGAAGCGAAAAGGCGAAAGATAACGAAAACGCACCATAGGATAGAATTGCCATCGTAATGTGAATAAACAGCAGCTCGGATGCCAGCTGTCCGGAAACAGCCGCAGATTGCTGTTCAGATGGCGTAAACGTATGCAGAGCCATCATGGAAAACCCGATCACATTCGTAAAAAATACGATGAATTCTATTTTCAGCAATTGAGTAAGCAAAAGGGAAAGCGTTACGAGCACCCACGCATAAAAATACAAACCTTCAGATATATTTAAAATCGGAAATCTGCCTGTTTCCATCATGACCCAGGCCAAATAAAACACTTGAAGAACCCAGACAATGGCAAGCAACCAGAAAGCTGCTTTTTTAGCCTTCCGGTTGTTTTGCAGAAAATCTATAAAATATAAAAGAACGCATAATGCATAAATAATAATCGTGACTTCATTAAATCTAGCCATACTCCCCACGACTATCATATCCATCTACTCGCTTACGATCGCAGATGCATAGCCGGGATTTTGTTTTGCTTTCGCCAGTTTTTGTTCTTCCGTTTTTACGAGGGAAGCTTCTTCGATATTAAAGATTTCCTTGAACAGCTGTAATTGTTTTTCCGAATCCGGATCTGCCGCAAGCTCCTTCGCTTTTAAAATCGGATCTCGAAGCATTTGATTAATGATGCTCTTCGTATGCTTGCTTAATAGCTTTCTTTCTCTTTCCGTCAGATGAGGCAGCTTTCGCTCAATGCTTCTCATTGTATCTGCCTGAATGGCCAAAGCCTTATCTCGCAGAGCAGAAATGACAGGAACCACACCTAACGTGTTCAGCCAATGGTTAAACTCAACGATTGCTTCCTCAATAAATATTTCAACCTGCTCTGCTGCCGCTTGGCGTTCCTTTACATTGGCAGCCACAATGCCCTCTAAATCATCTATATCATATAGAAAAACACTATCAAGCTCTGCGATCGCCGGGTCAAGATCTCTCGGAACTGCAATATCCACCATAAAGAGCGGGCTGCCTTTCCGCTTTTGATTTACTTGCTGCATCACATCTTTTTTTAAGACGTAATCGCTTGATCCGGTTGAGCTGATTAAAATATCTGCTTCAATCAAGGTCTGTTCGATTGATTCCAATCTTCTTGCCTCTCCGGAGAAGCGGGAAGCTAGTTCCTCCGCTTTCGAAAACGTTCGGTTGATGACCGTAACTTTCCTAATCCCCTGGCCATGAAGATTTTTTACTGCAAGCTCACCCATCTTTCCGGCTCCGAGAATGACCACATGCTTCGCAGACAGATCGCCAAAGATTTTTCTAGCAAGCTCAACAGCAGCATAGCCGATAGAAACAGCATTGGCACCAATCTCGGTTTCAGCGTGTGACTTTTTAGCCAGTGTGACCGCCTGTTTAAATAAGAAATTGAATACCGTTCCTATAGATTTGACCTCTTGTGCCATTTTAAAACTCGTTCGCACTTGTCCTAATATTTGTGTTTCGCCAATAATCATTGAATCGAGACCGCATGATACACGGAACAAATGTTCAACGGCACTTTCGTTCTCATAAAATCTAAAATAAGGAACGATTTCTTCTTTATCAAGTTGAAACCAATCCGCGAGAAACTTCTTTATATAATAACGCCCGGTGTGCAGTTGATCCACCACGGCATAAATTTCCGTACGGTTGCATGTCGATACGACGATATTTTCCAGGATGCTTTTCTCATCTTTAAGATGCAGCATCGCTTCGCTTAATTCCGCCGGCAAAAAGCTGAGCTTTTCGCGAATTTCAACCGGGGCAGTTTTATGATTAATTCCTGCTACAAGTATATGCATTGCTTGCACCCCCTTAAAGCACATTCCTAAATTATAATTATTATAACATAGATATAGTTATAACAAATAAAGAAATGTGAACAGTTTATTAACGATACCAGATAACATATTCTTTATTTTTATTAATCAATCTTTGTTTTATTCCTTTTATTATACAAGCCTAAGAAACCGAAAGAAAGACTCTATCGGTTTCCAATTGCTATTCCTGATGAATCATATGATGAATTGCTGACCAGGCTTCTTCTTTTCCTTTCTTTGTTTCTGAAGAAAAAAGAATCAGTGGATCACCTGTCTCCATCTCCAGCGACTCTTTGACTACCTTGGCATGCTTATCCCATTTTCCTTTAGGGATCTTATCCGCCTTCGTTGCAATGACAATAACCGGCAAACCATAGTGTTTGAGAAAATCATACATCATGATGTCATCGTTTGAAGGCGGGTGCCTTAGATCTACAATTTGGACAACAGCTTTCAGTTCCGCGCGGTTTGTCAAATAGGTTTCGATCATCCGGCCCCACGCTTCTCTTTCTGTTTTTGACACTTTCGCAAAGCCATAGCCGGGCACATCGACAAAATGAAGAATATCGTTGATGATATAAAAGTTTAGAGTTTGTGTTTTACCTGGCTTGGATGAGGTTCTCGCCAGGTTTTTTCGATTGATCAGCGTGTTGATAAAAGATGATTTGCCGACATTGGATCTGCCGGCAAGTGCAATCTCCGGAAGCCCTGCATCCGGATATTGCTCAGGTTTTACCGCGCTGATCACAATTTCTGATTTAGTTACTTTCATTTTTCTCTCCCGTTAATGCATTTTCCAAGACTTCATCGAGATGAGATACCAGGACAAAGGTCAATCCTTTTCGTACGCTTTCAGGGATGTCCTCAATATCTTTTTCATTATCCTTTGGCAAAATGATTGTTTTCAGACCGGCACGGTGGGCACCTAGTGCTTTTTCTTTGACTCCCCCAATTGGAAGTACCCGGCCTCTCAACGTAATTTCGCCTGTCATGCCTACTTCGCGTTTTACCGGCTGGCCTGTTAATGCCGATACGAGAGCCGTTGCCATCGTGATACCTGCTGAAGGACCGTCCTTAGGGACAGCTCCTTCAGGCACGTGGATATGGATGTCGTTCTTTTCATGAAAATCAGGACTAATATTTAATTCATTCGCTTTTGAGCGGACATAGCTGAATGCAGCCTGTGCTGACTCTCTCATGACATCTCCAAGCTTTCCGGTAAGAATCAGCTTGCCTTTTCCAGGCGACAGAGATACTTCAATTGAGAGTGTATCCCCGCCTACTGTTGTATAAGCTAATCCAGTTACGACCCCGATTTGATCCTTAAGCTCCGCCTGTCCGTATCTGAAGATTCTTTTTCCAAGATAGTCTTCTAAATTATTTTCAGAAACAGTGATTCGCTTTCTTTCCCCTGATACGATTCGTTTTGCTGCCTTTCTGCAAATGGCCGCAAGCTGGCGTTCAAGACCGCGGACCCCTGCTTCCCTGGTATAGTATCGGATAATATCCAGAATCGTTTGCTCTTTCAGTATCAGATTGCTTTTTTTCAATCCGTGCTCCTTGATCTGCTTAGGAAGCAAATGATCCTTCACAATCTCTACTTTTTCAACCTCTGTATAACCGGCGATTGTAATAATTTCCATCCGGTCTCTCAAAGGGCCAGGAATGGTCGCAAGATTATTGGCTGTTGCAATAAATAGAACCTTGGATAAATCATACGTTTCCTCAATATAATGATCGCTGAACGAATTGTTTTGCTCAGGATCCAGCACCTCCAGCATGGCTGAAGAAGGGTCTCCTCTAAAATCGGAAGACATTTTATCTATTTCATCCAGCAAAAAGACCGGATTGATCGTGCCTGCTTTTTTCATGCCCTGAATGATTCGGCCGGGCATGGCTCCAACATAAGTCCTCCGGTGTCCGCGAATTTCTGACTCATCTCGTACTCCGCCTAAAGAAATTCGAACGAACGTCCGGTCTAACGATTTGGCAATTGATTTGGCAAGTGACGTTTTTCCGACTCCCGGAGGGCCGGCTAAGCATAATATAGGGCCTTTTAAGGAATTTGTCAGCTTTTGCACGGCCAAATATTCAAGGACACGCTCTTTTACCTTCTCGAGCCCGTGGTGCTCTTCATCTAATATTTTGCTTGCCAGGTTCAAGTCCAAGCGATCCTCGGTTTCATTCGTCCATGGCAAAGTGGTAAGCCATTCCACATAATTACGGATGACAGAGCTTTCCGCAGAGCTGGAAGGCACTTTTTCATAACGGTTCAGCTCTTTGTACGCCGTTTCTTTAATATTTTCAGGCATACCGGCTTGTTCAATCCGTTCAGCCAATGTTTGGATTTCTCCGGTTTTCCCTTCCTTATCACCAAGCTCCTTTTGGATGGCTTTCATCTGTTCACGAAGATAATATTCCTTTTGGGTACGCTCCATGGATCGTTTGACACGCTGGCCGATTTTTTTCTCGATCTCAAGCACTTCTTTTTCGTTATTAATCAGTTCGATGACTCGATTCAGCCTATCTTTCACGTCCACTGTTTCAAGCACCTCTTGCTTGTCTTTCAGCTTAAGTGGAAGATGGGAAGCTACAATATCAGCCATTCTTCCAGGTTCTTCAATATCGGTAACAGTGGCATAGGTTTCAGCCGAGATTTTCTTGGAAACCTTTATGTATTGATTGAAGTGATCAAGCAGCGTACGCATCAAGGCTTCATCTTCATGATCTTTTTCTTCGTCTTCAGTGATCATTTTGATGTCAACAGAAGTAAATTCCTCGAGACTTTCATACGTTTTAATTTCAGCCCGCTGAATTCCTTCAACGAGTACCCGGATGGTGCCATTCGGGAGCTTCAGCATCTGTTTGATTTTTGTATAAGTGCCGACTTTAAAAATTTCGTCTTCACTCGGTTCATCTATCGATATATCCCGTTGAGTCGCTAAAAAAATGATATGATCCTTTATCATTGCTTGTTCGAGAGCTTGAATAGACTTTTCACGCCCTACGTCAAGATGTAGCACCATAGTCGGATAAACCAACAAGCCTCTTAACGGGAGGAGCGGAATATTCCGAATTGTATCTTTTGCCATGTGACTGACACCTCCGTTATTTTAGTATGAATCATTATAATACCCTTTTTTCTCTTTATGCAATCTTATTGACTCGTAATTGCACTAGTCTTACCGTAGTATACCCTTTCTTTCTGCAATGAAAAAGAAAAAGATACTAAAAGCAGGCAAAAATCCTCATTTTCATGAGGATTAAACCGATTCTTTATTCATTTGATTGTTTTGAATTTGCTGCTCTGACGGAGGATTAACTAAAGCGATGTCAAGAACCTCTTCCAACGTTTTTACCGGAAGAATCGTAATCCCGTCAATTTGTTTTATAAGAGCTTGTTGATTTTCCATTGGAATAATCACTTTTTTTGCTCCCGCATCTTTGGCTGCTTTTATTTTCGGTAATACTCCGCCGATCGGCTTGACTTGCGAATGAAGTCCGATCTCCCCGGTCATGGCTACTGTATGGTCGATAGGAATATTATGAATCGCAGAAAATATACCAGTTGCGATGGCAATTCCCGCCGAAGGACCATCAACTGGAACTCCCCCCGGAAAATTGACATGAATGTCGTATTTGGAAGGGTTAATCCCCATGGAGCGCAAGACAGTTAACACATTTTCGATCGAACCTTTTGCCATGCTTTTTCTGCGAATCGATTTCGTCTGATTTCCTATGCTTTCCTCCTCAACCACTCCGGTCACATTCACAGTTCCTTTTTCTAAAGCCGGGTTGACTGTGACCTCTATCTCCAATAGTGAACCGCTGTTTGGCCCGTGCACCGCCAAACCATTGACGACTCCTACCTTTGGCCCGTCCATGATTTTGGATTCATGTTTTGGCGTGAGCTGGCTGGAATGAACAACCCATTCAATGTCTTCTACTGTGATGTTCGACCTGTTCTCAGTCAAGGCGTTTCCGGCAGCGATTTGGACCATATTAACAACTTCACGGCCGTTTCTTGTATACTTCGTCAAAAGATTATAGCCTTCTTCTGTAATTTCTTTATCGATTTTGGCAGCCGCTTTAATTGCAATTTTTTTCAGTTCATCTTTTTCCAAATCTCTGAAAAAGACTTCAAGGCATCTGGAGCGAATTGCCGGCGGGATTTCGTGGGGCATTCTTGTCGTTGCCCCGATTAAACGAAAATCTGCAGGAAGTCCGTTTTTAAAAATATCATGGATATGCGTCGGGATTTGTGTATTTTCTTCATTATAATAGGCGCTTTCTAAAAATACCTTTCTATCTTCGAGGACCTTGAGCAATTTATTCATTTGAATTGGATGCAGCTCTCCAATTTCATCAATGAATAGAACACCTCCGTGAGCTTGGGTAACCGCTCCTTGCTTCGGCTGAGGAATTCCGGCCTGTCCCATTGCTCCTGCCCCTTGATAGATGGGATCATGAACCGATCCGATAAGAGGATCCGCAATGCCGCGTTCATCAAACCTGGCAGTCGTAGCATCCAATTCGACAAAAACAGCATCCTGCTTGAACGGGGAACTGGTTTGTTTTTTGGCTTCTTCGAGTACGAGCCGTGCAGCAGCAGTTTTCCCTACACCTGGAGGTCCGTAAACGATGACATGCTGGGGGTTTGGCCCGCATATCGCTGCTTTTAATGCTTTTATTCCATCTTCCTGCCCTACAATATCTGCAAAGCTTTGCGGGCGGACTTTTTCTGATAGTGGTTCTGACAATGTAATAGCTCTCATCTTTCGCAACTGTTCCATTTCTTTTTTGGATTCTTTGTCGATTGAAACTTTTTGGGTACGCTGATTTCTTAACAAATTCCAAAAATAAAGTCCTATCACAATGCCAAAGAACAGTTGTATAAAAAGTGCGATTCCAGTCCAGCTCAACTACGGTCCCTCCTGATTATGTATTTTCATGTCTGCAGCTAGTATTTCCTATCGGCTGAAGGAATAAACGTATCTGCCAGGAGGTTTTTTCCGTTAGCTAGCGAGCAAAAACGTGCGCACTAAAAAAGCCCGCCGAGAGAACTCGGAAGGCCTTATTGTTACGCTGACGTTTTCGCATCTTCTTGAATCACTGTACCGTCTTTTAAAATAAGCTTTGGCGGCTCGCCATCTGATACCGTTTTTCCGGTAATAATACATTTTTCAATGTCATCGCGAGAAGGGAGGTCGAACATCACATCAAGCATAATTCCTTCAATGATTGAACGAAGACCCCTCGCTCCGGTTTTTCTTTCAATTGCTTTTTTCGCAATCTCAGACAACGCTTCATCTTCAAACTCAAGCTCAACGTTATCAAGCTCAAGCATTTTTTTGTATTGCTTTGCGAGTGCATTTTTCGGTTTCGTAAGAATTTCTACCAATGCATCTTCATCTAACGGTTCAAGGCTGGCGATTACCGGCAAACGACCGATAAATTCCGGGATTAATCCAAATCTCAACAAATCCTCAGGGAGCACTTTGCTTAGAAGAACTTTTTTATCAAGATCTTCCTGTTTGTTGTCAGAACCGAATCCAATCACTTTGCTTCCTAAACGGCGCTTAATAATCTGTTCGATTCCGTCAAAGGCTCCTCCGCAAATAAAGAGGATATTTGTAGTATCAATTTGAATAAACTCTTGATGAGGGTGCTTTCGTCCTCCTTGAGGCGGTACGCTGGCAACGGTTCCCTCGAGAATTTTCAATAGCGCTTGCTGGACGCCTTCACCTGAAACGTCACGGGTGATAGACGGATTTTCTGATTTTCTTGCCACTTTGTCAATTTCGTCAATGTAGATAATGCCTTTTTCCGCTTTTTCAACATCATAGTCAGCAGCTTGAATAAGCTTCAAAAGAATGTTTTCTACATCTTCACCTACATACCCCGCTTCAGTTAAAGAAGTGGCATCGGCAATGGCAAATGGAACGTTCAGAATCCGGGCAAGCGTTTGGGCAAGCAACGTTTTTCCGCTTCCTGTTGGCCCGATCATGCTGATATTACTTTTAGAAAGCTCCACATCATCTACTTTGCTATTGCTGTTAATACGTTTGTAATGGTTGTATACCGCAACAGCAAGCGATTTTTTTGCCTGATCCTGCCCAATCACGTATTCATCAAGAATCGTGCGGATCTCTTGTGGTTTTGGAACATCTTTAAATTCAACTTCTTCTTCTGTTCCAAGCTCCTCTTCCACTATTTCTGTGCATAATTCAATGCACTCATCACATATATAAACCCCAGGTCCCGCAACCAACTTGCGTACCTGATCTTGAGTTTTGCCGCAAAACGAACATTTTAGCTGTCCTTTTTCTTCGTTAAACTTAATCATACTGTCACCCCTTATATCTTTGGTCACTCAGGAAAACTTTAGAAATCGCAGGGCTTTCCCCTTGTATGTATTGCATTTTACCATACTTTCCAAATTGACGGTAATGTTCTGTTTCGGAAGCTGCATATTCTATATGTATGACGAAATCCTGACAATATCTATCTTTCCCAAAGAAATGCCAATCAATCATAATGTAGAAAAGAAGGCACGAATGATTCGCGCCTTGCTTTACTTATGTGTTTACTTTTCATGTTACCTGTTTTTTAAAAAAAATGCAATTATTTTAACATGTTCAGACAATCACGCAGCCTGTCCCTTTTAACTTGATTTTATAAAAACAAGGCACGATTCGATCATGCCTTGCTTTGGATAACGAGCTTATCGATGTTTAATTATTTTCTACAAGAAAATCAATTGCTTTTCTAACCTTCAAGTCTTCTTTCATTGCATCAGTTGAACCGATCGCTTGCTTAATGTTTTCAACCGGCATATTGTATGCTTCAGCCATTTTTGCAAGCTCTGCTTCTACATCTTCGTCAGATACTTGAAGATTCTCCGCAGCCGCAATCGCTTCTAACGTAAGATTTGATTTTACACGTTTGTTTGCATCCTCAGACATTTGTTCTTTCAAAGCATTTTCATCTTGACCTGAGAATTGTGTGTAAAGCTCCATATTCATTCCTTGCATTTGCAGGCGCTGTTCAAATTCTTTAAGCATACGGTCAAGCTCGGTTTCTACCATTACTTCAGGGACCTCAACTTCCGCATTTTCAGAAGCTTTTAAAACAAGCTCTTCACGAAGTTTAGCGTCTGCTTCATTTGCTTTCGTTTCTTCAAGCTGTTTTCTGATTTTTTCAGTTAATTCAGCAAGTGTTTCTACTTCTTCATCTGCGTCTTTAGCAAATTCATCGTCAAGCGCAGGAAGCTCTTTCGCTTTAATTTCATGTATTTTCACTTTAAAGACAGCAGGCTTTCCAGCTAGATCTTCTGCATGGTATTCCTCAGGGAATGTCACTTCAACATCTTTTTCTTCCTCTGTTTGAAGGCCGACTATTTGCTCTTCAAATCCAGGGATGAATGAACCTGAACCAATTTCGAGTGAATAGTTGTCTGCTTTTCCGCCTTCAAATGCTTCGCCGTCTACAAAACCTTCAAAGTCAAGAACGACAGTGTCGCCTTCTTCAACTTTTCCGTCTTCTTTTACGACAAGCTCCGCCAAACGGTTTTGACGAGATTTTAAATCATTATCAACATCTTCATCTGTCACCGTAGCATCATCTTTTTCTACTTGAAGGCCTTTGTATTCTCCAAGTTTTACTTCAGGCTTTACTGTTACTTTTGCCGTAAAGATAAGACTTTCGCCTTTTTCAATTTTTTCGACATCGATTTCAGGACGGTCAACCGGCTCGATTCCAGCTTCGTCAATTGCTTTCGGATATTCAACCGGCAAAAGAATGTCTAGAGCATCTTGGTAAAGAGACTCGACACCAAAGCGCTGCTCGAATAGACCACGCGGTACTTTTCCTTTACGGAATCCAGGGATTGAAACCTGCTTAACCACTTTCTTAAATGCATCGTCTAGTGCTTTAGAGAACGTATCAGCGTCTACTTCAACTGTAAGAACTCCTTGATTTCCTTCTTGTTTTTCCCATTTTACTGACATTTATTTCCCTCCAAAATCTATTCAATTTGTGTCTAAAGTCCATTTCTGAAACAATGTGATCACTGCCACAATTCATCACTTATCAGCGCTCATTATGTATAATAAAATAACAATGAATTTCTGAATTAGGTGTCAAAATGGTCTTGACACAATATACTTTCCGTAAATGCAACCATTACATTATAACACAATGGCGCATCCTTTCAACCATAACCGATTTTACAAATAAGAAATTTCCTCGATTTCCTTAATGAATGCACATGCTTCAGTAAATCCATCTGACTGAAAGTCATACAACATATGAAGCTCTTCTAATCCGATTTCGATTCCGTACATTTCGTAACCAACCTTATGCAGCGCAGCCGCCCACAGCTGCTCACTGTATTGTTTAGGTTCAAAAGGGTAAATTACATAAATATGCCTTCTCCACAGCTCTTCTACCGCATGAAATAACGTCGGATTTTCATTTCCAAGCGTATCATCAAGCAAATTAAGCACCTTTCCGAGAATCGGCATCGCATCTGGTTTTGTTTCTTCAGATGGGTTTATGGAAATCGACTCGCCGAATTTTGCAACCTGCATTTCTTTTGCATACTCATGATCAGCTAACAGCTGCAATATCATCGTTTTGATAACCGGATGTGCATCAGGGTTCTGAAGGATTGTTCGCAATAGCCCAATGTGTTGCGATAAATTACGGTCCTTAAGTGAATGAATGAAGGCAAGCTGTTCAGACTCGTTAGTTAAAATCTTATCTGCCTGTACAGATTCATGAATCATTTCTTCGTCAAACAGAAGATCATTTTCTTCTTCATTAATCATTCTCCTGCTAAACTCCAGCAGCTTATAAAATTGTTCAGCATTCTCAGCAGGCATCTTATTTTCTTCCAGCACCGCTTCAATCGTTTTTTTCACGATCGAAAACTGTTTCAGCTGAATCAGGATTGTCATGTATACCTGCAATACGGTAAAATAATCGCCGATGCCTTCCTTCAGCATTCGTTCGCATATTTTTTTTGCATCTTCCAGCTCGCCAAGCTCAAGGTAGCATATCGCCATTCCCAAATACATTTCAGACTTATCTTCTACCCTGTATTCCATTGCCTCAGAAAAAAAGCCTAACGCATCCCGATATTGTTTTGCTTTCATAGCACTCATGCCTTTTTCGACAAGACGATCTTGTACGTTTGGAAACGGTATTATATTGCTGGTTTTCTTTTCATTCTTCATTTCCAAGTTCCTTTCAGGCATTGATTTTCTACAAGTTTACCAACACCGAATGTCAATGACAAGCGAGAAGAAGGAAACGAGAGCATCGCCTCTTCAATTCTTCCCAGAAATGATGAAAAAAACCGCCGGCAAGAGCCGGCAGCTAAGAAGTTTACAGCCATGTCTTTCTTTGTTGTTCAAATAAGGCAATCTCATCTTCCAATAACAGCGTTAATGAAATTTCATCGTAACCATTTACCAGCATTTCTTTCCAATGCGGGTCAACGTCAAATGAAATACGCTTCTCTTCACTGTCAATAATTACTTGGTTTTCAAGATCAATAGTTATTGATTTCGATTGATTTTCATAATCCTCTATCAAAGTCTTCCACTGGTCAAACGGAAGGCGGATCGGCAGCATACCGTTTTTGAAACAGTTTTGATGGAAAATATCAGCGAATGAAGGCGCGATAATGACCTGAAAGCCATAATCGCCAAGTGCCCAAGGAGCGTGCTCTCTCGATGAACCGCAACCGAAATTTTCACCTGCCAAAAGGACTGATGCTCCTTCGTATGCCGGCTGGTTTAACTCGAAGGACGGATTCGGGCTTCCGTCAGATAAATAACGCCAATCAAAGAAAGCGAACCGGCCATATCCCGTTCTCTCAATCCGTTTCAAAAATTGTTTTGGGATAATTTGATCAGTATCGACATTAATTCGGTTTAAAACTGCAGCTTTTCCTGTATGCTTTGTGAATGGCTTCATGATGCTCTCCTCCTTACACTACCGTTTTTTCTTTAAAATATTTTCTCACATCAACAAACCGGCCATGGATCGCCGCAGCAGCCGCCATTGCAGGACTAACTAGGTGGGTTCTCGCCCCTTTTCCTTGTCTGCCTTCGAAATTCCGGTTTGAGGTGGAAGCGCAGCGTTCCCCTTCCGGTACCACATCGTTATTCATGCTTAAGCACATGCTGCATCCTGATTCTCTCCATTCAAACCCGGCAGAAATAAAGATCTGGTCAAGCCCTTCTTTTTCTGCTTGAGCCTTTACTTTTTGCGAACCAGGAACGACAATCGCCCGAACATGGTCTGAGACTTTTTGCCCCTTAACCAATTCTGCTGCCTGTCTTAAATCGGTGATTCTTGAATTGGTGCACGACCCGATAAAGACATGGTCAATCGTAATGTCTTCAATTTTCTGATTCGGAGTGACACCCATATACTCATAAGCTCTGACTGCCTCTTTACGATCCTCATCAGCACCAAAGCTTTCCGGTGATGGAATAGACTGATCGACAGGAAGCACCATTCCCGGGTTGATCCCCCAAGAAACCATAGGCGAAATTTCATTTCCTTCTATTGTAATTGTACGGTCATATTCCGCTCCGGGATCTGATCTTAAATTCTCCCAATCTGCTATGGCTTTTTCCAGCTCTTCTCCCTTTGGAGCATATTTTCTGTTTTTCACATATTCAATCGTTGTTTCATCTGGCGCGATGAGCCCTGCTCTGGCTCCACCTTCAATTGACATATTGCACACAGTCATCCGTTCGTCCATTGACATATTTCTGATCGCTTCGCCAGTATATTCGATAATATGGCCTGCTCCAAATTTAACTCCATATTTTCCGATACAATAAAGAATAACGTCTTTTGCCGTTACTCCCTTTTCCAGTTTTCCATTAATACGGATTTCAAGAGTTTTCGGCTTTTGCTGCCACAGGGTTTGAGTTGAAAGCACGTGCTCCACTTCACTCGTTCCAATTCCAAACGCCAACGCTCCGAAGGCTCCGTGTGTTGATGTATGGCTGTCTCCGCATACAATGGTTTTCCCCGGAAGAGTCAGGCCAAGCTCCGGACCGATAACATGGACGATCCCTTGATCTTCACTTGTTAAGTCTGCCAATCGTATACCAAATTCCTGGCAGTTTCGTTCTAGAGCACTTACTTGCCGCTTGGCTACTTCATCATGCATGACAAAACGATTGACCGTTGGTATATTATGATCCATCGTTGCAAACGTATTTTCCGGGCGCCGTACTTTGCGGTCTTTTTGCCTTAGCCCTTCAAACGCTTGGGGTGATGTCACTTCATGAATCAAATGCAAATCAATATATAATAGATCTGGTTTCCCTTCTTGTTTTTTGACAACATGCTGGTTCCAGATTTTCTCTATGATAGTTTGGGGTGCCATGACCCTTGCCTCCTTTTTAAGACGTTCATTTTTTGACTTTTACACATTCGCGTATGCAGCCGCTAATGCAGCTTTCACGTCCTCTGTTATGTCACTTGTTGTATTGAAAGCTTTGTTTCTCGTTAAATCTTTCGTTCGTTTTCCAGCTTCAAGCACATTCTTCACTGCCTGTTCAACAGCCTTTGCCTCGCTTTCGAAACCAAATGAGGTTCTTAACAGCATAGCCGCAGATAGAATGGCTGCAAAAGGATTCGCCACATTTTGGCCGGCGATATCAGGAGCTGAACCGTGCACTGGTTCAAAGAGATGGAGTCCCGAGCTTGAAAGGCTGGCTGACGGAAGCATTCCAAGAGAACCAGTCAGCATGGAAGCTTCATCGCTTAAAATATCGCCGAACATATTCTCAGTAACAATGACATCAAATTGAGAAGGAGCATAAATCAATTGCATCGCTGCATTATCTACAAGCATATGCTCCAGCTCCACTTCAGGGAACTCACGGGCGATCTCGTCTGCTGTTTCACGCCACAATTTACTCGATTCAAGAACATTTGCCTTATCAACAGATGTGACTTTCTTTTTGCGGGCAGCAGCCATTTTAAATGCTTCTCTTATGACTCTTTCCATTTCTTCTTTTTTATAAAAAAGTGTATCGACCGCAGCAGGCTCACCTTGTTCATTCACGTACCTTTTGCTTGGTTCGCCAAAGTACAATCCTCCGGTTAATTCACGAACAATGATAAAATCAACGTTTTCAATGTATTCTTTTTTTAACGGTGAGGCTTCAGACAAGCTTTCAAACACCTTTACGGGACGAACATTCGCATATAAATCAAGCTTCTTGCGGATGGCAAGCAAACCTTTTTCAGGTCTGAGATGTGACGGATTTTGATCCCATTTCGGTCCGCCAACCGCTCCTAAAAGGATGGCATCTGCTCCGCTGCAAATGTCGATCGTTTTTTCGGGAAGCGGAGAACCCGCATGATCAATCGCATCTCCGCCAATTTGGCCAAATTCAAATTGAAACTCGTGTCCGAAATATTGAGCGACGCTTTTTAGTATCTCAACAGCAGATGCTGTTACTTCTGGACCTATGCCGTCTCCCGGCAATAGCGCAATTTTCTTCTTCAAGATGGCAGCCTCCTTATCCAACTGTCTTTGTTTCTACTGCTGAAGTTTCTGTAGTTGAAAAATACTGGTTGGAATCCTTTAATAGCAAAATTCGATTGACAGCATTAATGTAAGCTTTCGCTGATGCTTCGAGAACATCTTGAGCTACGCCTCTGCCGGATCCTTCTTTTCCCTCGAATAGGACTTGAACATAGACTTGCGCAAATGCGTCTCTTCCTTTTCCATTCGACTGAATCCGGTAATCAAGCAGCTGAACTTCCTCGCCAATACAGCGCTCCAGTGTGTTGTACACTGCTTCGATGCTTCCTGTTCCAGTCGCCGCTTCATGGATGACCTCATCCGTAAACTGGTTTCGCAGCGTCGCAGTTGCCGTAGGAACCTGTGATGTTCCATAATTAACCTGCAATCCTTCTAAATCATACCCTGCTTTTCTGCTGCTTACTTTTTCTTCGAGTACAATTGCAATTATGTCCTCATCGGTAATTTCTTTCTTCTTAGCGGTAAATTCTTTGAATATTCTGAAAAAATGATTGACTTCCTCTTCCTCGAACTGAAAACCCAGTTGTTTAAGCTTGTCTTTAAAGGCATGTCTGCCAGAATGTTTTCCTAGAACGAGTGCATCTGTTTTTACTCCGACTAATTCTGGGGAGAATATTTCATAAGTCGTTTTTTCTTTTAAATATCCATCCTGGTGTATACCTGATTCATGAGCAAACGCATTGTCGCCAACTACTGCTTTGTTGCGCGGCACCGCCATCCCAGTCAGATTGCTGACTAAGTCGCTGGTCCGTTTTATTTCATCTAATTTAAGTCTCGTTTCTGCCTGATAAAAGTCTTTTCTAATATAAAGAGCAACTGCGATTTCTTCTAATGACGCATTCCCTGCCCGTTCGCCGATTCCGTTTATGACGGATTCAATTTGATCAGCACCGTTTTCAATTGCTGCAAGCGAATTCGCAACCGCCATGCCTAGATCGTCATGACAATGAGCAGAAAGCGTTACATTATCTATTCCAGGTACATTTTCTTTTATATATTTAAATATGTTTCCGTATTCAGCCGGCGCCAAATATCCGACGGTATCAGGCAGGTTAATGACATCCGCCCCTGCTTCAATCACTTTCCCTACAATTTTCGCCAAATAACCCAAGTCCGTTCTGCATGCATCCTCTGCCGACCATTGGACAATTGGAAATTTGCTCTTTGCGTATTTCACCATTTCAACCGCTTGCTCAATGACTTGTTCGCGTGTTTTTTTCAGCTTATACTTTAGATGAATATCCGACGTAGCGATAAAGATATGAATTCTTGGACTCGCTCCGTCCTTCAATGCTTCCCATGCAGTATCAATGTCACTTTTCACAGATCTTGCCAGCCCGGTGACCGAACATCCTCTTATTTCCCTGGCAATTTCCTGGACTGATTGAAAATCGGCTTGGGAGGAAGCGGGAAAGCCCGCCTCCATAACATCTACCCCAAGTCTTTCCAATTGTCTTGCAATCGCCAATTTTTCTTCAGAGTTTAGGTTGACTCCTGGTGATTGTTCACCGTCTCGAAGAGTAGTATCGAAAAAATTAATTTTTCGCACCGCTGCTCACCACTTCCTGTTTTGAACCTTTTTGGTTTTGCTTCACAAACGGCATCATTTCACGTAATTTCCGGCCAACCTCTTCGATTTGATGTTCACTTTCGTTTTGATTAATTGCACTGAATCGAGGGCGGTTCACTTGGTTTTCAACCAACCATTCTTTCGCGAACGTACCTGTTTGAATGTCTTTAAGCACTTCTTTCATTGTTTCTTTTACTTTAGCATCTACGACACGCGGACCTGATACGAAGTCTCCCCATTGAGCAGTATCAGAAATTGAATATCTCATTCCTTCTAAGCCGCCTTCATACATAAGATCAACAATCAGCTTCAGCTCGTGCAAACACTCAAAATAAGCAATTTCCGGCTGATATCCTGCTTCAACCAAAGTTTCGAAGCCTGCTTTCACAAGTGAAGTTAATCCTCCGCAAAGAACGGCCTGTTCTCCGAAAAGATCCGTTTCTGTTTCTTCTTTAAACGATGTTTCAAGAATACCTGCTCTGCCTCCACCAATTGCTTTTGCATACGCTAGTGCTACATCCTTCGCTTCACCAGTAGCATCTTGGTATACAGCGAATAGTGCCGGAACACCCGCTCCTTGTTCGTAGGTTCTTCTTACTAAATGTCCAGGACCTTTTGGAGCTACAAGGAATACATCAACATCGGCCGGAGGAACGATTTGATGGAAATGAACATTAAATCCATGGGCGAAAACTAGTGATTTTCCTGCCGTTAATTCATCTTTAATTTCTTCGTGATACACTTTGTATTGCTGCTCGTCTGGTAGCAATACCATGATGATGTCTGACTGTGCAGCTGCTTCTTTTACTGTGTAAACCTTATGGCCGTCTTCTTCAGCTTTATCAAAAGATTTTCCTTTTCGTACACCGACAACGACGTCTACTCCGCTTTCCTTCAGATTCAATGCGTGTGCATGGCCTTGAGAGCCGTAACCAATAATCCCGACTTTTTTACCTGTTAATTTGCTATCGTTAATATCACCGTTATAATATACTTTTACCATTTGACTCTCTCCTTTTGTGTTATATGATTGATATTGTTTTTATGGTTGACGGGGATGCCTGTGTACCTCTGGCAAACGCCGTTGTTCCTGTTCTTGCAATTTCTTTGATTCCGTATGGTTTTAATAATTCAATGAGTGCCTCTATTTTCGATGACTCTCCTGTTGCCTGAACAACAACACTTTCTTTGCTGACATCAACAATTGACGCCCGAAACGGTTCAATAATTCCGTTGATCTCCATCCTTGTTTGAGGTGGTGATGCAACTCTTATCAGCGCCAGCTCTCTTTGAATAATTGATTGATTTGTAATATCCGAAACCTTTAGAACATCAATCTGCTTATTCAGCTGTTTCGTTAATTGTTCAACGTCTCTTTCTTCCTTTGCATTGACAACAAATATGATTCTTGAGACGCCTTCCGTTTCTGTATGGCCGACGCTTATGCTTTCAATGTTGTAATTTCTTTTCGTAAACAGCCCGGTAATGCGATTAAGCACTCCCGACCGGTTAAGAACAGTCAGTGTGATAATTCTCTTCATGATGGTTTTACCCCCGTCATTTGTTGAATTCCTTTGCCGGGTTCAATCATCGGCATTACTTTTTCATCCGGTGCAACATGGACGTCTATGACGACAGGCTCATTCGACTGCAGTGCACTTTTCAGCTTATCTTCGGCTTCTTTTTCGGATGTAATCCGAACACCTTTGATTCCATAGGATTCAGCAAGCTTTACAAAATCAGGCTGGTTTGAAAATTTTGAATATGAGTATCGTTCTTCATAAAAGGATTCTTGCCATTGTCTAACCATTCCCAGACATTTATTGTTTAATATAACGACTTTGATCGGCAAGTTCAGCTCATAGATCACTCCCAGCTCCTGCAGCGTCATTTGAAAGCCTCCGTCACCGACAACAGAAACAACCGTCGTGTTTCTTTCTGCAAGCTGCGCCCCTATAGCTGCCGGAAGGCCAAATCCCATCGTTCCGAGTCCTCCGGATGTCACCCATCTGTCAGCCTTTTGGAAAGGATAAAACTGTGCGGACCACATTTGATGCTGGCCGACATCTGTTGTAACAATCGCTTCGCCCTTCGTAAACTTGTGAATGTATTCGATGAGCTTTTGCGGTTTAAACCCTTCTTTATCCTCTTGATACCATAGCGGATATTCCTCTTTCCACTCTTTAAGCTTTTGTCTCCATTCGCCAGAGTCACCAGGTTTTCCATTTTGGTTGATCAGCTCCTTTAATACGAGCTTACTGTCACCAACCACCGGAATTTTTGTTTCGACATTTTTGCCAATTTCCGCCGGATCGATATCAATGTGTGCTACCTTTGCGTGCTTGGCGAAATGCTGCAGATTCCCTGTTAAGCGATCATCAAATCTCGCTCCTATGCTAATCATCAGGTCGCATTCATAAAGCGCCATATTAGCCGTATACGTTCCGTGCATGCCTCCCATTCCAAGGAATAAAGGATGGTCTGCTGGAAAACCGCCAAGGCCTAGAAGCGTATGGACAATCGGAATTTGCTGCTGTTCTGCATATTCTTTTAACTGTGGAGCTGCTTTCCCATGCAAGACACCTGCTCCTGCAAGAATTACCGGTTTCTTCGCACTGCTTACAGCTTCAACCAGCTTTCTGATTTGAAGATGGTTCGGTTCAAGCTTAGGGTTATACCCTGGCAGATCTATCTCATGATCATAAGTGAAATCATCCTCAACGACTGCAATATCCTTAGGAATGTCAATCAGAACGGGACCCGGTCTGCCGGTTGATGCAATATGGAATGCTTCCTTAATGATTCTTGGCAGCTCTTTCGGATCTCTTACCTGATAGCTATGCTTCGTTACCGCCATGGTGATCCCGATTACATCTGCTTCCTGAAAGGCATCGGAGCCTATTAGTGTCGTTGCGACCTGTCCTGTAAAAACAACAAGCGGCAAAGAATCAATCATTGCATCGGCAAGCCCCGTCACCAGATTCGTTGCTCCTGGTCCTGATGTAGCAATTACCACTCCTGGTTTTCCTGATATTCTTGCGTATCCTTCTGCTGCATGTATGCCGCCTTGCTCATGGCGGGCAAGAACATGAAACATTCCGGAATTATAGAGTTTATCGTAAATTGGAAGAACTGCTCCTCCAGGATAACCAAAAATCACTTCAACGTTTTCTTTCTTCAATGACTCAATAAGCATCTCAGCACCGGACAATTTCTTGGTACATTCGGAAGTCTTTGCATCCAATTGTACTTTCATCCCCATTTTGTAAGCTCCTCCTTTAAGGCGAATCATTTTTAATCTTTTTATTTTTTATATAAAATCAAAAAAAATACCTTTCCACCCACAAATGACACTATTTTTAAATAGGTCAAAAGGGGCGAAAAGGTTTTCTATAGCTTTTCGCGGTACCACCCTAGTTCACAGCCTGAGGCTGTCTTATGGATACATGTCGTATCCGCTTTGGTAACGAGTCAGCGCTTCTTATTCTCTGACCCGGCCGGCCTTACTTCATTTCAGGGCGGCACTCAGGAGGTGAGTTCGCAAACGAAGTGGATCACCGGTTTCCAGCATTCCCGGCTCTCTGTAAGATCCTTCCTTCGAGGCTACTTATCCTCTTCAACGTTTTATCATATTAACTTACACTTAAGCTTTGATCTTTGTAATTGACTTTTTCGCCTTCCTCTGTGACACGTTTGCGGAATTCTTCCAATAATCGGTTCGTATGGACACCTGGCCTGCCGTTTCCGATCACACGCCCGTCTACCTTAATGACGGATATCACTTCTGCAGCAGTTCCAGATAGAAAAACTTCTTCCGCAGTATATACATCGTGTCTTGTAAAAGGCTCTTCACTAACTTCATATCCCATTTCTTTCGCATATTCTATAATAGCATTTCTAGTTATTCCTTCAAGTGCACCGACATATCCTGGCGGCGTCAGCAATTTTCCATTCTTATAGATGAAAATGTTATCAGCAGACCCTTCAGCGACATAGCCTTGATCATTCAGCATCAATGCTTCGCTTACACCAGCTAAGTGAGCTTCAATTCTAACAAGTACATTATTTAAATAGTTTAATGATTTGACTTTCGGGCTCAATACATCCGGACGATTACGTCTAGTTGGGACTGTGACAATATCGATTCCGGTTTCATAGAGACTTTTTGGAAAAATGGCTAACGGTTCAACAATAATGACAATGCTCGGCTTATGGCATTTATTTGGATCTAAGCCCAAATCGCCTTTTCCCCGTGAAACAACAAGACGTATATAAGCATCTTTTAATTGATTCTTTTCCACTGTATGCAAGACAAGTTCAGTTAATTCTTCTATACTATATGGGATTTCCAGCAGAATGGACATAGCTGATTCATACAGCCGCTTCATATGTTCTTTCATTCTGAAGACATTCCCATTATAAACCCGGATCCCCTCGAAAACACCGTCTCCATACAGAAACCCATGATCATAAACTGATATTGTGGCATCTTCCTTCTTAACGAACTTATCGTTTAAGAATATCCACTGTTCTCTTTGGCCCTCCATTGTTTGAAGCACCCTTTCTGTAAATAATGACAAGATGAATAGCTAGTCAGGTTCTGTACAGGATGTCTGTACAACATCATTTGCTATCTTTTGTTGAACTCATCTTACGCCGCTTTATTAGCAGTGTCAACCGTATTTTTTAAAATTATTAGACTATTTTGACTTATACATGATATTGTATCCGCTTACAATATTGATTTAACAGGAATTTAAAAAATAAAAATTTTTTTATGTTTTTTATATTTAATCGTATAGGAATCGAAGACCTTTTAAAATAAATTTGACACATTTACTGACAAAAAAAATAATATTGCTGACAATTATCCCTTTGTGATTGTATGATCTAGCCGTTTCTGATTTTATTCTCCCAACGTTTATATATATATCGTCCTTTCATCGGCTTTTATCCTCCCAACGTTTATATATATCGTCCTTTCATCGGCTTTTATCCTCCCAACGTTTATATATATCGTCCTTTCATCGGCTTTTATCCTCCCAATCTCGAAATTTATCCTCCCTTAGCTCTATTTTTTTCTGCAAATGATGTACAATTGCAGGATAGTACACTAGTCAGGAGGCTTCGCGAACATGACACATATTCATTTAACCGCGTTAGGATTGACTCTCATTTTATTTTTTATTGTTTATGCGTTGTTTGCTGCAAAAAAGCACAAAATCGCAGTCGTTCTTCATCAGATCCATCGAATCACTTACTTATTTGTCATTATGACCGGGTTTATTTTGCTGCCGATGCTGCCTTTTTCTCTCGGGCGGATCTCTAAGGTTGTGTTAGGTTTACTTACTATCGGAGTGATGGAGATCGTACTAGTCCATAAATCAAAAGACCATATCAAAGTACGTGATTGGCTGTTCTTCGTTATTTTCTTAATTGTCACCATTGTTGCAGGTTTACTGCTTCCTTTGGGCTTTTATTTATTATGATGAGAATTTAGTACTCAATCTGAAAAGACACATTCCCTTCCGTCAGGGCTTTACCTATGAAATAGCTTTATCTTTCTCTGCATGTTTTATCTAAATGGATTGGCGTTTTTCGATCCATGCAGTAAGGCTGCAGCAATTGGATAAAGCTCTGTAGGCTCAAGCCCTGCTCTTATTCTTTTAAAGCGTTTACTTTTCTTCCGCTTTAGAAGATGCGGTTTCCCTTGTTTATTCTCCAATCACCTGTGGTAATAAAGATGTGTAGCTCCCTCTCTACATAAGAACAATCAAATTGGATCAAACTAAAATGAGGAGGGTCACTATGAGGCATCATCCATTAGGACATACAAGGTGGTTAATTTCAGGCTTACTTAGCAGTATGGTTGTTCTAAATTACTTAGACAGGGTTGCGATATCAGTTGCAGCGCCCGCCATTCAAGAATCCTTTCATTTAAACGGCACAGAGTTAGGGATTGTTTTCTCAATTTATACATACTCCTACACTTTGATGCAGATTCCTGTTGGCAGTTTATTGGACAGGTTTGGGGTCGCTTGGGTTACACGGCTCGGGATGATCGTTTGGAGTTTTCTAACGGTTTTAATGGCTTTTTTGCAAGGGAAACTGATTTTGTATATTGTTCGCTTTCTCATCGGAATCTCCAGCGCTTCTGCTTTCCCGGCAGCCTCTAAAGCCACGGCTGCATGGTTCCCCCCGAGTGAACGTGGATTGGCTAATTCATTATTCGATTCAGCCGCAAAATTTTCAAATGTGTTAGGAGCACCTTTGGTTGCTGTTCTTGTTACAAGGTTTGATTGGCGAATTGCATTTTTGACGATAGGTATTATCAATGTTTTATTCACGCTTTTGTTTTGGCTTTATTATGAAAATCCTGACCGGCACAAACGGATCTCAAAAAATGAGCTCCATTATATTCAAAAACATAATACAATTCCTAGTGAAAATGCGACTCACGGGATGACTTTGCTTCTTTCCACTTTATTTCGAAATAGAAAAGTCTGGGGTCTCATGATCGGGTTTACGGGATACGGTTATACCTTTAACCTGCTCTTAACTTGGATGCCGACTTTTTTTAAGGATCGTTTCGGCATGGATATTATGTCGTCAGGATTGCTTACTGCAGTTCCTTGGTTGATTTCGACGATTTCCGGGATTGCGGTCGGCGGATGGCTCGTTGATTCCCTATTAAAAAAAGGGTATCAAGCGACAAAAGTGTACCATACCATTATCATCATCGGCATGTGCTTAGGATTTGTTTTTTTGGGAGCGATTCTAACCGATCAAGTCGCGATTGCAATTATCTGCATCTCTATCGGATTGGCAGGAATCTCTGCTACCGCGCCAATCGGCTGGTCTATCGCAGCAGAAATCGCTCCTGCAGGATCTGTTTCACTTCTCAGCTCAATGGTTAATCTGGCAAATAATTTGTTCGGCGGAATTATTGCCGTTGCTTTAACTGGCTATCTTTTGGATGCTACAGGTTCCTTTACGATGAGTTTCATCGTCGCAGGAATCGTCTTATTAGTAGGTTTGTTTTTCTATATTTATGTTCTCGGTGATATCGAACGGATTCAAATTCCGGGTAGAAAGCCAAAAAGGGGCCGCTGATTGCAGCCCCTTCTTTTTTTGCGGGAATTTGTTTAAAGAATCTTAAGGTCTGTCACATTCTCAAGATGAATGGGCGGCTGGATATCACTTGAAGCATCTGTGATCCATAATTTTTTCGATAGCATTTCAAGCCGGCAAATTCTTCCCTCGCATATGTGCAGATCTCCTTCCTGAAAATAAGTGACTTGAATCGGCTTGGCAAACTCCATCGCCTCATGAAGGATGCGATCCATTTCCTCGAGCTGATCGAAATCGAGAGCCGGCCGGATCTTTTTCTTTTGCATTTGTTTTCGTTGCAAAAGCGCTTCTTTATGCTCCGGCAAAAACATTCGGCTTCCCTCCCAAAGCATATTGCCTCTTCTTAAATGCTCGCTCATTTATAATGCCCTCCTATTTTAGCGGCGCGTTCATGGGCTTGCCCCGCAGCTGTTTTTGAAACCGCTCTGATGACAGCTGTCTCGCCAAATCGGGTTTTTATCTCATCCATCACATAACCGAGGCTTCTCTTTTTCAGCAAATCATCAAACAAATTAAGCTGCAGCATGCTATCCGTTGAAAGCTGGGTAAGACTGACCCCCAGCCGCCGCACGGGCTGCCGGTCCCAAAATTTTAAAAAGAGCTCGGAGACGGCTCGAAACACATCTGCCGTATGATTTGTAGGCTCCGGCAGCTTCATTTGGCGATGAAAACCGGTCGGGAAATCAAAGTCGGCGCCGCGGCAGCTGACGGTTACAGTCTGTCCCGTGACTCCAACATGCCGGCTTCTTTTGCACACTTCTTCGCTTAGTTCAAGGAGTATCACTTTAATTTCCTTCTCAAAGTCCACGTAATCCTTTGGCAGGGTCATTCCGTGCCCGATTGCTTTTTGTCCGTTTAATGACGTTTTCGTAACAGGCGAATAGTCAATGCCGTTTGCCGTCATCCAAAGCACATGGCCGACGATACCCCATCTTTTCTTTAAAAGCTCCAGCGGAAAATGGGCAAGGTTTCCGATTGTGCTGATTCCCATCCGGTTGAGATGATTCCTCATCCTTCCTCCCACACCGAACATTTTTCCTACAGGCAGAGGCCACATGTGGGTCTGCAGGTTTTGATCATGCAATCGAAAAATGCCATTTTCGTTTTTTTTCGCGAAATTGTCACACGCGATCTTCGCCAGCACTTTATTTTCTCCGATCCCGACTCGGGCATATACGCCGATTTCCCTCATAATTCGATCCTGGACATTCCTTGCGATTTCTTCCGGTTGTCCGAAGAGCTTCAAGCTTCCTGTCACATCCATAAACTGTTCATCAATCGAATACGGCTCGACAAGATCTGTATATTGCTCAAGAATCTCTGTAATCTGCAAGGACACATCAATATACCGCTGCATTCGGGGCCTTAACACAATGGCTTCAGGACATTTTTGCACAGCTTCCCAAAGCCTGGAGGCATTTTCTACCCCTTTCTTTTTGGCAATCGGACAAGCTGCGAGTACGACTCCGCTTCTCCTTTCCGGATCCCCCGATACAATCACAGGATGCTTTTTTAAATGGGGGTGCTCTGCTTTTTCAACAGAGGCATAAAAGGATTGCATATCCACTAAAAAAATGACTTTTTCCTTCAATAAAGTCACCTCCAAAAGGGAACAAATGTTCTGTATCACTATTATATATGAAATAAGATCGATTTATAACTAGTAATTATTACCTATGGGAGAAAAAACGGGATGGAGAAGCAGTAGGAGATGCGAAGGTAATTTCTTTTGTGTTACAGTTAGGACATAACGATTGGGGGTGCAATCGATGTTTAAAAAGCTTTTTAAAACCATAAAGCAATTTTCAGGAAGCGGCAGCGACCGAAGAAGAAGGCGACACTATAGTGACAGCAGCCGCAGGCACTATCGCTCCCGGAGCAGTTCCGGATACAACAGAAAGTATAATCCATACGGCGGCAGCAAGCGCTACAAGCACAGAGGCCATAGCAGCAGCTGATTTCCACCCTCACTTTTGCTGCCTTATCGCCCGATGAATGGCTTGCTGGACCTGTTGTCCATTAACAAACTGTTCTTCAATTCCGAGCAGCCGCTTTAACAACACTTTTGTTTCCACTCGCAAGACAAGCTCTTCTGTCCAAGGAAGGGCTTTTTTACTTTTTTGTGTGTAATCTGAATAAAGCAAAAACAGAAGCAGATCACCCAGATCGTAGTAGTCATCCTGCCTGAGCTTTAAGTCATCTTCTGTCTGGGCATTGTTTGACTGGTGAATCGCCAGACCAAAATCAATCAGGTATACCTGATCCTTCGTTACTACAATGTTGGGAATCCGCAAATCGCTGTGAAAAATGTGCTGGCTGTGAAGGTAATTAACAATTTCCGCGATGTCACGAACAAGCATAAGCGCCTCTTTTTCGTTAAATCGTTCCTTTTTAGAAAACAGCAGCTCCTCCAGGTTTTCACCTTCGATATACGTCATCGCATAGAAAGAATGCCCCTTAAAGGGAAAATCGCCAAGATAACGCGGCATTAGCGGGTGACGCAGCCGTTTCATCAATTCGACTTCCGTAGCAAACCGCTTTCGCTCCCTTTTGAAAAGGGCTTTGCTTGGTCGAAGCTGTTTGATGACGCACAGTCTATTTTCAGGCAGATCAAAAGAAAGATAAGCGATGCCGTAGCTGCCCATTCCGATCAATTTTTTGATTTGATACGTATTTGCTACAATCGTGCCTTCCTCTAGCGGCCGATCATATATCCACCGGGTTAATGTTTTCAAAAATCTCATAGAAACCTCTTTTTATGTAGTGATATTGTCATCTCATTTTACCATACACGGGCGGACTGATTATAAGGCGGTGCTCGCCAGTTTGTTTTTACATTCCCTTAACAAACGGTCTCATTCCTCTTTTATTAGAAGATTCATCTTCTGTTTTTCACTTACTAACATCCAATAATGGCACTTTTTATAAAACCGGTTTAAGAAAAATATTATAAATTTATTATGAAATTTGTTAATTTCATAAGGTTTTAACGTTAGGAAAACAATAGATGCATAAAAATTTTCATAAATTTCATTTTCAGTTAATAAAACCGGTTTAATATTTAGATCGAGGAGGTCAGTCCATGGCAACAATCAAAGATGTAGCAGAACGCGCAGGCGTTTCAAAAGGAACTGTGTCCAATGTTTTCAGTGGGAAAAGACCAATCAGCAATGATGTGCGTGAACGGGTTTTAAAAGCGGCAAGAGAACTGAACTACAGAGCAAATTATTTGGCACGCAGCTTAGCCGTACAGGAAACAAAAATTATCAGTCTGAGTATGGTACGAGGCAGCAACAAATTCAGCCCCTTTCACCTTTCTTTATTAAATGGGGTTTTGAACGAATGCACCGAGCATGGATATCGCCTATTGGTCAACAAGCTGCTTGACGAAACAGCCGAAAAGCAAGAGTTTGCGGCTGCCGATCCGATAGACGGAGAAATTATTTTAGATCCTTCAGAAAGTGATTTGCGTATCCATGAACGCTTAAAACAAGAGATCCCCTTTGTGCTCATCGGCAAGCCTGCGGATAATTTCGAAACAGCGATTTCATATGTAGACAACGATAATCAACAGATCGCCTTTCAAATCACCTGTCATCTTCTCGAATTAGGGCATAAAGACATTTTGTTTGTAAACTCAGGCAAAGAACGGACCGTCAGTAAAGAAAGAGAAAAAGGCTACAAAAAAGCGCTGGAAGACCATGCGCTCACTTTTCGCCAGGGCATGGTTAAATACAAAATAAAAAATCTTTCTTCTCAAGAATTTGCTTATGAAACTATGATGGATATGTTTCAATCACATGAACCCTTGACCGCTGTCATTACCGACTCAGATCAAATGGCATTGGGCGTTTATCAAGCGGCAAGAGATTCAGGGATCACTATTCCTAAAGATTTATCTGTTATTTCTTTTAGCAATGACGTTGCTTACCTTGATCACTTTACACCTTCTCTAAGCTTTGTCAATTTACATTCAGAATTACTAGGAAAAGAAGCGGCAAGAGCTTTGCTCGATCTGTTAGGAGCAAAGGATAGAGTCGTAAAACGGATGATTGTACCCGCCACATTTGTCGAACAGGGATCGTGTGAAAAACCGGCAGCACTTTTAAAAATCGAGGAGGAAACTTAATGTTATCCGAAAAAAAAACCGTTTTTGTACCCTAAATCAATAGTCATCCTGGCCTTAATTGCCCTTTTGCTTAGCGCTTGTTCGAATGAAGCGAACAATGAGACGGGTGCCGAAGGCTCTGAAAACAAAAAGGTAAGAATGCTGACCACGGTTGTCGGCGGCAAGGATGATGCCGAGCAAAAACTATTTGTCGAAGAAATTGAAAAAAAGACAGGATTGGAAGTCGAAATGGTGAAACCCCCATCCGATTATGATCAAAAACTGTTAACATCTATTTCTTCAGGAGAACAATATGATCTTATTTATTTAACTAAAAATTTGATGGATGTGCTCGTCGACCAAGGAGCTTTAAAACAGATAAATGAACAAATCGATGGTTCAAAGATACTGTCAGATAAGGCTGTCATCCCTGATGAAGAGTGGAATCAGATTACATATGATGATGGTGCTGTATACGGAGTATTTAACAAGCTGGAAGGCGGAACAATGCCGATTATCCGCCAGGACTGGCTGAAGAAGCTAAAACTAGAACAGCCGAAGACATTGGATGAGTATTATACGGTTTTACAAGCATTTACCAAACAAGATCCGGATGGAAACGGAAAAGATGACACATATGGTTTATCAACTGCCGGCTTGTATGACCTGCAGCCATTCTTCAGTGCAACAGGCGTCAAATACAAATATGTCATCGACAAAGACGGAAAACGGACGATTCCTTATTCTACAGAAGCGGCTGTACCAGTATTTGAATGGCTGAACAAGCTGTATAAAGAAGGTATCTTGGATCCTAATTTTGTGACGAACGATACGTCAAAAATGCGGGAACTATTTTTAACGGACCGTGTCGGTGTCGTTACGTATTGGGACGCATGGGTCGGTTTGTTTAACAATATGGCTAAAAAAGAAAAACCAGACACTTCCTTTGAAGCGAAGGGTATAACAGGTGCAGAAGGTCCTGAAGGATTTATGCTGAGACGCGGGGATCCAAGCCTTTTCGCCATTCCTGCCAATGCCCAAAACGTCGAAGGCGCGATGAAATTTCTTGAATTCTGGCATTCTGAAGAAGGCAACCTGTTAAGCACACTGGGTATTGAAGGCCACGATTATACCGTAGAAAACGACAAATATAAATTAACAGATAAGGGAGAAGAACACGGGATGGATCATGGTGTTGTTACCCCAAACAACAGTCACTTTAAAAATCCAATCGGCCTGCTGCCGGGAATGGAAGAAGCGAGAGAAGTCGTAATGAGCAATAACTCGACATTAGAAATCTCTACAGGAGACTGGCCGGAAGCAGAGAAAATTGTAACAAAGTATGCATTCAGTGCGATTACAGGCGACATGCCGGCTGGCGATGCAGTGAAAACGATGCATGATGAATTGCTTTCCGCCGGCTTAATTGATCAATAACCAAAATAAGGAACAGGAGAGAGAAAGAATATGCTTCCTCTTCTCCTGTTATTTTATGCACAGGGAGACGTAAGCCTTGAAACTGATACAGAAGCATTTCAGCTTATATTTAATGTTTGTGCCAATATTGCTTTATTTTTGTATTTTTAATTTCTATCCATTAATCAGCGGATTTATGATGAGCCTGCAAAAATTCCGGCTGATCGGCGACCGGCCGTTTGTCGGGCTTGCTAACTACAATACCGTTTTGAATGATCCCGCTTTTTGGCAATCTCTTACGAACACTCTTTGGATTGGCGGCGGCATTTTATTGTTGGGATTTGTTGCGCCTATCATTACAGCGCTCGCTCTGAACGAAGTATTGCATATCGTTTTCAAACGATTTATCCAAACGGTCATTTACATCCCGCACTTGTTTTCATGGGTTGTTGTCGGAGGGATATGGATTTTTATATTGTCGCCCGACGGAGGACTTGTCAATTCAATCCTTACGTTACTCGGAAAGGAAGAAATCACCTTTCTGACAAACAAAGATTATGCAAGGCCCATCATCATACTCTCCGCTGTATGGAAGGATATGGGTTATAACTGCATTATTTATTTAGCAGCCATTACTGCGATCAACCCGACACTGTATGAAGCCGCTCGAATAGACGGAGCAAACCGGATGCAGGAAATTCGGCATATCACCCTGCCGCAGCTGATCCCGACGATGAAGATCGTTTTTTTATTGAATTTAATGGGGGTATTGCGGATTTTTGACCAAATTTTTGTCATGAGAAATCCAGCGATTGCCGGCCAGGTTGACGTATTGATGACGTATGTGTATGAAAAAGGGATTTTAAACTTTAATATGGGCGTCGCCTCTGCCGCTTCCTTTCTGGTGATTGCCGCAACCCTTGTTTTAGTGTTTATTACCAGAAAAGTTACGAAATACGATTTGGAGTGAAACCATGAATCAGCGAAAAATAGGAGAACAACAGGGATCGGTTCTTGTCCGTTGGGGAATTTACTTATTTCTTAATGTATTAGTTATCACTATGATTTTACCGATTTTGAACAGCTTTGTCGTTTCCTTTAGTTCCAATGTCGCTTCCATGCAAACTGGTTTAAAGCTTTGGCCGTCGGAATGGAGTCTTGAAGGCTATCAAACCGTGTGGACAAAAATGGAACTGTGGCTTCCGTTTGTCAACAATTCAATTGTTACTGTAGCAGGCACAATCATCCACGTGTTTTTGGCTTCAATGGCTGGTTACATGCTAATTCAAAAAGGACTGCCTGGAAAAAAATTTATGGTTACTTTCATTATGCTGACGATGGTTGTGCCTTCTGAAACAATCATGATTCCATTGTATATCGTCAATAAAGATCTCGGCCTGCTAAACACCCTTTCCTCGCTTGTTTTATCAGGATTGGTATCAGGTTTTTCTATTTTATTGATGCGCAATTTCTTTTTATCTGTCCCGGACAGCATCGCAGAATCAGCGCGCATCGATGGTGCAGGAGATTTTTTTATCTTCTGGAAGCTTTATTTGCCGATTGCCAAACCCGGATTGATGACCGTACTGCTGTTTGAATTTGTAAGCAGATGGAATCACTTTACCTCTGCTCTCCTTTATATTAATGATCCCGACAAATATACACTGCAAATTGCTTTGCAGGCGCTGGTCATTGGATCGGATTCAACATCTACAAGCACATTTTTCACACCGAATGTACGGATGGCAGGAATCATGATTGCTTTGATTCCGTTGCTGGTGATTTATCCGTTCGTCCAAAAATATTTTGTTAAAGGAATTTCATTAGGATCCACAAAAGAATAATGAACAGGAGGAGAATCGTTGGAACAGCTGCTTACACTAACTCGATTGATCACAAAAAGCGAAGAAAGAAACTATATCGAAATCCCTTTTGCGATAGAAAACGATTTGTCCCGGCTAATGGTAAAATATGAAGTTATCAGTCAAGGATCAGATCCCTGCGTCGTCGATTTGGGAGTGAGAGACCAAAGCCGAGTCAGAGGTTGGAGCGGCGGCGCTCGAAGCGAGTTTTATATCGGGATTGATCAGGCAACCCCGGGCTATACACCAGGGGACTTGAAAGCTGGAGAATGGGCGATTCTGTTAGGTGCCTACAGAATCGCCAAAGAAGGCTGCATTGTTAAGCTGACGATTATTTCCGAAGAAAAACCTTTATTGCAGAAATCTTGGCTGAAAGGTGATCTACACCTGCATACGATCCACAGCGACGGATCTTATCTGGTCAGGGAAAATGTTCAAATCGCCGCCCAGCACGGGTTAGATATTATTGGCGCCATGGACCACAATGTGACAAGCCAAAATGCAGAGTATGAAAGTTTCGGTGACATTCTTAGTATTCCAGGCATGGAGCTGACAACCTACGAAGGACATTGCAATTTATTCGGTGTTAAGGAACCTGTTCTCGATTTCCGTGCCCAAACAACGAATGAGATGAAGAGCAAGCTACAAGAAGCGAAAGAAAAGGGGGCACTTATATCGATCAACCACCCTTTTGACGACGGCTGTCCTTGGAATTACGGCTTCGATTTGGAATTTGATGCGGTAGAAGTGTGGAACGGTCCATGGCGGGAATGCAACGAAAAGGCAGTTCAGTGGTGGCATGAACAGCTTGTAAGAGGAATGAGGATACCAGCAGTCGGAGGAAGTGATACTCACCGTCCGGATCCGTATGTCCGGCAAGGCTATCCAACGACCCGTATTTATGCAGAAAAATCAGTAGCAGGAATTCTGTCAGCGATTCAAGCAGGGAACGTCACGTTGTCTTATTCACCTGATGGCCCCGCTATTGAGCTGAGAGCTGATCAAGCGATAGCAGGCGATCTTTGCAAGCCGGAGCAAGAAGTATCCGTAAGCATATCCGGACTTGAAAAAGGTGACGAGATTAAAATTATTTCGAATAGGGAAATTGAGTATACACTTGTGGTTGAATCCGGGCAATCAACCTTTCACTACTTATGGCAGCACGTAAAAGAAAGGTTCTTTTACCGGATTGAAGTGTGGAGAACGTTTCCTGCATTCGGCAAGAAAGGAATGGCCGCTTTAAGCAATCCGATTTATTTTCCACGAGAAACCATCTGATCCTTTGGCAAAAGTATCGCGTGAACAGCCAAACACAACTGTGTTCCCTGCATACACAAAAAATTTTCTTGTCATTTTATGCTTAAGCGGAATTGCCAGTAGTTTATCAACTATTTTTGTGAATGTATATTTGTATAAAATTTCCCTTACCATATTCGAAGTCGTTTTATTTAATTTTTTTTCCTATCTCATATGGGCACCTGCTTTTGTTGTCTCAGGAATGATCAGTAAAAAAATCGAACGGAAATTTTCTCTGATTATCGGCAGTATTTTTCAGCTTGTTTTTTACTTTCGTGTACTTCATCTCGGAACGGAATCCGTCAACCACGTAATTGAATTGGCGACGCTGTTTGGTATCGGTTCAGGATTTTTCTGGTTGTCGGTAAACACATTGACAGTCGATTATACAACAAAACAAAACCGCAAATGGTTTAATTCTGTTAACGGAATTTGTACGTCTTTGACCCAAATGATCGGCCCATTGCTCGGCGGATGGATCGTTGAGTTTCTGCCCAGCTTAATCGGCTATCAAATCATTTTCAGTTTCTCTCTTTTTTTCTTTGCCATTGCGATAGCACTTGCTTTTTTTCTGCCGAATTTCGGGGAAAAAAGCTGTTTTCAGTGGAAATCCGTGGTAAAGATTCATATCGACAAGGAATGGCGATATCTTGCTTACTCCTTTACATGCCTTGCATTTCGGGACGGCGTCATTTCTTTTGTGATTTCTCTTTGGGTATTTATCGTCACGGGCAGTGAGAGAGTACTTGGCAATTTTGCTTTTATGACCACGGCCTTGTCCATTGTTACTTATTATATGATCGGCAAATTCAGCAATGAAAAACAAAAATGGCCGCTGATTATTTTGGGAAATGTGCTGTTAAGTCTGTCATTTGTCGTGTTGTCATTCGATGTCAACCTTTTCTCACTAATCGTATACGGGCTTGTCTCTGCCATTTGTATTCCAATGTTCACTGTTCCTTTTGATACGTTATCATTAAACTCGGTTTCAAAGTTTGACCAACAAGGCAGGCTGAGGATCGAAATGGTAGTTGCCCGGGAAATGGCACTTAGTGTGGGAAGAATCGTGAGTGTCGGAGCATTAGCTTTCATCTATGGCTTCAGTGCTCATCCGGCAAAAATTATTCCTTGGTTTTTAATTCTGCTTATTATCGTCGGAAGCATGTGCATTGTGTTTCTAAAAAGATATAAATATACGTTATAAGCTTACATACGTCGTTACGGCGAATTCCTAATCAATCGGAATTCGTCTTCTTCATTTTGAAACAACGAATATACTGGACGAAGCCTGCTCATGATATAGGTATAGAGTAAAAACCTAGGAGGAAACCATGAAGATATTAGGAATATTTATTCTCATTCTTTTCTTATGCCTATCACTTATAGCAGGAATCGACTTACTTATGGGCTTTGATCCCTCTCATATTTTATATCATTTATTCAACCCCTTTTGGGTTATTGAAACCGGAGAATTAGTCATGTTGCTTTTCTTTCTACTGCTAACAGTCGGGCAGCAAATCTATTTCATGATCAAAAACAAAGCGAACAAACAAAAGGGATCTAGTTAGTTTTATTCATCAAACGGCTGCGAACCAACACAACCAAAAGCATTAACAGCGGAAGGCTGATGAGAAAAGTACTGTGCAGGTAATATGGTATGAAGTACCGGGCTTCTTCAGAATGCTCCACAAAATTTGAAGCAATTACCATTGATAATACAAGTAATATCACTCCTGTTGGAAAAACCACAAGCCTAAAGTTTAACTTAAACAAATTGGCCATCCCGATAGCAGCACAATAAAAATAGATGATTGCTTTAAAAAACACGGTAAGCAGTAAGGTGAAAACTACAATGACATCGAGCCGTTGGATAAAATCGAACCAATTGACCATTCCAATTGTTGATAGCAAAGGAAACGTAGATCTCTCCACATTTTTTACACCAAGTACAGCAATATTCAAAGCGGTAGTATAGCTTAAAATAAGCCCGCCTTGAAATGATGGCGGACAGCCAAACTTTTTTCACCGCTTCAGGCCGATTTAAATAAGGGTACAGCATCGTAAAAACAATCATTTCTCCAAAAGGGAAAGAGAGAAGCCTCGGAAAGGCAGTCGTAAAGACAGGCTTCCATCCATCTTCAAGAAACGGCTGCAGCTGATGAAAATCAACATACCCCGAAAAAAGAACTAAAAAATTCCCTGCAACTCCAAGAAGAAGCAGGATGATAATAAAAACCTCTGCTGATCTCGCAACTACTTCAATACCAAGATAAAGGACGTAGCAAACGGCAAGAATCATTAAAATATTGACAGCCCAATGCCGGTGTATTTGGCATAGTGGAAGAAATCAGCAAGTCACCGAATTCTCTTAGATTTCGAGCTGCTATGTACAAAAAGTAAATAATATATATAAGACCTATCGCCCAGCCTATGTAATTACCGAATATTTTTCTTGCGTATCCGGTCAAATACAGATTTGGATAGTGCCTCATGACATAATAGTGAATAAAAAATAAAACAATCCCTCCGCACAATCCGAAAAGAGTCGCAAGCCAAGCTTCTTTGCCGGCAGTTACCCCGTAACTTACAACCAGTGTAGTCCTGAGTTCAAAAATGAACATCAAAGCAAATAGTTGAATGACATTAATTTTGGCCTTTTCCAATGAGCAAGCAGCCTCTCTTTGCTTATTTAGGTGTAAATAGTTCTAATTTGCTTTCTTAAAACGGTTGCGAACCGTCGCAACTAGCAGCAAAGACAAAGGGATTAATATGTGAATAAACAAGAAAAGAGAATACGGTACAACCTTTTGCCCTTCTTCAATATGCTCCGAAAAATCCGAAGAAATAACCATAGTTAAAATAATAAGGATTAATCCTGACGGCAAAAGTATTTGATGCTTTTTTAACTTAAACAAATCAACCATTCCGATGATCGCACTATAAAAAAAGATGGAGATTTTGTAAAACATGGTTAAGAGGAAGGAAAGAACAACAACAGCATCAAGCCGTTGGATAAAATCGAAAAGGTTCACTCTTCCGATCGTCGACAGCAACGGAAACGTAGCGACTTCCATTTCTCCCAAACCGAGAACAGCAATGTTTAAACTGGTTATAAACATTAATATAATTCCGCTCGTAAATAAAGCGGACAGCCAAACTTTTTTTGCTAATTCAGGCTGATTTAAATACGGAAGCAGCATCGTAAAGACGAAAAATTCTCCGAAAGGGAAAAAGGCAATCGACGGAACTGTTTTTAAAATGGGCTCCCATCCGTTTTCAAGAAAAGGTTGCAGGTTATGGAAATCGACATAGCCTGAAAAAAATACGAGAAAACTGGCAGTAACCCCAAAAAAGATCAGGATCACAATAAACACTTCCGCGGTCCTCCCTATTGTTTCTATCCCTAGAAACAATACATAACAGAGGACAAGAAGGAATAACACGATAATCGCCAGCACTGGTGTGTTGGTTAAAGTTGAAGCACGCAGCAGATCCCCAAAATCACGCAGATTTCTGGCTGCAGCATACAAAAAGTAGATGACATATATCAAGCCGATCATCCAACCAAGATATTTGCCAGCAATTTTTCTGGCGTACCCGGTGAACGACAGATTAGGATATTGGCGATACAAAAAGTAGTATATGAAAAATAAGACGATCCCCCCGCACATTCCTAAAAAAATTGCAAACCAAGCATCTTTTTTCGCACCACTGGCAAGGCTCACGACCAAAGCGCTTCCAAGCTCAAAAAATAACATTATCGAAAAAAGTTGAATGGCACTTAATTTAGCTTTTTCCATCGTCTGTGAAGCCCCTTTGCAACTAGGTATGACAAGATATTCGCCTATTTAATATATGACTTTGTCCGCAAGCCTGTTCTCCGAATAAATGCTTGCACGTCTACGTTAATATCCGTTTCAGGAAATATTTCTTCATCCCACGTTTTTTCGATCTTTTTATACAATTTTGGATCTTCACGGTTCACATATTCGCCAAAGTGAAAAAAGTCGCTTCGTGCCTCTTTGGCTGCTTCTACTGCCATTACCATTTCCGCTTTCATTTTCTTTGCCATCTCGTTTTCAAGTTTTTCAATGGACTCATGCTTCGAGAGATCGATCGGACATTGGACTTCGGAAATTTCCCCTTCAGCCCGAGCCTTGATATCAATGACCGGTTTCCCATTTTTTATTTTCGCCTTAATTTTCAAAATGTAACGGTTCAAATCTACGGCAACGTCTTTTTCTTCCTTCTTACAAGGAAGGTTGATGTTCGTTTCGCTCACTTCTTTATTTATCCACATCGCTCCGCGCTCTAAGGAGCCATCCAGCCACTTTGTCAGTTTCCCCTGTTTAAAAACGGCAATCCCTTTGATTTCCACCTTAGTCTCAGGAGAAATCTGCTGCACATTTTTTACGCTGTTTCCATTTTCCGCGTTTCCAGTCATCTGAAGCCCAGTCAAGCTTACCCCTTTTTCGCTTAATTGTTGAATGACTTGATTCGCTTGGGTGCTGGTACCCTTTCTGCTGTTTTTCAGACTATCAGCAATCCCAACAGCAGGAACAGACTCTAATGAGGTCGTAATTTGGAGAAGCTCCTCTGCTTTATGATCTCTCGCGATTAAAATCGGAAAAAGCGTTCGAAACTGGGAATCGCGTTCAATCCAATCAAACAAATCTTGAATGCCTTCTTCTCTCGCCAGCTCCTCGCCAATCACCATTAATTGGACATGAGGAAAAAAAAGCTTCTGGGAGGACTGTGGCGAAATTTTTTGAAAAGCCTCGTGAATAGTGCTCCCTGACGCCGAGAAGGTCGTAACGGGGGCTGCTTCAGATCCCCCTCCCTGCCCTTGTGTAGTAGAGATTTTTTGCTCATTAATAATTTGGACTGTCACTCGATATTTGTTTTCAGTATCTTCGTTAAGGTCAATCCCAAGTGCACCCACAACATCCAGTTCTTGTAATTCGTTGCGATCCCAGCAGCCTGACAACAAGAAAATCGAAAGAAATGCTACTAATATGATGAATGGATTACGATTCATTGGAATCCCTCTTTGGTTCTTGATCAAGTGTATGATTTTTTCTCGGAGTCGGCCGCAAATCTTGTGTATCGCCTGCCCTCATAATTTTCTTTTGGCTAACTAGGCGAGGTCGATTAGATAAAAGCGGCTTCGGGAAACGGAGGAGCGAATCTTTCCAATCCGAAATAATCAAAGGAGCAAAGGGTGCCAAATAGGGAATTCCGAACGAGCGCAGGCTGCACGTGTGCGCGACTAATACTATGACTCCAAGTCCAATTCCGTAAAGCCCGAATGAAGCAGCCAATGTCATCATTCCAAACCGCAGTAAACGCGTCGCATCCATCATTGTATAATGGGGGACGGTAAAACTGGCTATGGCAGTCCCTGCCACGACAATGACCATGGCACTTGAAACAATTCCCGCTGCAACTGCGGCGTCTCCCAATACTAATGCTCCAACGATAGAAACCGCCTGTCCTACAGGCCGCGGCATCCGCACTCCCGCCTCCCGCAGCACCTCGAAGGTAAATTCCATTAACAGCGCCTCGATAAAAACTGGAAAAGGAACACCTTGACGCTGAGCTTGCAGACTGATCAACAAAGGGGTTGGAATCATTTCCGGGTGATACGCAATAAAGGCAATAAACAAAGACGGTCCTAAAAGAGTAAATAAAAATGCAATAATTCGAAGAAGCCGCAAAAAACTGGCAACGGTCCAATTTAAATAATAATCCTCAGCCGTTTGAAAAAATTGATTCCAGGTCGCAGGCAAAACTAACGGCATTGGCGTCCCGTCAACAAAAATAGCGACACGCCCTTCCATCAAATTTCCCGCCACAACATCCGGACGTTCCGTCACAAGAAACGTAGGCCAAGGAGTCCATATGTTATCCCCAATCCATTCTTCAATTGTGTTTGTCCCCATAATTTCATCGGCTTCTATTTTACCTAGCCGCTCTCTGACTTCGGCAAGAAGCTTTTCGTTGACTAATCCATTTACGTACAATAAAGCCACATCCGTTTGTGTAACCTTCCCCAGCTTCATCGTTTCTACCCATAGATTTGGGCTTTTAATCCTGCGGCGAACCATGGATGTATTCGTAATAAGAGCCTCAACAAAGCTTTCCTTCGGCCCCCTGACTGAAGGTTCTGTCAAAGGTTCAGCAATGGACCGTAACTCCCCGCCTTGCACAGAGCAGCCAATGGCTTTATTCACGCCATCAGCAAGAATCATGGTTTGCCCTGATATAAGTGAAGAGAGTAGCTTTTTCCATTCTGTAATATCCTCTATCGTTGCTACTGTTATAATATTTTCTTTAATGTAGGCAAAAAGTTCTTTCGGGGTCTCGGGATCGACATTATCAGTATTTTTCACGTTCTCCATTAGTCTTTCAATGATCGAAACACTGATCAGTTCTTTATCGGCCAACCCGTTGATATGAATAGCAGCCACTTTGTGCTGGGTAGGTTTCCCCATTTTAAATTGGCGAATGATTAAGTCACCGCTGTCTCCTAAAACCTCTTTAATATTTTTTATATTTTCATCTAAACTCTGGCTGATTTTTACGTCTTTAGTGGGTAATTCCGATTCTTCATAATACATCGTTTTCTCTTTTTGTTTTTTTAATAAGCGGTTCCACATACTATTCATAGTCCTGTAACACTCCAAGCTAATAGAGAAATATGTTCGGGTGCTTCATTCAAAGATAGTATCCCTGTTTTCCATTTTTTAATGCATTTGATATGAAAACCCTAATGAGATTTGATTTCCCAAAATAAAAAATAGAAAACGCTTCTTCAGGGGATTTCTGCCGGGGATGGAGTTTTTGCGACCGCTTTGGAATTTATTGCGACCACCTCTGCTTTTTTTCTGCCCGTTTTCCAAAAGATTCGACCAGCTACTGGTGCAGAACAAATCCAGTCTTCATACGTTAAGCAATAAAAAACTCCATTTAATGGCGGATGAAACCAGCCATCGAACGGAGTTTTTCATAAATACAACTATTAAGAAATCCTGCTGACAATCAGCCACACCGCTGAATATCCAATGCTTCCAGCTGCGAACGCCAGGAAGCTCGTTTCCCCTTCTTCGGAAAATTCCTGTTTTATGGCGTTCATGATCATGCCCCCCGAAAGCAATGCAAATACTGCAGAGATGGCAGAATCTGAAATCTTAACAAAGACGCTGATGATCCATCCGAGAAGAAAACCTGCCGAAAGCAGCCATCTTCCCAGTTTGTCATAGGCTTCTTTATGAGAACGGCGGAGACTGATATCATTGGACATAATATGCACAGATAATGCTGCAAAAAAGAAAAGTTTTTCAGTTATCCCTCCATTCTTTCCTTGGAGCAATAAATAACCAATTAACGTATTAAAAATAAAAAATGAGCTCATATGAATCCAAAATACCCGATGCGAAACTTCTTTTCCATTCAATTCATGGTGTTGAATCCTTGATCTTTTTACATACCATTCCAGCCCTCCAAAAAATAACAGCCCGATCATCGCTATAAGATAAGCATCGTTTTCTACTAATCCAAATGGAGTCGCTCTATCAATATTCTCCTGATGATCATTTAGATTGGGAAGAGTTTCAGAAAAAACATAACCTACCGAAATTCCTCCTGATAAGGAAAGAGCATAGCTTCTGGGAATCGTAGGTAAAGAGCTAATATGTTTGGAAAAAAGATGAAAGGCGACAAATCCAAGCGCGAGGAAAAAGCTGATCAATAACATGATTAGTCTCCTTTCTAATACTCATATAAGCTGTTAATCGAAAAAGCAGCTATACTGATCGACTTCAATTTCTTGCTTTAAGTGTTTTCGCATATCAATTCCCTTTTTGTCCTACAGTAAACTAACTTAGATCAACTCGAGTTTTTCCCAACAAAAAAAGTCGAATAAGATCATCTCTTACTCGACTTCTTTATCTTTCCAATGCATCTTATTTAAAATCACCTTTTGAATAAAAAGCCCTAGGATCACACCGGGAATAACAAATATCATGGGGAGCCATATTGGACCTAATAAGGTGCCAAAAACCGTAAAGGAAGAAGAATAAATTACTCCTATAGTTACGAAGTATGCCGCAAAAACAAAAGGCAAGAAAGAATACGGAGTCTTAGTGCCGCCTGCATCCTTATAGGCATCCCACATCGCGAAAAAATATAGACACGGGTAAAACATCAGCCAATTATAATTCGCTTGTTCAATTGCTTGAAATATCTCTCCTGTAAAGCTTAAGCGAATCGTTTCATTGAAGTTGGCCTGGATGTTAACGAGAAATTCCAAGGAAATAAATAAAATTCCTTTGATTAATTTCCTGTTTAAAATCTGTCCAAATCCGGGTAACGCAATGCTCCATAGTAATTTTTCGTGTGCACCCACATGATTTAACCCTTTACTAACTGATTACGATCATCTGCCTGCGGAGGCTCTTCCAGCCATCCATGCTTTATCATAATATTTGCCCCGTCTTCTGCATACAATGAAATTTCTGGGATGATTGATGCATAATTCATGGCGATATCTCTTCGCGGGCTCGCGGCCATTGCTGTCCCATAATTACCGATTCCGGCAGCTATCATAGCGGTGACATGATACATAATCAACTTGTCAGAAAATACTTTTGTCGTAGAATCAGAAACTGAAGCATCCCAGGTCATCGGAGCTGGCAAATCCTCTTTTCTTAAGACGTCGCTAAATAAATCAATATGCTTTTGGGCAATTTGCTTTCCTCTTAATAAGTATTGTTTCACATCCTGCTTTTGAGCGACTTGAGCAAAGCCTACCATCAAAGCCTTACCAATCGAATTGGTTTGAACGTTAATAAACAGGTGAGTGATTTCAATCCCAGTTAACACTCTTTTCCCGCCAAAAAACCCTGCTAAAAACCGCTGTTTCTCAATAAAATCAACCTTATCTGGAACTGAAATATACGGCGGCCTTAAATAAATTCCTTGATTAAGCATGACCTCTTTTGATAATTCTTGCAATCGAACGGAAGCATCTAACACACTTTTATGAAAACCGACCACATCTGTCCGAGTAACAACTCCAATGGCCAAGCTGCTTGCCGCCATACCAAGAATGGACATGTTTCGTAAATACATTAATACAAAAGAGTCAGAAAATAATTTCGGAGCTGTCGGATTCACATCTTGCTCATTAAATCCAACCGGTATCGGAAAGTCCTCTTTCTGAAACAAGTTCTGTAAGAACGAAATATTTGTTTTAGTGGCCTGTAACGCAAATTCGATAACAGGACGAACTTCCTCATCTTCTAACTTCTCTAAAAAATGCGTTAAAGCACATATGGAAGCCGTATCATTCATATACTGCGTCCACAAGCTTGCCATTTCTGCCGCTGTTAAACGAATCTTTAATTTATCTTCCATCATAACACCTCTATGTAAAAATGAATGTAATTTAATGTTATGGTCTCACAACCCATTCAAATTATTCCTTGAAATTGATATAAAAAGAAGCAATGAATCGCAGTCCAAATAGAGCATCTATTTCAAAAATTGTTTTTTACCTATTTTAATCTCTACTAGGGTAAAGCCGCTACGATTTAGAGATAGAGAAAATATAATATGGATAAAAAGAGGAGAGGAGTAATTATGATGAGTGAAAAGAAAAAGTTTCCGAAAAAATACCTTAGTTATTTCATTAAAACCCAAGTGTATTTTTTAGAGAAGAATATTGCTTATTTAGAACAAGTAAAAGAAAAATTACAAGGATCAGATGATCAAAAAAAATACAAAAATTATTCCAAAGTATTAAGAAATCTCTTAAAGGAACAAATGAAAGAACTTTCAAAATAAAAGATTCTGTTTAGAAAGTTGACGCTCGAACAAGGTACGCTAAAAATAAGAGTTCCTTGTTTGAGTTTTTTTCTTCCTGATTTATAAATTTACACCTATAAAAAATGTCAACCAATTAAACCTGGTTGACATTTTTTATAACGATCTATTTAGTTATGGTGCTTTTACAGTCTATATTGAAATCAAACGATTGAATCGCCTTGATAAAGGTGCGATTCACGGTCGAAATAATTTGGCTGAGCAAGATCATAAAACAAGTCAGGCGAAACCTGACACTTTACATAGTTTTTACATACGATACTTGCTAAGCCTAACCCCTCTGCTAAGAGATTTTCCATTTTACTATCCGGCTGAATAAGATACACTCTACATCCCTCCTTGCATACACCTTTAAAATAATGACAAATTTAATATAACGGATTAGACCGTTTACTAAGCCATTTATCCAAGTGTGGAGGTAAACCATCTTTAACTGTGAACGTAGCATGGCCTGCTGTTATCACTTCTAACGTTTTATCCTTGCTGGATACCAGCTCCATAATTGGAGAGCTCATTTCTATCGGGACAAGCCGATCATTTTCTGCTGTAATAACAAGGAGGTTTGCATGGATATTGGAAAGATCTGCATTCTTCCCTTCAATAACCATCCCTCCATTAACGAGTTTGTTATCTTTACCAATATTTTCAGTCAATTGTTTCAAAGCTTTTCCTGGAAACGGGACGTGTCCTACTGTCCATTTATTAAAGCGTCGCCAGTGGTCGACATACTCTTGGTTATCAGCCCGGGCCAAAAGAGACAAATAGTGACTGAAGTATACAGGAGAGCTAACCATACGCATCCCCGCTTCCATGAATTTCGCGGGAACAATTCCTATCGCATCTATGATACTATGATCTACCTCACCGTCTTTGAGAGCTTCAATCCATTGATCAAAGACTGGATATTGATGAAAGTCAATCGGTGCAACATTCAGAACAAGGTTCTTAATTGGTTCTTCAGATACCGCTGCATAGATTGCAGCAAGGGTTCCACCTAAACAATAGGCAATGACGGTTAGTTCTTCAGCTTCTGAATGACGAAATGCCCGTTTCACAGCTGATTGGATGTAATCCATAATATACATGTCTAGAGAAATGTCCTTATCTTCATAGCCTGGAATGCCAAAATCTAGTAAATATACATCGTAACCTGCATTTACAAACGCTTCAATCATGCTCGTTCCCGGAGCTAAATCAAGGATAAACGCTTTATTGACAAGAGAGTATACAAGAAATAAAGGGATGCTGTACTTTTTCTTTTTGGCAGGATAATACCAGAGAGTAGCTTTGTTTTTCTTCCAGACAGGAATGCGGTAGGTTGGACCGACTTCAGGCTCTGGAGTATTCCATATATCTGTGAATCGCATGAATTGTTTTAGAATATCATCATGAAGTTGACTCTCTTTTTCTGACATCATTCTTCATCCTTTTTATAAAGGTTAATAAGATCCGAAAGATGCTTTAAGATCCTTTCTCTATGAAGTTCCCTTAAAGATTTCATGGTCCAATCATTTGAAGTTTTTCCTTGCTCTTCATTTTCCTCTTTTATATCACTTGTAAATGTTGGATCATCATTCGAATTTTCATTAGGTTTTGAAAGATTTTCTTGCTCTGATTCATTGTCTAAGGCATCAGGGGTATGTTTCATCTCTCTACGAAGTTCCCTTAAAGATTTTAAGGCCCGGTCTGGATTTGAAGTTTTTCCTTGCTCTTCTTCATTTTCCTCTTTTATATCACTTGTAAATGCCGAATCATCATTCGAATTTTCATTAGGTTTTGAAAGATTTTCTTGCTCTGATTCATTGTCTAAGGCATCAGGGGTATGTTTCATCTCGTTCAACGATTGATTTAAGGGAGCGGGATCATCATTAAAAGGTTTTTCCAGGTCCTCAATTGCATCGATTGAATCACTGGAGCTTACTGAACTATCATTCGAGCTTGCATGATAGGATGTTGGATTTTCTTTTTCGAATGCATTCTTTGCATGTTTTATCACTTTCATATCGTCCAGCGATTTGTTCAATGCGTAAAGATATTCTTCTATTTGATCGATTTTCTCTTCTAGCTGAATAACGAGGTTTGCTAAGTTGTAATGATCTTTTTTGGTAGGAAAATTCAAGATGGCTGATAAGAGTTCTACATACTCCTGGATGTCTTCAATACGTTTTGCAAGAATCGGTCCTGTCTTATTAAATAGCTCAATGAACTCTTTATTATTTAATTCGTCCTGTATTGATTCGTTGAGCTTCTTTTCAAGTTCCGACCCTTTTTTCTTAAGTAGAAGCAAGGCTTCCTGTGCATTTAGCTCCGACACATTTGATCAGTCCTTCCATGAAATTTATTTAATACTTATTGATCACTAGCCTAACGTGTCAAGCTATAGCATCAGTTGCACTGGACTACAGCAAGATCAAAGGCTTTGTTTTTCTAAAATCCTTTATTTTTCCAATATACTTTTACTTTATATAATATAAACAGATGGGGCAGCTTTGGTGCGAAAATTGATATTTTTGCCCTAAAAGAATATAGATTTTCGGAACTCCAGTCTTACTATCTATTAACAATGGGTCATTACACCGTTTTTAACGATAGGAACATAAAGAAAAAACACCTTCATTAAACCTTAGAAACACAGGGCTTAGCGAAGGTGTTTTTTATATTAACTTATGTTTTGTTATTAAAAATAGTCATTTACTTACTTTCATTTGCCTATACCGAAAAGTACACCTGCTAATAGAATAAACAAGCAATTTTATTTCATACCAACTACAAGATTTTCATAAGGGGGTGTATTAATATGGTAGGCTGTGCCTATATCGCGAATGCTAAAACCGCCAATGTGTCGGTGATTAATCTCCAAACAAACGAAACTGTGCAAACTATTGAGGTAGAAAATAGCCCACACCATATCGCGATCACCAAACACTGGAGATTCGCTTATGTTACGAATAAAGATTCCGCCAGCGTCTCAGTGATTGATATCCTGACCAACATAATGAGCAAGAGGATAGAGGTTGGGAATTCACCTTGCCATATTGCGATCACCCCGGACGAAAAATTGGCCTACGTTGCCAATCAGGATTCCGCTAATGTCTCAGTGATTGATGTCGGGACGAACACCAAGATTACCGATATCGAAGTTGGGGATAATCCCTTCCATATCAAGGTTACGCCGGACGGGAAACAGGCCTATGTTTTAAAAAGGCCGTCGAAAAATATTTCGGTGATCGATGTTCAGACGAGTTCCAAGATTTCTGATATCGAAGTTGGCGAAAATCCCTCCGACATCGCATTCACCCTCGACGGGAAACAGGCTTATGTCGCAAATGCGAATTCAGAAAATGTCTCGGTAATTGATATCCATGCTAATACCTTGATCCAAACGATTGGGGTAGGCAGTATCCCGTTCCAGATCAGAATTACTCCTGACGGGAAAAAGGTCTATGTTGCAAACATTGCTTCGGATAATGTGACAGTGATTAATGTAGAAACCAATGCGATTATTCAAACGATTAAAGTTGGACGTATCCCTTTTCACTTCGCGATTACCCCTGACGGGAAAAGGGCATATGTCGTGAATGCTAATTCCTCCAATGTGACGGTTATTGATATCGAGACCAACACGAGTGTTCAAACGATAGAGGTCGGTGATTTGCCATTCCACATAGTCATCAGCCCAGACGAGACACGAGCTTTTGTTGCAAACCAAAATTCCGCCAATGTGACGGTTATTGATATTGAGACCGACTCGAGAATAACGGATATTAAAGTGGGTGATGCCCCGCTTTATATCGCGATCAACTAACTTCCATCGGAGTTCCATCATTATGATATTTGCACTTCTATTTAAATCTACTAAAAATGCCTATGTATCTTAAGGGAAGTCCATTTCCCTCTATTTAAAAATGACGTATCAAAAACAAAATTCATTTGTACAAATATAGCGTACACAGGTGCGCAACAGGAGGTATGATATGAAGATTGAAAGGCCTTGGCTAGACAGCTATCCTGACGAAATTCCTCATGATTTGACATACGAAAACAAACCGCTGCACTCTTTTTTAACAGACACCGCCAACACCTATCCCGATCATCAATCCATTTACTTTCTCGGCAAAAAAATGAGGTTTCGTGAAGTCCACGAAGCAGCGTTAAAGCTTGCTGCATATTTGCAAAAAATCGGCATTAAAAAAGGCGACCGGGTAGCCCTCATGCTGCCAAACTGCCCACAAGCCGTGATTTCATACTACGGGATTCTCTTTTCTGGAGGCATTGTCGTGCCAACGAATCCCTTATTTACGGAAAGAGAGCTGGAATATCAATTAAAGGACAGTGAATGTACAGCGATCATTTCACTCGACTTACTATATCCGCGCATCATAAAAATGAAAAAGGCAACTAAATTATCCCATCTCATTATCACAAGCATCAAAGACTATTTGCCCTTCCCGAAAAATATACTGTACAGATTTACTCAAAAGAAAAATAGTCTCGTCACGATCAAAGAAAATGAGGAAACTCACCTCTTCAAAAGAATCATTAAAAATACGAACGGTCTTCCGGAGATCATTGACATTGACCCCCTCCATGATATCGCTGTATTGCAATATACAGGCGGGACAACAGGCCTTCCAAAGGGAGCTATGCTGACTCACCGGAACATTGTCGCCAATACGAAAATGTGTGGGGCATGTCTCTATAAATTAAAGAAAGGCTCGAGAGAATCGACTTTAGGAATTGTACCATTTTTTCACGTCTATGGTATGACGACCGTATTAAATTACAGTGTTTTGCAAGCATTTCAAATGATCCTGCTTCCAAAATTTGATGCCCTTGACGCGTTGAAAACGATTCACAAGCTGAAACCAAGCCTTTTTCCAGGAGCACCAACGATCTATATCGCTCTTTTAAACCACCCGGATGAGAACAAATATGATTTATCCTCTATTGACACCTGTATCAGCGGCTCTGCCTCACTGCCTGTCGAAGTCAAGAATCAATTTGAAAAGGCCACCGGCGGAAAGCTTGTCGAGGGTTACGGCTTATCAGAAGCTTCGCCAGTGACCCATACGAATTTCATGTGGGGCAAAAACAAACCGGGCAGCATCGGCTGCCCATGGCCGGGAACAGATGCTGCCATTTACTCGGAGGAAACAGGCGGAGCGCTTCCTCCTTACGAACGGGGCGAATTAATTGTTAAAGGCCCCCAAGTGATGAAGGGATATTGGAATAACCCCGAAGAAACAGCAGCCGTATTACGAGATGGCTGGCTCTTCACCGGAGACATCGCTTATATGGACGAAGAGGGGTTCTTCTATATTGTCGATCGAAAAAAAGACATAATCATTGCGAGCGGCTATAATATTTATCCTCGTGAAATCGAAGAGGTGTTCTATGAGCACGAAGCTATCCGGGAAGTAATCGTTGCCGGGATTCCTGATCCATACCGTGGAGAAACTGTGAAAGCCTATGTTGTGTTAAAGCAGCATGCGACATTGACAGAAAAAGAACTGGATGAGTATGCGAGAACGCACCTGGCACCTTACAAAGTGCCCAAAATTTACGAGTTTCGCGATGAACTGCCGAAAACAACAGTAGGAAAAATCTTAAGAAGAGCGTTAATTGAAGAAGAAAAAGCAAAAATGAACCATTGAAGAGACAAACGCAACGCAGGTGATGAATGATCAATAGTATGTATTAGATATGCAAACGCAAAAAGACATACATCACCTGCTGATTTGCGGGTTCAACTAAAAGCGAATAAGCAGGAGGAAAGAATATAATGGAAAACCTAACGTTAGCTGTCGATCAACGAATCGCTACCATTACATTCAACCGTCCGCCGGCAAATGCTTTATCTAAAGGGCTTTTGAAAGAATTATCGGAATGCCTGGATCAAATTGAAGGCAGCCCTGATGTTCGTGCGGTCATCATTTGCGGTGAGGGCAGGTTTTTTTCGGCAGGAGCTGACATAAAGGAATTTACACGCGCAATCGCTTCAAATAAAAAGACTTTTTCTGAAAGAGGCCAGCAGATCTTGGAACAGATCGAATCGTTCCCAAAGCCAATCATTGCAGCTATCCATGGAGCTGCACTCGGCGGAGGGCTGGAGCTTGCGATGGCTTGCCATATCCGGATTGCAGAAGGCGGTGCCAAGCTCGGATTGCCGGAGCTAAACTTAGGCATCATCCCCGGTTTTGCCGGAACACAGCGGCTCCCGAAATATGTTGGCACTGCGAAAGCACTGGAAATGATAGGGACAGCCCAACCGATCAGCGGGAAAGAAGCCTATGAAATCGGTCTTGTTACAACCCTTGTGAACGATCGAGAAGAAGCTTTAGTCAAAGCCTATGAATTGGCAGAGCAATTTGCCGAAAAAAGCCCGAAAACCTTAAAATACGTTTTGGAGCTCCTGAATGCAAATAAAACCAATTCTTATGAAAGAGCGCTAAAGCTGGAAGCGAAGCGATTCGGCGAGGTTTTTCAATCTCAGGATTCGAAGGAAGGCATCCAAGCTTTCCTTGAGAAAAGGAAGCCAAATTTTAAAGGCGAGTAGGTTGATTGATTTATATATTCACCTTCTTTTCTTTGAGCAATCTCGGTCACCGTTTTCATTTTGCAAGTTGAGGTGGTATTTCGGTACTTTACCTGCGCTTTTTCGCACAATCTTCTCTTTATTTGGATGATTTACGGTGGACTTATGATTCGATAGCCTGTATCAAAACCATCCCCCACATCGGGGGTTTTTAGTTCAATGAAGAAGGCAATATCGTGGAGAAACTGCTTAACGCATGATAAACATCTTTTTAGGTTCTTTCACATCCGATAAGGGTAAATATTTCGGGTCTAAATAGAGCCAATACAAAATATACGCGGGGGAAATGGTATGAACATCTTCGTTTTAATAAAGCGTACATTCGACTCAGAGGAAAAAATTACGATTCACGCTGGGGATATCGTTCAAGATGGCGCAGAGTTCATTATTAATCCGTATGATGAATTTGCAATTGAAGAAGCCATCCGCATGAAAGAAGCACACGGCGGAGAAATCACGGTTATGACAGTTGGCAGTAAAGAAGCAAGCAGAGAGCTGCGTACCGCCTTGGCTATGGGATGCGACAAAGCCGTTTTGTTTAATATTGAAGAGGACGTGATGGATCCGGATCCCTTCACGACGGCAACCATCCTCTATCACTATATAACAGAAAAACCGTTTGAGCTGATTTTAGCAGGAAATGCAACCATTGACAGCGGGTCAGGCCAAGTAGGTCCCAGATTAGCTGAACTGCTGAATATCCCTTGTGTCACAACGATTACGAAGCTTGCGATCGACGGAAAAGAAGTAGAAATGGAGCGGGATGCGGAAGGCAATATTGAAATAGTAAAATCACAGCTGCCACTCCTTCTAACCACCCAGCAAGGATTAAATGAACCGAGATATCCGTCGCTCCCGGGAATCATAAAAGCAAAGAAAAAGCCCATGGAAGAACTCACACTAAATGATCTTAATCTAACAGCAGAAGAGGTAGCGGCGAAAACAAAAACGACCTGCCGCCTATTGCCGCCTAAAAAAGCAGCAGTACGAATGATAGAAGGAGATGCGGGTGAACAAGCAAAACAATTGGCGGCTCTGCTTAGAAGCGACGCAAAAGTTATCTAACAAGGGGGGATCAATATGGGAAAAAAAGTAGTGGTTTTAGGGGAGATTAGAGACGGATCAATTCGCAAGATAACCTTTGAAGCGATAGCTGCCGGGAAAATGATAGCAAATGGCGGCGAAGTGATCTGTATGCTCTTTGGTAAAAAGGTTATTCAATATGGGAAAGAGATGATCAATTACGGAGCAGAACGCATCGTTGTAATTGAAAATGAGAAATTGGCTGATTATACTCCAGACGGCTATGCTCAAGCGATCAAAGCGATTGTTGAAAAAGAAATTCCGGATGCCATCCTTACAGGGCATACCTCAATTGGGAAGGATATTATGCCAAAAATTGCTGCAAAGCATCAAACTGGGTTGCTTTCAGACGTGATCAAACTCGAACACAAAGGAAACGACCTAGTATTTACCAGGCAAATCTATTCAGGTAAAGCCCTTGAACAAAAAATTGCATTAGGGAAGCTTGTGCTTGCTACGATCAGGCCGAACAATATATCTCCATTGGAAAGGAATGAAAACCGAAGCGGAACGATAGAGAAACTAGATATCGAGATAAAGGATATCAGGACAACAATTCAGGATATCGTCAAAAGAACAACAGAAAGCGTGGACTTATCCGAAGCGAAAATCATCGTTGCCGGCGGAAGAGGAGTCAAGAACAAAGACGGCTTTAAGCTTTTGCAAGATCTCGCGGAAGCATTAGGAGCCGCTGTCGGTGCTTCCAGAGGAGCATGTAATGCCGATTTATGTGACCTTTCTCTACTAATAGGACAAACGGGTAAGGTAGTTACACCAGAGCTCTATATTGCCTGCGGGATATCTGGAGCGATCCAGCATTTGGCCGGCATGTCGAATAGCAAAGTGATAGTTGCGATTAATAAGGACCCAAACGCTGATATCTTCCAAGTCGCGGACTATGGCATCGTAGGTGATCTATTTGAAATCATTCCGCTGTTAACGAAAGAAATCAAACAGTTAAAAACTCAAAAATAAGGACATATATTCAAGGTTTTCTCTCTATTATTTTACATCAGAACCAAGACTGCGTCCCATTCTACTATTTTTGTTAATAGGGAGAGGAATATGTCCATACATATAAATTCTCTTTGCATAAAATAAAAATAAAGAGATAAGGAGGGATTTTCTTGAGAAAAAAACTCATAAGCACAAGCTCACAAGGCTTAATGGAAGATTCATATCCATACCAATTGTATCAAAAGGCAAAAAAATTCGGAGTGTGGAATCCTCAGAATATTGATTTTTCACAGGATCAAGAAGATTGGAAAACACTTCCGGTTAAACAAAAAGACTGGATTTTGAAACTTCTCGCTCAATTTCAAGGAGGAGAAGAGGCGGTTACGCTTGACTTACTCCCTTTACTGATGGTGATTGCGAAGGAAGGCAGACTGGAAGAGGAGCTGTTCCTCACGACATTTTTATACGATGAAGCAAAACATACTGAATTCTTTCGTCGGGTATTAAATGCTATAGGTGAAAAAGGCGACCTTTCCCATTTGCATTCTGATTCCTACCGTAAAATGTTTTATGAAATTCTCCCTGAAACAATGGAACGGCTATGGCATGATCAAACCCCTGAAGCATTAGCCGATGCAGCTACCGTATACAATATGTTTTCCGAAGGAGTATTGGCGGAAACCGGATACAAAGGATTTTACGACGGATTGCAAATGATCGGCAAAATGCCTGGTCTTATAGAGGGAGTTGACAACTTAAAGAAAGATGAATCAAGGCATATTGCTTACGGAACTTTTCTTCTTCAACGCTTGATTTGTGAACATCCTCATCTTTTTGACAGAGTGGTTAAGAAGCTTGAAGAGTTGGCTCCACTTGCTATTTCCTTAAATACCGAGGGAATTATTAGTGATGGGGAAAAAGCAAAAGAATACAAGTCTGAAATTAAGAATTATTCGAAAAAACAGCTTATGGTAAGAATCGATATCCTTGCAAAGGCGAAGGGCCAAACAATCGAAGAGATTTATCGATCTACAGGTGGAAACTAGAAAAACAACTGACAACATTTTATTGCAACACATACGTAGTTTAAAATCACACCGAATGAAAACTCCCTTCTATGATTGAATAAAATATCATAGAAGGAAGTTCTCTTATTTCAATCATTCAAATAGAATGAATCTGGATTAAGAAAAATGAAAATCAACAGTAAATATCCAGTGCAACAACACTCTTATCTTTCAAAAACGATTTCTTTTGCAAATGTACTAAAAGTTCGAATGGTCAAAAAGGTACAATTGGCTTTTCAATTTCAATAAGCCATTTAAACAAAATCATCCCTCATATCTTTTTTAATACATAAATAATATACCATATGTTTTCTGTTTTGTTATTCTACTAATCTACATCGCCTCAAACGAATAAACTCGCCTAAAGACAGACGAGTACAGTTATACAACAGAGCTTATCAACTAGTCTCTGAATGAACGGTCTTTTCGAAAGGAACTGCATTTTTTTTCGTTTTCATATGAAAAAATAAATTTAAAACAATAGCGGTCAAGCTCCCGGTAATGATACCGTCACTGACAAAGATTTTTAGAGCTTCAGGAAGCTGTGAAAATAAATCCGGAACGACGGTTACACCGAGCCCTAAAGACAGTGAGCATGCAATGATAAGCAAGTTGCTCTGCGCATTAAGATTAACCGCGCTTAACATTTTAATGCCGGATGAAATAACCATTCCGAATAATACAACCATCGCACCGCCTAATACAGGAGCCGGAATGATTGTTGCAAGCTCGGCAATTTTCGGAATTAGTCCAAGGAAAACAAGGACAAAACCTGCGACTACGACCACGTGCTTCGTTTTTACTTTAGATAGCTGCACGAGCCCGACATTTTGTGCAAAAGTATTATAAGGAAAAGCGTTAAAAATCCCTCCTAATGTAATCGCTAAGCCTTCTGCCCGATACCCTTTGCTAAAATCCTTCTCATCCAACTTGCGATCACAAATTTTACTTAATGCTAAAAATACGCCTGTTGACTCAATGATGATAACGATGCTTACTAAAATCATTGTTAAAATAGGACCAATTTCAAACGATGGAGCACCGAAATAAAAAGGAGTTGGAATGTGTACCCATGACGCTTCGGCTACGCCGGATAAATCAACTTTTCCCATAAAGAAGCCTGCTATTGTACCTGCAACGATCCCTATCAATACGGAAAGTGTTCGTAAAAAACCGGTAAACACGCGATTTAAAAATAATATCAGCACCATTACCCCAAATGCCAGCAGCAAATTTGCCGGGGCTCCGAAGTCATCACTCCCCGCTCCCCCTGCCATATTGCGAATCGCCGAAGGCACAAGGGACAACCCAATCATAGTAACAACCGAACCAGTCACAACGGGAGGAAACAGCTTAAGCAGCTTTCCAAAAAAACCGGCAAACAACAATACAAACAGACCAGCTGCAATAATCGCCCCATAAATCGCATTCACACCATACTGACTCCCTATAGCAATCATAGGAGTCAGAGCCACGAATGAGCTCCCAAGCACAACCGGCAGCCCGATTCCAAACCATTTATTGTTCCATGCTTGAAGCAGTGTGGCAATTCCGCAAGTAAGTAAATCAATGGCTACAAGATAAGCTAAATCGTGTGAGCTTAAATTTAGTGCACGGCCAACTGTTAACGGAACTAATATTGCCCCTGCGTACATGGCCAGCACATGCTGTATACCGAGCGAAGCGAGAGTAAACGGATTAATCTTTTTTCTGTCCAATGAAAATCCCTCCCTATTTTTTTGCATTTCACGTTAAAAGATCTAACACAACATGTAATACTTTTTATAGTAAGGTGATTTTCTGTTTGTGTCATTGGTCATGTTAACTAAAAATTGCAAACAGTTATACACTCAATTGACAAATAATTTCTCTTACAAAAAAATCGACCATCCTCATTTTTTAGGAATGGCCGATTTATTACTTTGCTGATTTAACTTCTGGCTCACTTACAAACAGTTTATCTACTTCATGGAACCCGGAAGCATGATTAAAATCGATATGGCAGTTGAAATTTGACAAAGAGTCAAAGCAATTGATTCGATCAAATTCCAGTTCATTTAAGCTGTCTTTATCTATTCTAGCAGACAAAATGATTTTCTTTTCTTCAACGTCTGCAGCCATATTGACTACAGAATCGACAACATGAATGTAGACTACTTTTAAAGGAAGCAGCGCAAACATTTCCCTGGCAATTCTAAATACACTGTTGCAAACATACTCTTTCTGAAGATTAATGAATGTGTCTTCTGGCATCTCACTGGATAGCAGCTTGCCAGACTGCGTGAAGGTCTTTTCGCTAAAAACATCGAATTCGATTTCCATTACCTTTGCATTGACTGCTGAAACCACGAAAGCGCTACCGTATTTCAGCATATCATCAAAAGGTGCGAATTCTTTAATGACGCGGAAATATGTATCGACATCTCCGGAAATCACTTTACTGGCGAATCTAATATCTCTCACCCACGATTGATATTCTATAATGTCAATATCTCGAGATCTATAGACATTTTCTTTTAACGCTTGGAGTTTCTTTCCGTATCTTCCTAACAGCCTGGTCAAAAGTTTTGGCTTGTATTTGTTTAATTGAGCTAAGGCTTTTGTTTCAAGAGGGCCTATTTCTCCCTTTGGCTTGTTATATGGAGGAATTGAGTCTCTCACTTCCGGCCAATTAATGTGATCTTCGGCAATATGATGAATCGAATGAATTCTATTAAGCTTATTGACAGCTAATTTTGCCTTCTCCAATTCACTGTATCGCTCTCGGTTCATTTTTACATCAGCAATCTCTTTACTTTGATGGAATTCCAATGTTTTCACTGAACAATTTGATGAAGAACGGATCTCTGCAGTTTCACCACCGTGAGAACGTGAATGTACGCTATACCTTAACGGTTTTAGCGAGCTTGTGACACCAATACTTTTAGAGTTCGCATGAAAACGGGTCTCCGGAGTAATATTAAAGCTTTTTCTAGTTTTTAACCCCACCTTTACTCCCCCTTTTTTACATATTGTAGCACAAAAATATGTCTTTTAACCTATTAGAGAAATTTTTTCTAGGAAAAAAGGACTTAAAAAGGAGTTTGGATAATTGGACATTTTTAATCATTTTTAATCATTCACATTAATAAAGTCGAAATCGTTGTCGACTCGACTTATTTTGATTCAATAATAGCTATTTTTTTAGCTTTGCTCTTAAAATTGTTCAATGGTCAATAGAAGATTGCTTCCGTTTTTAGATTGATCAGCCGGTATTCTATTGAAGCCTGTACTGGTATCTTCCGCCAATCTGATTTACACTTATGACGGCTTCGAAGCCAGAAGCAGGAAAGTTAGGATTGGTAATGATCAAATGGCCTGTGGAATCAGTGCTCAAGGTAGGAAATCCTAAATTGTTTTGATCGAATGCCCTGTTAATAGACATCACTGTTACTACAGCTGAATCATTAAGCGGATTGCCGTACATAAGAAGAGTATAATTGAACTCATAAAAAGGACCGATAATTAATAAATTAATGAATGCAGTTATATTATTGTTGATTTTAACTGTTGCATTTGCTCCGGTCGTTAGAGCAAAATCTTTGGAATAAGGTTTCCTGATAACCGATATTGTGCCATCTTCATTGGTAGCTAACCGATCACAATAGATCGCTCTGCCCAATCTGCTTGTGTCGCTAAAGGACATAAAGTGCCCGCAAATATATACGTTATTCTTGGTTGAATCGACAAGTTCAACGACATTTCTTCCAATGATTTCAACTTTTTGATCGCCATAAAAATTTGTGTTCACATGCCCTTCATTTCGAACGATCGGCGTTGAATTTCTCGTCCATACGTTAATATCCAAAGGTGAATGATATGGCAGGCATCCTGGGCCAATTTTGATCTTTGGCTCCGTTTCAGAAAGTGCCTGATTAATCGTACATCCGGTACCTAAACCACTGCCATGAAAAGAATCGAGTCCATTCGTTCTCTTATACTCAAGCGCGGTTTTACATGCGGATTGAAAATCACAATGTTCGGCAACGACGTATTCAGTAAATTCACCAGCAAATTCATTATGAAGCAGAATACCTGTTTTCAACCGTCCAAACTTAATATTCCGGAAAACAGTCGTATTGACGCCTATGGCTTCAATACCGATTGTTGTATCATTTCCAATAATTCGGAAGCTGCCGATTTCTCCTCCATTTGCAGAGCCGCTGCCACCTTGGAAGACAAAAGCAGGCTCATTATTGATTCCTGTAGCATCAATGACTGAATCAAAACCCACACCTTTAATAATCGGCTGTATGAATCCTGGAGGAAAAATAATAGGTCTAGTGATTTTAATCGTATAACCAGGAATGACCAGTTCGGCATATGAATCATTTAACGAATCCGCCCATTGCTGCATTTTAACCGTTTCATCCGTCCCATCACCAACGACACCAAACTCCTCTGTGCTTCTTTGAATACTCATTTAATTCGTCCTCCCCTATCTTGCATATTCTATCGAGAATATAGATAAAAAACCTCTTTTGTCTATCATAATAAATAGAACAAAAAGAGGTTCGGGCGGAATGGTCTTTAATTTTCTCTTTGCAACTGCCATTATTTCAATTATTCTGCTCTTTCGAAAAATCTAATTTGACCAGCTTCTTTGAGAGAATACGTAATAACCAAGGGAAAAAGAAGCCAAATAATACGAAGTAAATCGGTATGCCGTACCACGTTTCCCAATATATATTTTTCATATATCCTACTTGAACCAAACCTGATTCTAAGAGAAAAGACAGAAATGTAAAAAACACTGTAAACACCCATTTTTTTTGCGGGATGTAAAAATTCACATAAATCGTGGCAATACTTGCAGGAACAAAGGTAAGAAGAAACGTGTCACTTAGCTCTGTCGTATTTTTCTTTGCTATGTCAAACAGATCGATTGGTACAGCGGCTACGGTATCAGCTAACCAAGTAATATCTCCGGCTACCCCTAAAGTAACAAAAATTCCCGTCCACGTTAAATTTTTTTTAGGCATAAACAATACGATCAATAACAATGCCACTCCTAGTATCCATACATACCATTCACCTTCAACCTTAAATATTTCCATTTCATCACCTACAGGGAGAAATTGATAAACACGATCTTAATTAACGATTATTTTCCTCTGAATCAGAAATTGGCGAACCAGTAGATGTATGTTCGATGACCCATTCACGAGCAATATCAGAAACTGCGGACCAATCTGGAATTGTGTCATTGTGTTGTTGAATCCAGCTCAAACAAGCCTGAGGATCAATACTGTGCTTTTCGCACTCCGAGAAAAACGACTGGATTGTAGATTCATTACAGTTTTCCCATGACCCGCAAGTTGATCGCCAAATATCTTCAATTTTCTTATGTACGGTACTTTCATTTTGGTCTTTCATTAGTCGTCCCTCCAGCACTATTTCAATGATATATTCATATCATTCCCAGTGACCAAAAAACTATGTAGCAATTATCAAGATATTATAAAGCGGAGATACTCGAAACAAATGATGTATTTGAGGTATAATTAATATAGTGTTTCCAGATACAAAAAACAGCTTAGCTCATAAAGTGAACCTTCAATCCGTGGGATCCCAAGGTTTGTTAGGTGAACCTGACCTAGCTTTTACGGGCAGCCTGTGCCCTGCCTGGACTTTCCCTTGAAGCAGGGATCTTACTGCCTGTTAACGCGGGATAGAATTTATATTTTTTTAGATTTAAAGTCGAAAGAGAGTGAAACAAAGATGGGCCGTAAGTGGAATAATATTAAGGAAAAAAAGGCGTCAAAGGATGCAAATACAAGTCGGATCTATGCAAAATTCGGCCGTGAAATTTATGTAGCTGCCAAGCAAGGAGAGCCTGATCCGGAATCGAATCAAGCGTTACGCGTCGTACTCGAGCGGGCAAAAACGTACAATGTACCGAAAACGATTATTGACCGTGCTATTGAAAAAGCGAAGGGCGGTTCAGAAGAAAATTATGACGAACTTCGATACGAAGGCTTTGGACCAAACGGATCAATGGTGATTGTAGACGCACTAACAAATAATGTGAACCGTACCGCATCAGAAGTTCGCGCTGCATTTGGCAAAAACGGCGGGAACATGGGAGTTAGCGGATCTGTCACCTATATGTTTGATGAAACAGCTGTCATTGGACTTGAAGGAAAAACGGCAGATGAAGCTTTAGAAATCTTAATGGAAGCTGATATTGACGTACGCGACATATTAGAAGAAGATGAAGCCGTTATCATTTATGCTGAACCCGACCAGTTTCATGCCGTGCAAGAAGCTTTCAAAAATGCCGGAATTACTGAATTTACAGTTGCCGAGCTCACAATGCTTGCACAAAACGACGTGACCCTTCCAGAGGATGCCCAAGCACAATTTGAAAGAATGGTGGATGTATTAGAAGATTTAGAAGATGTCAGACAAGTGTATCACAATGTTGATTTAGGCGAATAATGCATGGAGCAGACTGTTTTCTATAGGTCTGCTTTTTTCTTACTTCAGGTTCATGGATGATCGAAGGGGCAATTGGAAAGTATAGATATAAATCGTAATAATGCTAAAAAGGATGATTCATATGATTTATATCTATAATGATTATGGCGGAACCCATACGACTGCCATGGCAGCAGCGTATCATTTGAAAAATTTGCCTGTCGATCGGACGCTGACAAAGGAAGAAATATTGAATGTGAAATATTTTAACAAGCTAACTCCTTCTGATATTGGAAAAATCATTTTTCACGGAATCGATGAGGATGGAAATTCAATTTATACCATTGGTCGAAAATCCTCCAAACTTGTTGTTCCTGCGTTAAAAAACTTAAGCCTATTATTGCAGAATACATATCAGGGAGATGAAAAAATCATTTATTCGAACACCATGCCAACTGTTCCTTTCGTTATGAAAATTGGCGGATTTCTTTCCAGACAGTTGAAAATTGATTTTCTTGGTGTCCCGTTACTCATTTTAGGCGCGAAGCAATGCTACCGAGATATTATCCGGCTGGTTGAGCACACGAAAGAGGTTGGAAAATCGACAAATGATAAGGTCGTTGTGTTGGAGAATGAGCAATTTAAATAATGTTGAAAACCTTTGGACTTCTAATTACGAAGGTTTTTTATTTTGTCATCTTTTAAATGAATATATTTTAGTCTGGATCACCAGTAATAAAACACCAGGAATTAAATGGTCTTGATTGATCCACCCCTCAGCCGCTAAACAACCTATCCATAGGATTTTTCTTCCTTTGATCACGCAGTATTTTTTTACTACAATGGAATAATAGATCAGTTTTGGAGGTTTTTTATTATATGAAGAGATTTTTGGCATCAGACAAAAAGACTTCCAAGAATAAACTTTGGAAGTCTCTGAGTTAAGGAATTTCCACAAAAAAACGAATCAAACGTGATATTCATCATTAACTTTTCTCCAAAAGTAATCAAGATTGCTTTGAAAATAAACGTAATTAATACCAACAATTATGTTCAAAACAACAATCACACCTACTAAGACATACACCTCTGTTGAGAACCCCAGCCAGAATAAAGATAAACTTATAATTGAAATTAAAGAAATAAAAAAGCTAAAAGTTAAAGACCTTAAAGCATGAACATTGCCTAGCCGATAACTGTATATTCTTTGGATATCAGATCCATTAGGGTGCTTCATAATTTTTTCATCAAGCTCAAATTCTTCTCTAAAGTACTTCGCCCATTTTTTAGTAAAGACAAACCCAAAAAGCATGCTTATCTGATGGATTAAGTGCCCGATTATAATACCTATTCCTATAAAAAGCCCCGTAAAAGCAACTATTGCTGCCCCATTGCTTTTAATAAAATACATAATGAAAGTGCTATCTTTTAAAGAGAAATAGATTAATAGAATCGATAAGTATACCCAACCAGGAATCCCCCATCGAATAGCATGCTTTGTTTCAAAATTCATGAAACACCTCCTCCTTTCAATAGAGAACATTCACGAATACGCTTTCAATCTAATTCAGCAAACAATGATACTCAATCTGAAAAAAGAAAGAGAAGAAATTTTCTCCTCATCCCCTTTGCTATTATAAATCAATCATAGAACATGACGGTCACATATTTGCCAGAGTAATCAAACACAAAAAATTCAGCCTTGTTATTGTCTCCGTCTACATATTTCCCGATATTATTAAAATTGTAACATTCACCAGGCGAAAAGTAATTTGCCCCTACATAATCATCCTGATTGTCACCTGCATCATCTTCATACAGATGAAGCGTTACAGAAAAGTTTGATTTTGACGAAAGGCAGACCCTAAAATCTCCTCCACCGGAATATACAGGATTACTGGAGTAAATATAAGTATACGTGCCTAGCTTGTCCCATTCTCCTGCTCCAGCGGTTCTAATGGGATAACGAGTGCACACATGATAGTGAGTAATACAGCACTAGCTTTGTTGAATTTCATTTTGATCCCCCCTTGATTTTTTGTAAACCATACTGGAAAATTATATATTTATTTACCAATTAAATGAATGGGGAATTATTCCCGAAAAAATTTGATCTTTCTTTCCCAACCTCAACCACAAGGCGTAAAAAGACGAACAGCTTATGCCAACTTTCTACCATGGTTGCAGCTCTTCGTTATTTATCCTATGATAAAATATAAAAAGGAGCGCTGTGGGTGGCAAGAACAAAAGCATTTGATACGAATGAAGTTCTACATAAAGCCATGTCCGTCTTTGGGAGTCGGGGCTATGAAGGCACCACGCTACCGGACTTAATAAACGGACTGGGCATTGCCCGCCAGAGTTTATATGACACATACGGCACTAAGCGTGATTTATTTCTTTCGTCTGTAAAATACTATTTGGATCAAAAAAATCGTGACCTACAGGAACTGATTGATCACCCTGGAACGGTCACTGACAAAGTGGAGCAGGCTTTCACCATGATGATCAGGGTTCTTGCGGATCCAGACCTGCGCCAGAAGTGCTTCATCATCAGCAGCGCAATTGAGCAGGCGCCTCATGACCAAGAGCTGGCTGCCTATATACATGAGAATACGAAACAGGTGGAACACGCATTTTATACGATGTTAGAGCGAGGGATGGAACAGGGCGAACTAAGTCAGGAATTAAATATTAGCGACCTGTCCCGTTTTCTGACCCATGAGCGAATAGCCTTGGTATATGCAGCAAAGATGGGAATGGATGAACAGAATCTGGTCGGCATCATGCAGATTGTGCTATCCATTATCAAGCCGAATGAAGGAAATTGAGTTCTACAAAAGAAAGAGCTGTCCCCCGGTCATCTGTGATGGCGGTTGGGAAAGCTCTTCTGTATAGTTGCGTATGAAAAGAGTCGGCTTTAGTCCGGTCTCTGGCTGTTAAGCAGATTTAAACCAGTTCTTATTATTCTGGATGAAATCCTCTAGTGAACGCGGCTTTCGTCCAGTTACCTGAAGCACAGTGTCTGTAACCTGGTCTTCCGATCCTTCCACGCGGATACGGTGGTCCAACCCCGCCAAGAAAGTTGCATATGGAGCAGGTATGCCGGCAGCTGTCAGCGCCTGCACCAACTGATCTTCCGTAATGGAGAGATGCTTTACGTTTAGGCCGGTAAGCTTGTGGATCAATGCGGCTGCTTCAGCATAACTGAGTGATTGAGGACCAGTAATAATATGCTCCCTGTTGTGCGGTACTTTATCAGTTAACGCATGAAAGCCGACCTCGGCAATATCTTCTGCATCTACGAATCCCACTTTGCCGTCACCGGTAGCGGTAAAGATTTGCCCTCGCTGACGCAAAGTATGTCCGTGTCCGCCTTCGGTGAAATTCTGCATGAAATAAGAAGGACGCAGCACGGCCCATTCAGGCGCGTGCTCTTGCAGGTACTGATGAACGGAGCCGAAAACTGGTCCATGCTCCGAAATCGATGCGCTGGATAGCAGAACGAATCGGCGAATGGAAGCGTCGAGTGCTCTACGAATGAAGGGAATCATGACTTCTTCGGGATGCATATCCGTCGGCGCAACAAGATAAATTGCGCTAATACCTTGCAAAGCCATTTCGTGGTTGGCGTCATCATCATACCAGTCAAAGAGTACATGGTCAGCCCGTGCACCGTCCATTTTAGATACGCTACGTCCGGCACTTCGGATGAGATAGCCTTGCCTTATTAGAAGTTGCGCGATACGGGAGGAAGTTTTCCCTTGTCCCCCGGTGAGCAGGATGCGAGTTGATGTTTCGGTATGCATGAGAACAGCTCCTTATAATCAATCAAATAGCTACATCAAAGTGCTAACGGATTCCAGTAGTCCTGATACCGGACAATCTTGCCGTCTTTAACCTCTACTACAGAAATATATTGCTGTTCATAAGGTTTACCCTCCGCCAGGATGGTACCGCTTGCTTCAAACTGTGTAAAGAACACCGGGGAGTCAGCCGACACATGAACAATAGGTGTCGTAAAAGAAGTAATCACAAGTACATTTTCCAGCAAGTCAAGGTGCTGCTTCAGAGCTGCTTTGCCTTCCAATTGTTTTGGGTACGGTTTAGGAGCATAAGGAAATTCAAAAATTACTTCCTCATCAAACAAATCGAGCATAGCTTCATAATCCTTGCGAATAAAACGGTCTGTGAAAAGTTGCATGATTTCTTCGGCCTGTTCGGAAGAAATGGTACTCATTCAGATTCCTCGCTTTCTTTGGCAGAGTATACCTCTATAGTGAAAAGTCAGAGGGGTATGAACTTACAATACCAATTCCGTACTGATTGGTCAAATATATTCGGACTGATTGATCTTGAATCAAAAAGCTTTCAATCGGTTACAAATGTTAAACACCGATTTAAAACAGTATGGAAAACTTCGAATTCTTTCTTTTAATAAATAAATGAAGAGTTTAATCTCTCTTTGATCCTCATATAATTACTTCCATCATATCTGCTCAATATTTTCCGCTTTACATCTTTGAATACAAAACGGTGAGATAGTTGAAAGCCCTTTTTATATGAGGAATTTTTTATATGGGGTATAGAAATGGATTTTATGTGTGGAATGAAAATCTAGACAAATTTATTCTAATAATTCCGATCACCAAACAAATTAGAAGTACATAAAATGCTTATAAAGTTTTATTGCTCAGGTAAAGAGGTGAAAAAAATTATGGTTTCATACTTGGATTACTCATCTCCATCGGCTCAATTCACATTTGACGTTAATAATAGCCCCTTATTTAAAAAGGATAACAACAATTTTATTAACGTATTAGGTGTGAAACAGTTAAATACATTGGAAAATGTGTCTCTATTAGACATTTTTCTAAGTGCTAATAATGTTGTAGAACCACAGGCGTAAATTGGATGCATGCTATAAAGTAAATTGAAAGCGGCTACTTACAAGGACAGCGAAAATAAGTGAGATTCGGGGTCAAATAATCGAAAAATAGACAACATATTATAAGAGAGCGAAAAAGTAAAATGTACCCTATAGAGTAAACACTAACACTGTCTGCTTGTAGGGTGCTTTTTTTGTATGAATATGTATATTTGTAATATGAGACTAATACTTCATCAATCACTAATTTTTTTCGAGTTTTCACTATTGCTAGTTAAGAGGTTCAAGTGTATGCTTATTTTCTCTTAAATCCAAATATAAGACTGCTTAATCCCATTAAAAAACCTCCGGCAATACCGATCACGACTCCAAACAGAGTCCATTCAGAAATGTAAATCCCTAAAAGAAATAGCGCTAAGCCTATAATAAGTATTAATTTATTCATTATTCAACCCTCCACTCCTAAAACTTTCCTCTTCAACTATAACATAGAATTTAATCATTATAATTATTAAACAGCATAAGAAAAAACGTCCTAGGAGAGAAACTCCGATTGACGGTTTAGAAAGTGTACGATCTTTTTGGAAAGATTGGATATAAGGAACATAACAAAGCCTTTTACGATCGTTAACTTCCAAAATAAATGAATTTCCAATGATTCTTACCCGTATATAAGAAAAAGGTAAAATACCTAGTATACTAAAGTATCGCAGAATGTTTACAATCTGGATTTTTCCACACAAAAAAAGCAAGGGATACATATCGCTTAACCCCTTGCTATGAGTGACTTTTAGGACGCGCTCGGAAGGATGCGAACCCCCGGCAAGACGTGGTACCGGAAACCGTCAGCCTTAAAACAACCTGTTTTTCGAGATACACCTTCATCAAGAACCATGATTATTACATGCATTTTTTCGTTTCACAATGACTACACTCAAACAAAAACTGTGTTATAAAAACAAATTCCTCTCCCGCCTAATTAAATCAGTTTGAGGTCTCCTTTAATAATTGAATACATATATAAATCATCAAATTTACCACATGTATATTCATAATGCCTTAATAAACCTTCTCTTTTAAACCCCTGCTTTTCGACTAATCTTTGTGATGATAAATTCGCAGGTTCAATTAGAGCCTCAATTCTTTCCAGTTCAAAGTATTGAAAACCAAATTTAATAACAGCTTTTAAGGCTTCACCAGCTATTCCTTGCCCCCAATAACTTTTACTTAATTCAAATCCTACTTCAGCTCGATAATGTCTGGGGCGCATATTAAGAAAGCCACAACTACCTATAACTGCACCAGAATTTTTCTGTGTAATCCCCCACCTAATTCCTGTACCTTCTTCCAATATTGATTTATACCACCTTATTTCACCCAAGACATCATCAGGTGATTCGTATGGTTCTAACCCCATATGTTTCACAACGTCTTTATCAGATAGGTATTTAAACATATCATTAGCATCCTCAAATGACACTTCTTTTAAAATTAATCGTTCTGTTTCTATGATAGGAAATCTATCCATCAATAACTCACTCCTCCCCAAAGCATTAGCTTTAGTTATCTCCATTCTTTAGTTAATAATATCCAACTCAATTAATCAACTTAATTATCATTTTTAAATGAATTTTCCCATTAAGCGTACTGGTAGCACTTAAGTTCATCGAGATAAGCAGATAAAAAAGAACCTTTTGAAATAATCGCATTCTTCCAAGACTACAGGCATCTGAACAAGCATTTATGCATTATCCTCATATGAATATAGCAAAGAGAATGGTTAAGCAAATTGGTAAACAAAAAAAGTAAAAGAAAAAAATCCCCTTAGAAAGGGCTGTAGGGTATGAACGAACAATCCCCCCGCTTTGTCTGCCTCACTTTTGATGATGGACCTTCGGCTTACACTGTTAACATCCTGGATATTCTTAAAACATATCAAGCAAGGGCAACATTCTTCATAGTTGGATCAGAAGCACAAAAATTCCCGGATATAGTCAGGCGGATCCACGCAGAAGGGCACGTGATCGGCAATCATACATGGAGTCATCCGAAAATTACCAATCTGTCAAACAATGAGCTTCAGGAAGAAGTTCATTCTACAAATCATCAGATTCAGCAAATAATTAATATTACTCCTGATTTATTTCGTCCTCCCTTTGGACGAATCAATAATCGAACTTCAGCCGAACTAAAAAAATTGGGAATGACGCCAGTTTTATGGAATGTATCTAGTTGGGATTGGTTGAAGAATATGGATTCTGATATTTTATCTCTGTATGTCAATGTAAGTCTCAAAAGAAATAATATTATTCTGCTTCACGATGGTGATCAATTTTGCGGCCCAAGGAATAATACGGTATCTGCATTGCCATCTATTATCGAATATCTTTTAAAAAATAATTATTCTTTTTTAACGGTTCCAGAGTTTCATCAAAATGGTTTTAAGACAGAGAAGTGGAATATTCGGCACTTTCTACGTCATTTGTAACTTTTTTTAATACTTATTTTGCAACAAAGCTTTTTATTAAGAAGGATCAAACAATTAATAATGATGTTTCTAAATTACATTAGTAATGGATACTCTTATTATCTTTTCTTTACCAAGAAAAAAATCCAATCATACTCAAACGCTCTATCATAATTTGTAAAGGACAAACATTTTTATGTAAAGGAGGAATACTTCATGAAGATGAAGCAGTCAACTAGAGAGAAAGTGAAATTCTCTATTATTATTCCTGCACACAATGAAGAAAAATATATTGGTAAATGCTTAGACTCGATCTTGGAGGCAGCTAAACGCTGTGAAGGGAAAGTAGAGATCATTGTAGTCCTGAATCGATGTACAGACAAAACTGAAAAAATTGCAAAGTCTTATAATTGCATTACAATAAAAAATAATGATAAAAATCTTTCAAAAATTCGGAATGCCGGTGCAAAGATCGCAAGAGGAGAAATATTAGTTACGATAGATGCTGATACAAGAATGACCCCGAAAATGCTGGATAAAGCAGACAAGTATCTATCGTCAGGAAGGTATATCGGCGGAGGTGTTAGCGGAACTTTCGATAGAAGGTCATTAGGAATCACAGTATCTTTCCTATCTTTAGCCATTCCAGTCTATTTAAAATACGGAACGAAATCAGTAGGCATTTTCTGGTGTTATCGCAAGGATTTCGAAGCTATTAATGGGTTTAACGAAAAGATTTTTATGGGAGAAGACATTGACTTTGCCCTCCGGTTAGAAAAATTGGGAGAGAAACGTAATAAACGATACGGTACGATTCATTTTGGCATGATCACATCCTCGAGAAAGTTTGATCGATACGGGGATTGGTATTTGATGGAAAACCCGAAATTGAGAGAAGCCTATCTCAAAGGAACTGACTCAGCGCTAGCCAAAGAGTACTATTATGATTATAAAAATTAATCAACCTTTTAAGAAGAGTACGAAACGGATTTCTAGCTAGACATTATTTAAAATAGCTGATATCTGCATGATCTATATTCTAAGCTAAATATATTTCCATCGTTAAAAATGAACTCCTTGTAATACGATAGCCAGAACATGTGCGGGTGAAAATGCATTGCTGTTATCAATGCACTGGGACATACTTTTCGAAAAAAGACTGATATATCTAGATTCTCAAGATTAGAAATAACAGAGTGATTGATGTATATCAGCCTTTTTTGTAAATTTTTTTGGGTTAAATCAATGGTAAGTGAAGAGCAAATAAAACATACATATGAAGAAGGTGACAAAAAAGATAAAACAATTACATATGGATTCCCAGATTATAAGTCATGGTTATGTAATGGTTACTATTATCATCTTTTCTTTACCAAGTAAAAAATCCAATCACACTCAAGCGCTCTATCATAATTTGTAAAGGACAAACAATTATATACAAAGGAGGAATAATTCATGAACGAGATGAAGCAGCCAACTACAGAGAATGTAAAATTTTCTGTTATCATTCCTGCGCACAACGAAGAAGAATACATTGGGAAATGCTTGGACTCAATCTTGGAGGCAGCTAAACGCTGTGAAGGGCAAGTAGAAATCATTGTAGTCCTGAATCGATGTACAGACCAAACCGAAGAAATTGCAAAATCTTATAATTGCATTACAATAAAAAATAATGATAAAAATCTATCAAAAATTCGGAATGCCGGTGCAAGGATTGCAAGAGGAGATATATTAGTTACAATAGATGCTGATTCAAGAATGGCTCCGCATATGCTGTATAAAGCAGACAAATACCTATCATCAGGAAGGTATATCGGCGGGGGGGTTAGTGGAGTTTTTGATAGAACCTCATTAGGAATCATAGTATCGACCATGGCTTTGGCCATTCCGATAGTTTTAAAATACGGAACGAAATCAGTAGGCATTTTCTGGTGTTATCGCAAGGATTTTGAAGCAATTAATGGATTTAATGAAGAACGTTTTATGGCTGTAGACGCTGACTTTGCCAGCCGGTTAGAAAAATGGGGAAAGAAAAATAAGAAACGATACGGAACGATTCCCTTTGCCATGATCACATCCTCGAGAAAATTTGATCGATACGGAGACTGGTTTTTAATAAAAAATCCAGAAACGATAAAAGCCTATCTCAATGGAACAAACTCAGAACAGGCCAGAGAGTTATATTATGACTATGAAAACAAGCATGAAGAAAAATAGCTGGACATTTTTTTGGAACCGGCTGATATTTGCATATCAACAAATCGTTTGAAGCCTAAATATCTCCACCGTTGAAGATGAAGTTCCTACAAAATGTTTGCGGGAACATGTACGGATGAAGCTTTTTATCTTTATGTGGTTGAGACAGTGCCTAAAAGCTCCAACTAATGCTTCCCCATACCCATTTGTAAATTACATGTTCACATTCATCAAAATTACTAAACACTTCTCTGTGAAGTTCCTGCAAAAACTTTGCTACTTCCCTTGTAATCGGTACGTCTCTCCCCTTCCTATTTTTCGAAACCTGGGAAGGTATGTGAATCGGAGAAAGCATCACATTAACTGCTTCATTGATACTTAGGATAAACACTTTATCTCTCCACTGAGCGTATTCAATGATTTCTGGCCTGGTTGGAGTAGTAGCTTTAGGGGGGGGCTGGATTAATATACTTTATAAACAAGAAAATGGACCCTGAAAAAAGATCCCATCTATTACCACCAATTTAGCCGGAGTTTATTCGCAGATGGGAAAAGTGCTAATCATTGATACCGACAATCAGGGGAATGCTGCCCTTTCTTTTGGATTGAATCCAGATAAATTTGAAGAGACGCTTTATAACACGGTCATGAGGGCAGGTAGGTGGAGTTTCGGGATGTTTGCAATCGACAACAACGCCACAGCCGCGCCCAATGCCTTAAAGCCAACGACAAGCCAGTTCATCACCGTGATGCCGGCCGTGTACTCGGCAAGTGGACCCCCGGCGAAATGGTCTGTGACCTCGAAGACGATATTGACCACCGCAAACGCGATGCACCACAGAGCCATCAGGACCCCGATCACAGTGACACCTGGCCCTGGGGAGCGAATGGACTTGGGATGATCGGTTGAGGCGGCAGGAATGAAAGCTAGAACTAAAGACATGAAAATCTTTTTTAATTTCACCTTTGTTATATCCTCCTTTTTATATCCAGTCCAATCATTCGTTTAACATTCATAATAAAATCACCTCAAAACCATTGTACTCAGCAAAAGGAAAGTCGAGGTGACCTCAAGTTTAAATCTAGTTTAAGTTTTGGTATATGACAAGCAGAAGTATGCCTGGTTTCCCAGATGCGGGTTTAATCATCTTCTCTAGAAAAATTAAAAGATAGGCTTTTTTAAAATATCTTGAGTAAGTTTGAACTTACACAATTTATTTAACAAACCCTTTATTTGTTAGGTTCAGCTGGAACCGGAATATTTTCAAGGGCTGCTCCGACTTTTTTGTTCGACTGATTACTTACAGCTACAGCTAAATCACCTAGCGAGACAATGCCGACTAATTTGTCATTTTCCACAATAGGAAGTCAACGAATTTGAAGCTGGGACATTATATTGGCAGCTTCCTCAACTATCCCGAAGGGTACTTTCCTGAGAATTTGGGCCTGATTTATCATCTAAAAAATAAGAGCCAAAACCCTTATATTCCAAGGATTTTGACTCTTATTATTGGATGAGATTCGAACTCCCGACCGGCGGCTTAGAAGGAGAGTGATCTTATTGCAAGCGTTGGGTAAATGCTTATAACAAAGCGTTTTATATCAAGGCTTTTAACCTTGAATGACATGAAAATTACCTAAAATAAATCAATATCCCAAGGCAACGAAACACTAACAACCCGGGAGTGTAAACTAAATTAGGAAGCAAGAGTCGTACGTTCTTACACTTACACAATTAAATCACACTCATATTTAACAGATTCACTACAAATCATGAAAGTTAATTCGAGAATATTTATAATAAGTTCTATTTAAGCAACACTAATACTTGATTTGTTCCTGTACGCTTCAGTACACGATATCCTTGCACTGATTTTGTCGCGATTCCCTCATCATTTGGCCTGCAATAGCCATCAACTTCACAAGTGCCATCATCTCGAACGAGTACTTGACCGATTAACCCAACAGCCACCCATTCCGGCCGTCTTACACGAGGGATATATTCTTCATCAGGATTCCATTCTGGATTAAGCATTGGCCGTATTTCTATTCTTTCTGGAATAAGAACATTTCCTTCACTATCTTTTTCAGCTGGAACGGTCACTTCATGATATTTTTTTCGTCCCCATTCATCAGTAAGATATTTTCCTTGCCAGCGTAACCCGGCACTATTTCCAAGAAGACTTGGAGTAGCACTAGTAATACCCAGAATATATGAATCACTAGCAGTTGCTTTTTGAACTTTATGACCAATTGTTGTCACAAAATATCCTACATCAATCGTTTTTCCATCTACAGTTTCAAACATTTCAGCATAATCGGCGGCTGGACTACCATATATTCCATCGATAAACATATTACCATTATTTAAAAGTTTTCCAATAAGTCCAGTTAGATCATACGGAACAGCTCCAAAGGCAACATTCCAAGAATAAGTTGGATCGCCATTTAGATTGTTAACGGCTCCATTTCGTCCCATAATATGGGCTCCTTCAAAGCCATTTGTTGAGGTAAGGAGACCTTCAGAATGAGATAACTCCCCATTGGCCATTGTACCTGATCCTTCAGCGTGTGAAGAGTTTCCACTTGCGGTTGTACCGTTTCCTTCGGCGTGTGAAGATTCCCCACTTGCTGTTGTTCCTGATCCTTCGGCATGACTCCCCTGAGCTAAAGAGTTAGTCGAAACCCCTTCGGCATGGGCACCATTTGCATTTATACCTGTACTTGTTGATATTCCCTCTGCATGCGAAGCAAATCCATTTGCTGTTGTATTATTGGAACCTTCGGCATGGGAAGCCTCCCTATTTGCGGATGTGAAGCTACCTTCAGCATGTGAAGAATCACCACTTGCCGTTGTGAAGCCGCCTTCTGCATGTGAATTAGATCCACTTGCCGTAGTTCCTGATCCTTCTGCGTGAGAAGCTCCCCCACTTGGCCATTTTATATCATTCCTTTTGTTTAAAGTAATTAAAATTCCACAAAAAAGAGCTAATAGTCAGATAACTTTAATTTGAAAGAAAATAAACTTTTAAGATTGTTCGTTCATTATAAATATGTCCCTATCAATTATTTGCATGGATAAACTCATCAACTATATAAAAATTTACACATTTGTCTTATCGGTTAGAGAAAGGCATACAGAAGCGGCAAATAAATAGGCAAAATGAAGATTTCTTATAGGGGTTAAATTGAAAATTACTTTTTTGCTTAAAGAAAATATCAAAATGTAATCTGTTATACACAGGCTAAACTATTCTCCATAACTAGGGAGGATTAGTTGATGAAAGAAGAATTGAACATTGTAGACATAGCTCTAGAACAAAGTAATTATCATCATTTTTAATTTAATAAATCGAATCATGATCCATTGATCGTGGAGGGTTGCTTTTAACAAACGGATAGGAGATCTATGATTCTAGCAATTAGATCTTGCAGATATATATACGAATCAAATATTTTTCTATTAATTGAGCACAAGTGTCTACACCGTATGTTTTCTCCTTCATAAGTTATTTTATGCAACAATAAAGGAGGACCAAAAATGAAAGCTAGCCAACCTCAATCTATCGCAGTTATTGGTTTAGGCTTTGTAGGGCTGCCATTATGTCAACTATTCCTGAAAAAAGGCTATACATTGCATGGTATAGATGTAAACAAAGAGAAACTTAAAAATATCGCTCAAGGTTCAGTCCAAAACCAAGATGTCGACAATGACTATTTAAAGCAATGTATTAATGAAAAACGTTTTCATCTTCATGATACAGGAAAAGGTGTGACTAGCGCTGAAGCTATTCTCATTTGTGTTCCAACTCCGTTAACAAATAAAGGTGAACCTGAACTTTCCTATATCAAACAGGCAATTGCTAACATTTTGCCGTACTTGAAACACCATCAGTTGATCTCTTTGGAAAGCACAACGTATCCAGGTACAACGGAAGAACTTCTACTTCCTAAACTTATAGAAAAGGGCTTCCAAGTCGGAAAAGATTTTTATCTCGCATACTCTCCTGAACGGATTAATCCCGGCAGCGATGTCCCACTAAATAAAATTCCAAAGGTTGTAGGAGGGATGACACCAAAGTGCTTGGAAAAAGCTAGCCAAATCTATCAAAGCGTATTTGATGACGTGTTTGAAGTATCCTCGACACGAACCGCGGAGATGACAAAATTGCTTGAGAATTCGCAACGCTTCATAAATATCTCCTTTATTAATGATTTTGCAATACTTTGTGAGAAAATGAATATTGATATACACGAAGTGATCGATGCAGCCAGCACAAAACCATACGGATTTACCCGCTACACTCCTAGTGCGGGAATTGGCGGCCATTGCATTCCAGTCGATCCTTTGTATCTTGCATGGAAAGCAAAAGAGTACGAGCATGAAACGCCATTCATTAAGCTCTCAGACGAAATTAATAAAATGATGCCCACTTATGTCACAAATAAAATAAAAGGCAGCCTATCATCCAAGACAATACATCAATCTCCTTCAGTTCTTCTAGTTGGTGTGGCTTATAAAAAAGACGTAAATGATGTTCGAGAATCAGCTGCTCTCCCTATTATAAAACTTTTACAGGCAGATGGATTTCACGTCGATTTTTATGACCCTCATGTTCCTTCTATTTTTATTGATTCAAAACCATATCATTCAATTGATGAAGAGTCCCTCTCCTCTTCTCAATACGATATCGCCGTGGTTTTAACGGATCACAGTGATCTTCCATATGAAAAGATTTATTCTTCTGCTTCTTATATCATCGATAAAAGAAATTTATTTCTTCCAACTTTAAATGACTCTGTGTAAAAAGGAGAGTGGGCTGTATGAGGTTGAATAAATTACAGGTGGAGCAGGATTTATAGGTTCCCACCTTACAGAACATTTACTAGAGAAGGGGTATACCGTTGATATTGTCGTTAACTGATCTGACGGAAAACGAAAGAGTATTTACAGGATGTAATGAAGCCTCCATGTTTCACCTATCATGAAGGATCGGTGCTTAACAGAGAGCTCATGGATTAACTTATACGAAATAGTGATATGATCTATCAAATGGCAGCTGTATGTTAGGTGTAAAAAATACGGTTGATGATCAATTGAAAGTTATGGTAGGAAATATTGAGGACATTACACGAATTATTTTAGAGTTGGCTTATCGCTATCAAAGAAAAGTTTTTTCTTCTACTTCCGAAATATATGAAAAAAACACCAAACATCCATACACTGAAAGAAAGAACAGGTTGCTTAGAGATCCGTCTATTCACCGTTTGGTGCTTTGCTACCACAAAATCACTGGATGAGCACCTTTGCTTTGCTTATGTAAAGAAGGGGCTTCTAGTCACAGTCGTCATTTTTTTAATGTATACGGTCCGCGGCAAACGTATGCGTAAGCTTGCTTATACTCTAAGGAGCACTTTTTTGTTTTTTTTATTTTAAATTATTTGATTGAGTGTTACTTGCGATCCAAAAAGGAGTTCGAATGAACGCAAAACTGAGGTAATTTCTTAAAGTTTGATTAACTTATTTTCTCATCGAATATACTAATCATTTAATCCCTTTCCATTGAGAATTTTCTGCATACATTTTTCAACCCTTGACACCCGAGTTTTGGATTGTTTGGGCCCCGAAAAATAAAGAATGTATGCTCTTTGCCGTCCCGGCGTTAATGCTTCAAAAGCAGTTTTCAAGGCAGGGATTTCATCGAATTTATTTTGAAGTTCTTCAGGAATTATGAATTCTGTATTCTTTTTATAATTCACTTCCAAACCGGCTTTTTCAACTTCAATGGCTTCATAAATATAGGCTTTCAAGATTGTTTCCATTTCAACTATTTCTTGAACATTTGTGAACCGAATCTGGCGCGCCGCCTGTACATTCTCCGTTTGTTGGATTAGAATCCCATGGGTATCCTGTAACAAGGCACCTTTGTGAAACAGAAGCGCACAATATTCTTTAAATCCATGTATTAAAACTATGTTTTTTTTCTCAAACGTGTAACAAGGATGCATCCACTTAAATTCTTCGGTGAGCTCACAGTCAAGAACGATATTTCTCAACTTCTCATATTCTTCCTTCCACTTTTTAGCTTTACTTAAAAATTCATCAACCTTAGGATTCATTCTACTATTTGTCATCAAGGAACACCCCTCTTCAATTTTTCGATCAGCTGACAGCAAAAATGAAAATTCTCAATTTCTTCAATTCTTTCAGTGACTTATAGGCTTTACTTGAATATTCATCAACCATGAATCATTCCCGCCAAAAAGTTGAACAGTCTGCTTTATCCTGAATATTAAATTCAATCATTTTCTCAAGCAATTCGTAATTTACCGGCTCATTCCAGGGAATTCGAAACAAGCCTTTGGTAGCGCTGTACCCAGCTTGTGCAATGTCATCGGCAAAGTGCGCAATGACAACTTCTTCGGGTGAAACGCTCAAATGATGCTTCGCTGTGGAAAAGCCGATGATAAATGTGCCGTGATCGGAAAACATTGGCGTATTCCACTTAATTTGCGCTTCCAAATTTGGGAATTTATTAGCAACCCACGCCAAAATTCCCTCTGTTCGACCGCGGTTGTCGGGGTGATCGATACCAGCTAAATATTTCACAAAAACTTCCATGTTGTTCCCTCCTAAAAGAAAAGTTATGTCGTTCAGAGTAGTTCCTAAAAACAAATTCGTCGTAAAACTCCTCACAGTCCACTCTGACACGTTCTTAAACAACACCAATTTCCAACTGTATATTTTGGTTCCCTATTACTGTCTAGATCCTCACGTGTAACAGCAAACTTCTCTAAAGTATTAGGACAATTATATCTTTTAAGAACTAATTCAGTTTCTTCTAGGAGTATATACATGGGCTCTTCCCTAAAATACTGTAATCCAGTTTTGATTGCTGACCAAATTTTGGGTTGAGCCATAAAATAGGCACTCCACCAATAGAACTCGGCCTTTGATTCAATTGCATGATCATAATACATATGAAAAACAAACAACGCTTTTTGTCCAGTGGATAGCTCTTTATAAAAAAGTTCTTTTACCATCGAGCTATTCTCTTTAGCCATTCTACTTTTATAATCCAAAATCAACGGTTTAAAACAGGCATTAAACAGGGCTTCATCAGCTAAGGAATCGAACTCTTGTCTTTTCATCTGTACTATCATTCAAATATCACTCCTTATCGATTATTATACAGTAATTGAAAGATATTCAGATCTAGAATTTAATAGTCTACATAAACCGTCTTTTGCTTATTAAAAAAATGGCCCTATTCACAAAGAAAGGACACAATTCTTCCTTCAGAAATGCGCCCGATTATTGAAGATCTTAATCTTCAGAATTTCAACTACAATATTAATTCTTATTGAACTAAGGGTTTGTTATCTTTAGGATAAGCTAATTTATTTTTTCTTCTAATTTTTTATCCTTAAAATTCAGTTTTAGGAAGGTGACAGAATGATTAACTATTCAGGAACACCTAAAATAGAAACCGACCGATTAATCCTTAGAAAGTTTGAACTCACAGATGCTCAAAGCGTTTTTGATCATTGGCTTTCAGACGAACGTGTAACTGACAATCGAATCAAAGGAGCACACAAGACAGTTTCGGAAACGATGAAGAGGACCGCTAAGATTGTAAGTGAATATGCCAGTAAAGAATTTTGTTACTGGGCTATTGAACTTAAAACAAGCGGTGAACTAATTGGAGAAATCGATTTATATAATTTTGACATTGCCACTGAAAACTGTGAGGGAAGTTATTCGCTCGGATACAAATGGTGGAATCAGGGCTATGGAACTGAAGCATTAAGAGCGGTTGTGGAATTTGGATTTAGGCATATGAATATTCACAAAATATCTGCAGCACATAACCTCGATAATCCAGCTTCCGGAAAAATTATAAGTAAAGTTGGGATGGAACAAGAAGGAATCATCAGACATATGATTCGCAATGCCAAAAGTCAATACAAGGACTGTGCTGTTTATGGAATTCTCCAAGAAGATTATCTTAAAAACAATGTCAATGCCCATACCTATATCCTTAAGTTAGAATGATAAAATACGGTAATCCAATATAAGTTGTTCAACTAACTGGCAGGATTGTTTAAGAAATTGCTCTATTAATAGGAGGTTTTAGTTAGTGATTATAAAAAAAATTTCTTGCAAGGTAACAGAAAATCAAAAAGAAATTTTTTATGAACATCAAAAGCAATGGAAATCACTTAGTAAGGGAAAAGGTTTTTTAGGTCAAATTGGTGGTTGGAGTATAGAACAACCATTAACAGCTTGTATCTATTCTTTTTGGGAGAATCAAACAGATTATCAGAAATTTATGGAAGAGCAACATGACCAAATCTTTGTAAATTTAGGGCAAGAAAGTACCTATGAATCTTTAGATGTAAGTTTGTATCAAGAAGAGTTAAGGATTCCTGGGTCAGTAGATAGTATTGTTAATGTTCTTAAAATAAGTAATTATATGCGAGTTGCCTTGACACAAGTTAAAGAACATAGAATTAATCACTTTATTGATATGCAGAAAAATGTTTGGAATATAGGAATGCAAAAATCGGAAGGGATGCTTGGGGGAATATTTGCCTGCTCCCAAAAACAAAAAAATGACTTTCTCGTTTTAACAGGGTGGAAGAACGAAGTATATCATCAAAACTATACGGAACAAAATTTTCCCGAATTATTAAAAGTAGCAAAACCTAAGAATGATTTATTGGAACTTACAGGAGAACAATTCAAAATTGAAGAAGCATGGCGTGTCTGTCCGATCTACAATTAAACTGCTTGATGATGTCATTGTCGAGATAATATCTCTTTTGCTTGTCCGTGCCCCATGACTCCTTTACTGTTGTTTCAACGAACTTCGCAGTCTACATCCAAAGTAGTAATGAATTTACTTCTTGAGGGTCATCATAAGCTTCTGCTAAACATGTTATCCTTCAATTATAAAAAGGAGAGGTTATAATGATTAAAGGGCTATATGAGGCACATTTGCCAGTCAGTGATATGGAAGCTTCCATAGAGTTTTACAAAAAATTAGGCCTAGCTTTAGCACACAAAGGAGAACATGTATCTTTTATGTGGATTAAAAAAGGGAAAAGTTGGATTGGTTTATGGGAATCTGAAGAAGTGAATCTTCCCTACCACCCTTCAATTCGTCACATAGCTTTTCAAGTGGATCTAGAAAACATTTCTTCTGCAAAAGAATGGTTACATTTAAAAAATATTGATGTAAGTGAAGCCTTTGGATTTGAGCCAGCCAGACAACCGTTGGTATTAGATAATGACCCCCAAGCTCACGCTGCAATTTATTTTAATGATCCTGATGGGAACTCATTAGAACTTATTGCACCACTCAGGTTAGATGTAAATGAATCATTCGAAAAGATGGAACTTACTGAGTGGTTACGATTAAAAAAGTGATTGAGTGAGTGATAGATTTCAGTAGTCTCTTGTTTCCGGACAATTCAAGTGTAAATGATATTGGAGTTTGTGTGTATTTTTTATGCTTAATTTTCTATTACCCCAACAAATATTGTAGAGCCCTTTTTGAGGGCTTTTTTTCAAAATGAAATTGGGATAAATTTATAACTAAAAAACAAAAAAGCCAAAACCTTTATATAAAAGGATTCTGGCTCTTATTTTTGGTACGTCCCAGGAGAGATTCGAACTCCCGACCGACGGCTTAGAAGGTCGGTGATCTTCTTTGAGTGGTTGGATAAATGCTGATAACAAAGCCTTTTGTATCAACGTTCTTTAACCTTAAATGACATGAAATTCACTCAAAATAATTGATTATTACTCGATTCCTGCCCCATTTCTGCCCCAATATAAGAAGATGAAATAAGAAAGTAGCTGAACATAAATTAAGAATCCCTACATAATTGTTAGGCTTCTGTTTTTATGCAATTTCAAGATCTAATCTTTATCAGGATCATTTTGTTTTTCATCTTCGAACTAGAGATAGATAAAAAAGAAAAACTATCCTAACGATTAAGGGTTCCGTTTTGAGGAGGTTTTAAAAAATTTTAATTAAATCGAACTATTACGACGTCTTCCGACTTTGAAATAAAAACGTAATATTCTTTGAATCGATTCATGACGTATAATAAGAAAAAATGTAGAAATTTAAGAACATCAACTCCATAAAAAATGCACTATAAAGTATTGTGGTGTTACCAGTTTAAATTGGTTATTAGGAGAATTATATATACATATTTAACTGATGTTACAGATTATTAGAATAGTAGTATATAAACCCTACAGGAGTACCCCATTTCTTAATGTCCTAGATGTCAATGAAATATTGCTTAAAGTTGAATATTTTTTTGTATACCTTAAATTCTTTGATTTTTTATAGGAGGAGTTTTTTTGAAGCGTAAGTTTTTATCGATTAGTTTAGCAACTGTTGTTTGTTCTTCCGGATTAATCATTCCATTATCCCAAAATCATGCATTAGCTTATGAAGACTTAGACAAGAAAAAAGAAGGTATTCAGAACAAACTATCTGAGAATAAATCGAAGTTAATAGAGAATGAAAGGAACCGTTCCACTCTTGAATCACAGGAAAAGAACTTGAACGCCGATTTGGAAAAAGTTGATACAAAAATTGTAACTACTAACACTGCAATCACAAGCAGGGAAAAAGAAATAGAACTAACCAATAAAGACATTGAAAAACTAAAGAAAGAAATAGAAGAAATCAATAAAAGAATTAAAAAAAGAAATAAACTGCTGCAGGATCGGGCTCGCTCGTTACAGGAAAGCGGTGGGAATGTAAATTACATAGACGTACTTTTAGGTGCTCAAAGTTTTTCCGATTTTATAAGCCGCATTTATGCTGTAAGTACTATTGTAGATGCCGATAAAGAACTGCTTGAAGCGCATAAAAAGGATTTAGAACTTGTTAAACAAAAAGAAGCAGAACTAAATAGCAAGCTAGAAAACTTAAAAAATGACCTTACAGAGCTTGAGTCATTAAAGACCGAATTGGAGAAACAGCAAAAGGGAAAAAATAAATTGCTAGAGAAAGTAAAAAAAGATCAAAAAGAATCTGCAGATGAACTCGGTTCTCTTGAAAACGAAGCGGAAATTTTAAAGCGTCAGGAAGAAGCGATAAAAGCGGAAGAAGCGTATAGAAAACAAAAAGAAAAAGAAGAGGAAGAAAAGCGAATAGCTGAAGAAAAGAGAAAAGCGGAAGAAGCAAAGCAGCAATCAGAAGAAAAAAGAATTTTGGAAGAAAAAAAGCAGCAATCAAATGAAAAAGATACTACGAATATTCCTTCTTCTCAATCGTCTGTTTCCGAAGAACCTGTTACAAAAGCTTCAGAACCCACGAATTCCAATACTTCAGGATTTATCAGGCCAGCTCCAGGAACATTAACATCAAACTTTGGAGCTCGATGGGGAACTACTCATTTTGGGGTAGATATTGCTCAAGCTGGTTCAGATGTTCCGATTTATGCAGCTGCCGCAGGTACTGTTTATAGCTCTCAATATTCTTCTAGCTATGGGAATGTCGTTTTTATCACGCATAACATTAATGGACAAACCTATCAAACCGTATATGCCCATATGTCTTCTAGGCAAGTAAGCACGGGTGATCGTGTAGAGCAGGGTCAAAGAATTGGAACAATGGGAAATACGGGAGATTCACAAGGTCAGCATTTGCACTTTGAACTACACAAAGGGCTATGGAACGGAGCAAAGTCTAACGCAGTCAATCCAGTACCTTACATACAATAGATTTTCTCTTATTAAAGGGCTGACAACAAAAGTGGTAAATACCTTTTGTTGTCAGCCCTTATTTTAACAGCATTTATTTGCTTCGTTTCTTTTGGTTGTGTAAAAAAATTTTTAATATACTAACCCCTTTTAAAAACACGGAATGTCTGGTGCAATTCAAACTATTCTCTATGCTTACTATGTGAGGGACTATTAGAACTCGTATCCGGTTCTACAAAGAATGGCACACTACCTGGATCTATCATTATCCAGAATCCCAATAAAACTAGACCTATCCCGATCACCTTTGAAAAACGTTCACCTGTAGGTAGGATCTTCTCAAGGAAGGTAAGTAGCGTGATAATTCCCATCCAGAACAGATTCATCATCCCGACTGCAAACAAAATGACCATCAGCCCCCAGCAACAACCTACACAATGAAATCCATGTTCAACTCCCATTCGAATCGCACCCATCCGGCCCCCACGCCACCCATTTATCACATAGTGAAGAGGATTTCGGCAATGACGTAAACACGCTTGTTTAAGAGGAGTAATTTGGTAAAGACCTCCTAAAACCACAGTGAGACCGGCAACGATCGGTCCTTGTTGATCCCATGCCAGAAAAGAAAGGTCTAAAGAAGCAATGAACCAATAAAGTCCATAAGCGATTAGACCATATGCAACCCAGGCAATTAAATATCCTATCAGAAAGATCCATGTTGGTACAATCGGTATCCGATGACTTTGGGCACGATTAGCTGACACTTTGGCAAATGTCAATACCATTGGTGTAACAGAAGGCAACATCATCGCTGCCGTCATTGTTACCCACATCCCAACGTACCATCCCAATGTACCAAGCTCCATTCCAGGACCACTATCCATTTTTCCATAGTGATCGAGTGTAATCATCCACGCTATGATTGTCATTCCCAAAAGAATCGCAGCTAGTGGAATGTTACCGATTGTCCGTGTACTTAGCAAACGAACAATCAACGATTGTTTGATCTCTGTATTCATCAAAATTCAACTTTCCAGTCAAAAGGGATATGCTTACTGGATTTCCCTTTATATTCATGAGAAAAATCAAATCCAATGGCCTTATCGTCTTTAACGACTCCCCAAGTGGCAATTTGTCCTGGACCTGTTTCAGAACCAGGTGGGTTATGCAGTTGAACTCGACGATTTGGATCTGCTGTTGGTCCAGTTAAAGCTGCCGCACCAACAGACACCTTACCTGGAATCTCGGCTCGCCAATAGGCTAAGTCATCTGCAGCATCAAATTTGATTGGTGCATACTCAATTCCACGTAGTTCTCCAATGAGACTGCCAAATTCTCCGGCCCAGCCGCCTACCTTACCAGTGAAAATCTGTTCAAGGGCCTCACGCTGTTGTTGATCAGCACGCTCATCGATATAGAACATCAACTTCATCGTCGCATTTGGATCGCCTATCCACATATTTCCGGCAAATTCACCAAGAGCAACCACCCCTAAATCATCCAATTGTATGTCATTGTAATACCCCTTATGAACTTTCCATACCAAAGTAAAGAGACAATCACCATGTGTAGGCTCTTGTGCAAATGTACAAGGACAAGGAAGTTTACAGCTACAGACATCAAACCATTCTCCTTTTAAATGCCACTTTGTTTTTGACATTTCCATCCCTCCATTAATTTTTTAAGATTGTTTCATTTTCACAGCAACATCTTTTCACTCAATTCCAACCTTTCAATTTATTATACGATACTCCCCTATAGTATATGATCATAAAAAAGGGTACTATTGTATATTTAAGTCGTAAAAACGCTAGATGTTAACGTTCACTCTCATGATTCTTAAATGTTTTACAATCATGGTAGTAAAGTTCAGAATCTAAATTAACACTTCTTTCTTCTTTTAATTGACGAATAAGTTCTTCACTTTTTTCTTTATTCATTTTCTTATACCAGGTTCCATGTGGATATAGAACAACAATTGGACCATGTTTGCATTGGCCATTACATAATGTTTTTGTTGTGTGAATCTCATTTTGCAACTCTAATTTTTTTACTTCTTCTCTAATCGTCTCCGTGACTTCTTCTGCTCCATTCCTCGTGCATGTTGCCCCGTTGCAGATTAATAGATGTTTGCTAAATCCCTCTAAGTTCATAAAAATTCCCCCTGTTCTTCCTGTTTTATTTGACCTCTATGACAAATGGATAGCTGCCCACTTTGCCATCAAATTTAAATTCTCCCCACACTTTGTAGATCCCAGGTTTATCAAATGTTGTTTCAAATATTGTCTTTTCTTCTGATGCAGGGTGCACATGGACAAATTTCTCACCATTTTCATCCAAAATCACAACGTGGCCTAAAGCTCCCAAATAGGGTTCTGGAGTACTCCCTTTCGTATCAAAACGCAATGTAACATCTTTGTTTATTCCTAGATCTGTCGTTGTTAATTCAACTGTCTTTTCATTGATTGTTTTTGTTAAGTTTGTATCAGGCTTCAGCGAATTGTCCTCATGGATCCCATGACCTTTACCTACATTCAGTTCGATCGGTTTCACCTCATAAGCAAGGTTTTTTGGTTTAATATCTATAAACACTTTATAAGAGTTTTCAGGTAGATTGAATTTCTGAGTATAAAGACCGTTCCCATTTTCCTCAGGATGTAAATGGTAATAATCCTCCAGGTCTGCACTCACAATGATCAGATGCATGATTTTTTCGTGAGAGATCTCTAATTCAGGTGCATTTTGGTCTTTATCCTTTAGATTAATGGAAATTAAACCATTTTCATATTTTACGTTTGTGGCCACTTGGCTTTCCTCATGAGCTCCATGATCGGAATGCTCTGAATCTGCACCATCGTTTTCTTGACTAGCATGATCACCGGTATGTTCTTCTTTAGCCGTTTCTGCGGAGTGGGTATCTGTGTGACCGTTATTACTATCCACACTTGCATATACTGTATATCCGCCAATGACTAACCCGAGATAAACAATGGCTGAAATCCCCCAGGTCAAAATCGTTTTTTGTTTCATAAAAACATTCCTCTCAATTTATTAGATTGATTATCCTTTTAACTTAATCCTTTGTAATCTGAGTGCATTTAACACAACTGAAACGGAACTAAATGCCATTGCGACTCCCGCAAGCCATGGGGCAAGAAACCCTAGTGCCGCAATCGGAACGCCTAATGCATTATAAGCAAAGGCCCAAAAAAGATTTTGCTTGATATTTCGAATGGTCATTTTACTCATAAAGATGGCATCAGCAATACTATTTAAGTCTCCTCTGATTAAGGTGATATCAGCAGCCTCCATGGCTACATCAGTACCCGTACCGATTGCCATACCAATATCTGCAGTAGCTAACGCTGGCGCATCGTTAATACCGTCACCGACCATCGCCACTTTCTTTCCTGCTTTTTGAAGCTTTTTCACTTCCTCTGCCTTTCCTTCTGGCAGAACTTCTGCGATCACATGGTCAATACCGACCTCATTTGCAATAGCTTGAGCTGTCTGCTTGTTATCTCCTGTAATCATCACAACCTCAAGCCCCATCTTTTTTAACCTTTCAATCGCTTTTTGAGAGGTTTCTTTAATGGTATCTGCAACGGCAATCAATCCAGCAAATTGAAGATCAATTGCGACTAGCATTGCGGTCTTACCTTGCTTTTCTAAGTTTTCCATTGTAGGCATTATGTCTCCAACGTTAATGTTGTTTTTCTCCATAAGCCGGCGCGTTCCGATAAGCAAGGATTTGCCTTCAACTTTCGATTCGATTCCAAAGCCAGGAATCGCTTCGAAATGTTCAGACGTTTCTAGTTCAATACCTTTTTCTTTAATGCCCTCGACAATTGCCTCAGCTAACGGATGTTCGGAATTTCTTTCTGCTGCACCGACTAACTTTAAAAATTCCATTTCTTCAGATCCGTTTGACAGAATAACATCTGTAAGTGTTGGTTTTCCATTTGTTACAGTTCCCGTTTTATCAAGGATCACGGTATCCAATCTATGAGTCGTTTCAAGATGCTCTCCGCCTTTAAACAAAATTCCATATTCAGCAGCTCGGCCAGACCCTGCCATAATGGAAGTAGGAGTGGCTAGGCCTAGTGCACATGGACATGCGATAACTAGTACGGCAATTAACTTTTCAAGAGCTACTGCAAATTCTCCGGGACTTACAACTAAGTACCAAACTAGAAATGTCACAATGGCTATTCCAACTACGATTGGGACAAAAATTCCTGAGATCACATCGGCTAAACGCTGAATTGGTGCTTTTGATCCTTGAGCTTCTTCGACTACTTTGATGATTTGAGCTAAGGCCGTTTCTTTTCCCACCTTTGTTGCTTTTACCTTTAAAAATCCGTTCTTATTTATCGTGGATCCTATGACTGCCTCTCCAACTGTTTTATCGACAGGAATACTTTCGCCTGTAATCATTGACTCATCAAGGGCAGATCTTCCTTCAAAGATCACTCCATCTACAGGTACCTTTTCACCTGGTTTCACATAGACGATATCACCAGCGATTACCTCTTCAATGGGTATAGTCAATTCTTCCCCGTCTCTTACCACTGTAGCCGTTTTCGCCTGTAAACCCATAAGCTTCTTAATGGCTTCAGATGAGCGTCCCTTTGCTTTTGCTTCGAACAGTTTACCTAATATAATAAGAGTGATTAACACAGCACTTGTTTCAAAATATAATTCGACCATATGTGCATCAGAGCCTATTGATATAATACTTAAGTAAATACTGTAGAAATAAGCTGCAGAGGTGCCAAGCGCAACCAAAACATCCATGTTTGCACTTTTATTCCGTAATGCTTTATAAGCACCTACGTAAAATTGCCCGCCAACTAAAAATTGAACTGGAGTTGCAAGCGCGAGTTGAACCCAAGGATTCATGAACATCTCAGGCAGCCAAATAAAAGAAGTAAATTCAAAATGACTGACCATCGCCCAAAGTAAAGGGATGGATAAGATCGCAGAGAAAATAAATTTTCCTTTTTGCTTTTCAATTTCTTTTTGTCTATGATCAACCTTTTCACCTTGAGCTTCTTTCTTTAGTTCTAAACGATAGCCCAATTTTTTGATGGCTTCCTTCATATCCGCAGCCGACACTTCATCAGGGTTATATTCTACAAGAGCAGATTCTAGAGCAAAGTTTACCGTTGCGGTTTGGACGCCATTTAACTTATTTAAACGTTTTTCAATTTTATTAGCACAAGCAGCACACGTCATGCCACTTATATCAAATTCAACTTTCTCACTCATTACTTTATATCCTAAAGATTGCACTTTTTCATTAAATTGATGTACATTTGTTTTAGACGGATCAAAGGTTACTTTTGATTTTTCTAATGCGAAATTTACGTTCGCATCCTCTACTCCATCTATTTTTTTTAGACCTTTTTCTATTCTTACTGCACAAGCAGCACATGTCATACCGGCTATCTGAAGTGTTGTTTCTTTTTTATCACTCATAACCTTTCACTCCTATCACCACATACTCTGGTGGGGTATATATTTTTGGGAATAAAACGTGCCGCCGAGACAGCACGCTATTTCAGTTCCTTAATGACAGCTATGATCGTTAGGCGATTAACTCACCCACCTCATAACCTTGATCTTCTACCACGAAAGTAACCCAACTTTATTCTTAATACTATACATAGGTATAGTATATTATTAGTTAAAAGAAATTGTGCCTTTAATCAGCACGTCTATAATTTTTATTGGACATCATAACCTTGGTCATCGATTGTTTCTTTGATTTTATCAAGGGTAACTTCATTTGGATTAAATTCCACATCAACAGTTCCTGAATCTAAGCTTACATTAACAGCAGAAACTCCGGTTAATTCCCCTACACTACCTTCAATTGATTGGACACAATGGCCACATGACATACCTTGTACACTTAGAGTTATTTTTTCCATATCGCATAGTCTCCTTTTTTATTTTTTCATTAATTTTTGAATGGTCACCATTACCTCATCTAAAATTTCCGTATCTCCTTCTTGTATTTTCTCTAGAACACATGTCTTCATATGTCCTTCAAGTAAAATTCGAGCAACACTATTTATAGCAGATTGAGTCGCAGATATTTGAGTAATGACATCATCACAATACGTATCTTTTTCAATTAATCCTTTTATTCCACGAATTTGTCCTTCAATTCGATTTAATCTTGATACTAAATTATTTTTCACTTTATCTGAATGATGACTTTTTCTTTCACCATCTGATGAACAGCATTCATCGACTTCAACCATATGATCAAGGCTTTCTAAATTAACTGACATTGGATCACCTCCTTAATTACATATTACTATACCCCCCTAAGGTATGTAAAGTAATATTTTTAAAAAATTTAAAAATAGGCATTTGGCCATAAAACTTTCGATAAACATAATCTGAATGACATTAAATTTTGTCCTTAACAATTGTTAAGTCTTGAGTACTAGGTTAATCTTTTCAATGTATTACAAATTATGGGTTTCTTTAGCTTAAGCACCTATCCCATCTTTATTGAAGATAGGTGCTAGGTTGTAATTTGTTCAAACTTTATTTAGCCGATAGCTCACTTTCTGTTACCCATTTATGATTTTTCACTTCTTCGCCACCATTAGTCGGAGTGAAATCAACCATATATACAGTCGTTTTTTCGGCTGAATCAATTTCAGCAGTGGCCCCGTCCATACCTTCCATATGATCTGCATTTACTTTAACTTTTGTTCCAGTCTTTAATGGTGCCTCACCAGCATCTTGTAACTCTTCATGAATCACCCATTTATGATTTTCCACTCTTTCTCCACCAGTTGTCGGGGTATATGAAATCGTATAAACGGTCGTATCATATGCACCTACAATCGTTGCCTCAGCCCCCTTCATACCTGCCATGTGATCTGTTTCGATAATTGCATGACTTCCAACTTTATAGGTTGGATTTTCTGCTTCCTTTAAACCTTCAGGAACTTCACCTGAGCTAGAATGGTTCATGTTATCATGATCCATTCCTTCCATATCTTCCGTTTTTTCCTCATGTTCTGCGTGTTCATTGTTTTTTGTGTTTTCATCATTAGCGTTGGCGCAGGCACCAAGTACTAAGAAAAGAGTTGCAATTAAAGACAATATAACCTGTTTTTTCAGCATGAAAAAAACCCTCCTTTTTTACAGTACCTTGATTTTTTTCTTATTTGTCCTTCAATTTAATGTAATCTTTTTATTAAATTATTTTTCATTTTATCTGAATGGTGACTTTTTCTTTCACCATCTGATCAACAACATTAATCGATTTCAACCTTCACCTCCTCAACAATATATTACTTTACCCCCCTGAGGTATGTGAAGTGTCTTTTAATAACCTTTCAAAATGCTTAAAATCAAGAAATGTTCTAGGTGAAGCAGTGGCGGTTAAGTCGGATCTGGACCTTTTAGTTATGTTCAATGGTACGTTGAGTGACGAAGAGTTGACGGAGTTAAAGACGCTTACTAAAGCAATGTCTCGAAATTATCACTCTTTGGTTCGCGATGCAGGCATAGCAGTTGCAAATTACGACTATACGATTGATCCGGCGAATTACTACGAACAGGCATTTCTTAAGGAACTCTGTGTTTGTGTCCACGGAGAGGATCTTCGAGAACGATTCGGTCCTTACAAACTCACATCGGAGATAGCGATAAGTTTTAATGGAGATTTTGACGAAGTTCTTGCTCGGACAATTAGCCGGTTACAAGCAGCCTCCGAAGAGGAGTTTAAAACACTGTTACAAGGCCCCGGCGCTCGATTGGATGGAAAACCTGGGCCTCTTTCCTCTTCTAGAATTAATAATTGTTATAAGGCATTCAACAATTTACTTGCTAGAGCAACGGAATGGAAGCTGATTAAAGAAAATCCAGCTGATCCCGTTAATACGCCAAAAGTTCGGAATAAAAAAAGTGAAGTATACACCAAAGAAGAAATTCAAACCATCTTTGAAAAATTAGAAAAGGTTGACTTCAGGTGGCAAGTATTAGTATCACTTGCATTCGTCACAGGTGCACGTGAAGGAGAATTAGCTGCACTTGAAGACATTCATATGAATTTTGAAAAAGGTTCTATATATATTGAGCAAGCTATAACAGAAGTGAAAGGAAAAGGTGTCGTTGTAAAATCTACTAAAAATGAACGGCAAAGACATATTTCTGTACCAGAACAAATAATGAATATGATAAAAAAATTGATCCATATTCGGAAACAAGAAAAATTGATCCATATTCGGAAACAAGAAAAATTCAAAGTCGGGTCACAATGGCAATGGGAAGACCATTTATTTTTATTTGGAAATGAGTTTGGAAAACCACTTCGCCCCGACTCTATTAGTCAATGGTGGAAACGATTCACAACTAGACATAAAATCAAGCATATTCGGTTCCATTCACTAAGGCATACATCTGCCACTCATCTTATAAATGAAGGTGTACATGCCAAAATTATTCAGGAACGACTAGGACATACGAAATTGGATACAACCATGTCTATTTACGGTCATGTAATGGAAGAGGCTTACCAAAAATCTGCAACTCATTTTGACACATTTTTTGATAAGAAAATTAATTCTCAAAAGTAAGCAAAAATTTTCTGCCCCAATCCTGCCCCAAATGCTGTTTTTAAAGTCTATAAGGTTGATGAATAAATAAAAAGCAAAAGAGCCAAAATCCTTATAAAATCAAGGATTTTGGCTCTTAATTTTGGTACGTCCCAGGAGAGATTCGAACTCCCGACCGACGGCTTAGAAGGCCGTTGCTCTATCCTGCTGAGCTACTGGGACATGATTGGTATGTATCATCTGCTTATTATCAGCGACAAGATTTATTATATTAAGAATGCAATCAAAAGTCAATAACATTTTTCATTTTTTATGAGTGAAATGAGGAAGAAAATTCTTCCTCACCTTTTTTTATTCCAGCTGAAAGTTATTCCTTAAATCCTTAATTTCGTGTCCGTTTTCGTCATAGAAGTGAACGGCTGCTGAATTTTCTCTGTAGGAAAGAATGGCGTAGCTGCGTTCTTTTCGCATTCTCGGAAGCAGGATACTGCCGGGGTTGATAAATAGGCGCCCGTCAAACAATTCACTGCCCGGGTTGTGGGAGTGGCCGAAGCAGATGACATCCGCTCCGAGCTCCTGGGCCCGGTAGTTGATTTTCATTAAGGATTCTTTGATCCCGTGCAGGTGCCCGTGTGTAAAATAGAGTTTTTTATCCTCGATTGGCATCACACGTTCCTTTTCAAAGCCTTTTTCAAAGTCACAGTTCCCTTTGACAACTAAATAAGGCTTCAGGTAAGGATGGGTAGGTGAGAGCTCAGAATCTCCGCAATGGAGCATTAGATCAACATCGTCTTTGTGGCGTTCGGAAATGATCTTGAGGATTTCTTCATCCCCGTGGCTGTCGCTAATGATGAGTATGTTCAAACCGGCTCCCCCTCTCTCCTTCTATGAGCTTAGTAAGGCAGACAGCTTCTTCAGCGCCTCAGCTCTGTGGCTGATTTTGTTTTTTTCTTCGCTTGTCAGCTCTGCCATTGTTTTGGTTTTGTCCTTCACAATAAAGATTGGATCATAACCGAATCCGTTTTCGCCCACAGGTTCTGTCGCAATGTAACCTTCGACGACTCCCTCAACCGTTTTGGTTTCTTCTCCGGGGATACTTACGGCGAGAGCACATCGGAAACGGGCGGAACGGTCTTCTTTTTCGATTCCTTCCAGTTCTCTCAGCACTTTATTCAGATTGGCTGTGTCATCCTTCATTTCTCCCGCATAGCGGGCAGAGTAGACGCCGGGGCTGCCGCCTAAATAATCGACAGATAATCCGGAATCGTCCGCAATTACGATTTCATGAAATTGCTTTGAGATTGTTTCTGCTTTTAAAACCGCGTTTTCTTCAAACGTATGGCCGGTTTCTTCAATTTCTTGACGATATCCAATATCTGCAAGAGATTTGACATGATAGCCAATCGGCTCCAACATTTCTTTGAATTCCTTCAGCTTTCCGGCATTGGTCGTGGCGATAATTACTTCTTTCAATCTCATCATCCCTTTTAGTTCTATTTTGTTTCAGAGATCAGTTCTCCTAGTGCTTTTTTCTGGATGTTGATTAGATCATGAATCCCTTTTTCGGCAAGATCCAGTAATGAGTTTAGCTCTTGACGTGAAAAGGTTGCTTCTTCTCCTGTGCCTTGAAGCTCTACGAATTTTCCCGTACCCGTCATAACGACGTTCATGTCAACTTGTGCGTCCGAATCCTCTTGATAATTTAAATCTAACAGAAGTTCCGAGTTTTTGCCAATCCCTACGGAGATCGCGGCTAAATAATCAGTGACCGGCATTTTTATTCCCTTGCTTTCGACTAACTTGGAAATGGCAATGACCATTGCAACGTAGGCTCCTGTTATAGACGCCGTTCTTGTGCCTCCATCCGCCTGAATGACGTCACAATCGATCCATATGGTCCGCTCTCCTAAAAGCTCAAGATCTACTACAGAACGCAAGGCTCGTCCTATCAATCGCTGAATTTCCATCGTTCGGCCTGATACCTTGCCTTTTGAAGATTCACGAATGGTCCGCTCGTTCGTTGCTCTGGGCAGCATGCTGTATTCTGCGGTGATCCAGCCTTTCCCTTCTCCTCTTAAAAAAGGAGGCACGCGGTCTTCGATCGATGCATTGCATATGACTTTCGTTTCTCCGCAAGAAATCAAGACTGAGCCTTCCGGATGTTTAATAAAATGTAAATCAAGTGAAACTGGACGAAGCTGATTCGCTTCTCTCCCATCAATTCTCATGAGTTCCCTCCGTACAAAAATGAAATAACGAAAGAGGCAGCGGATTCGCTTACCTCTTTTTTATTAGTATATCAAAATTTCATGGTTAAAAACCAGTCGTATTCACTTGTACGGGTCTTGTCACTGGCTTTGAAAGCTTGTTACCTTCTTCTGTTTCCAGATCAGCTTTTCCATTGACCATAAGTGATACGCTTTTTATATCGGGCTGCTCGGTCATCGTTAATACGATACTGTTTAACACGTGACTTGAAATCACTTTCTTTTCCTCGTCAGCACTTCCATAAATTTCTTCGTTAAAGTCAAGGGTAAGGTCACCATCTGTAAGTGTAGGGTCACTAGCAAGCTCAAGATCACCTGAGAATTCAGACAAGAGGCCTTTGTTTCCGGCATCCGGTCCTTCTGCCAACTTCTCTACCGCTGCTTTTATATCATTTGTTTCAGATTTTGACACCCTTTCTGTAACAGGAACATAATAGGTTGCATCATCAGATTGACCGATATAATAAACGGTGAGCGGTCTTGTCGCGGTAAAATCCGTGACGCTTGCTGTATCCAAGTTAATCCCGTCTTCTCTGCTCAAATCCTCGGTAATAGGAGTTCCGCCGACTGGCATTTCTTTTAAATCATGCCCATTCATTCGAATTTTCACTTTATCGACAGTAGGAAATTGGGTCAGTGTCCATGTGATCGATTGCAGGATTTTTTGTTCGTCCTCTGGCTGATAGTTTTTAAATTCATTGGAAAAGTCTGCAATCGCTGTTCCATCCTTTATATCAACACTAACGGTTGTGTCTTGTGGTATCACTGCCCTAAATCCGTTTGGAAGGAGCTCAGTGATCGGTCCTCCGGTTACCAAATATTCAAGAGCCTTCTTGGCGATCCCTTCATTTTTTGGCAGTGGCAGCGTTTGCGGAACGACGTACCCATTCTTATCAATTAAATAGATTTCCGTCTTTACTATTTCAGCTTGCTCTTCTGAAGCTTCTCCGCCATTTTCGGCAGTCTCTTCAGACTTAGCCTGTTCCATTTCCTCGGCGTTGTCCTCATAGGTTATATCATGCTCCGGCGGATCGATTTCCTCCGAAGCATTATCAGATTGAAATAGTCCGCATCCAGAAAGCAGCAGCATAGCAGTACATACTGAAGCAGCCATTCCAAAGGTCCTTTTTTTCAGCATACTTTTCCCTCCTAAGGCAGTTTGTACTACTATGTATACGAGCCTATTTTTGAATTAGACCTTTCTTTCAATAAAAAAAAGGACCCGCTTATTCGGATCCATTTCTATGGTTTTAGCAATGCGCCTTCTAAACTGATTTTCTCAACAAACTCCAATTCATAGCCAAACCACCTGCAGGCAATTTTTTTGAAGCCGTCGCGATCGCCCGTCGTGAAGAATTGGTGCGCCTTAAGAGCCTTCGATTGATTAAGAAGACCTTTATACGAAAGAATCGTACTTACTTCTCTTGCAGTTTCATCTCCAGAAGAAATAATAGAAACCGCTTCTCCCATCACTTTTTGCATCGTTTCCTTCAAAATGGGATAATGTGTGCAGCCTAAAATAAGCGTGTCAATTTCAGAGCGTTTAAATGGCGAAAGAGAAGCTTTTACAACCTCATCAGCTGTTTTCTCTAGAAAAATACCGCTTTCGACAAACGGAACGAGCATGGGACAGGCGACATTTTTCACCTTTAGCTTGCTATTTAACGAATGAAGCGCTTCTTCGTAGGCTCCGCTTTTAATCGTATTCTCTGTGCCAATGACTCCGATGTTGAGGTTTTTCGTTACTTTAATGGCTGTTCTCGCACCAGGCTCGATCACGCCAACCACTGGAATTTCAACAGATTTGCTAATTTGTTCATGTGCAATAGCTGTTGCTGTATTGCATGCGATCACAAGCATCTTTATGTTATAGTTCTTGACTAAGTATTGGGTCATTTCCCACGTGTAAGCAAGGACTTCTTCTTTTTTTCTGGGACCGTACGGGCACCTGTTTGTATCCCCGAGATAGATGATCTCTTCATTTGGCAGCTGTCTGATCATTTCTCTTGCTACCGTTAATCCGCCTACACCTGAATCAATAACCCCTATCGGTTGATCCAAAAAAACCGCCTCATTTTCTTTTCATTTCTTGCTGCAGCTTTACGAGCGATCTTTCAAATATGTCTACTTCTTCCGTTGTGAAAGAAGATAGCATACTTTGTAAGTATTCTTGTCTTTTCTTGATTACTTCTTGAATAATCCGTTCCCCTTCCGGCTGCAGATGAATTCTGACAACCCGGCGGTCGGATGGATCCTTTACCCTTTCAACAAGGTTATTCTTTTCCATTCTGTCTACTAAATCTGTCGTTGTGCTGCAGGCCAAATACATTTTAGTGGAAAGCTCGCCTATAGTCATATCTCCAAATTCGTAAAGCCATTGCAGACCTACAAACTGAGGAGGAGTGATTGTATATTGATTAAGGATTTCTCTGCCTTTTTGTTTAATGATGGCTGAGATGTGGCGCATTGATTTTTCTATATCTGCTATGTTCTCAAACGATTTGCTATCATGCATTACGATGACCTCACTTGAAACCGATTTAATTTATGCTACACCTATTCTGTAGCTTTTTTAAGTAAAATGCAAGATAAATTAGAAAAAATGACAGCGATTACCGGGAGTTTATACCTATAATGAATATTTTTTTCCACTAAAATGAAATAACCGGCACCTTCTACGCTGCAGAAGGATTACCGGTATCATTTAGAGCTCTAGCTCACCCATTCGAAGAAGCTCAACAACAGCTTGTGAACGACCTTTCACGCCCAACTTCTGCATTGCATTAGAAATATGATTGCGTACGGTCTTTTCACTAATATAAAGCTCACTTGCAATTTCCTTTGTTGTCTTGTCTTGAACGAGCAACTCGAACACTTCTCTTTCTCTTTTCGTTAGTAGCGGCTTAGATTGATATTCTTTCTCCTTCAAGTATTGTTACCCTCCTTGCTAAGGTGAGAGCTGATCGGAAACGAATGGGTTTCGATATAGTCCTGATATCATATGTAACTGCTATCAAGGTGGTGACGTGAATCAAGGAGAAAGCATCAATTGTTATGACCTAATTTTTTGGAATAAAAACACCTCTTCAATTATGGAAGAGGTGTCAAGCTTTATTCCGCTTTGTCGCTTCCGAAGAAATTCCGGAATGCCTGCAGGCTGGTGTCGCGATTAAGAGCGGCAATGCTTGTTGTTAATGGAATGCCTTTCGGGCACGATTGGACGCAGTTTTGCGAATTTCCGCAGCTGGCCAAGCCGCCTTCGTCCATTATCGCATTCAAGCGCTCTGATTTGTTCATTGCTCCGGTTGGATGGGCATTAAACAGCCTGACCTGTGACAAAGGTGCAGGTCCCATGAATTTCGACCGATCGTTTACGTTTGGACAAGCTTCCAGGCATACTCCGCATGTCATGCATTTTGATAGCTCGTACGCCCATTGCCGTCTTTTTTCCGGCATTCTCGGTCCGGGTCCTAAATCATAGGTGCCGTCAATGGGTATCCATGCCTTTACCTTTTTCAATGAGTCGAACATGCGGCTGCGATCAACCTGTAAGTCACGAACAACTGGGAAAGTTTTCATAGGTTCGAGCCTGATCGGCTGCTCCAGCTGGTCAATTAAAGCGGTACACGATTGGCGCGGTTTGCCGTTGATGACCATCGAACAAGCGCCGCAAACCTCTTCCAGGCAGTTCATATCCCATGTGATAGGAGCCGTTTTTTCTCCTTTTACATTTACAGGATTTCTCCTAATTTCCATCAGCGCCGATATGACGTTCATATTCGGACGATATTCGATTTCAAATTCTTCTTTATATGGACTGCCCTCAGCAGTGTCTTGTCGTGTGATAATAAATCGGATCGTTTTATTTTCACTCATACTTTACTCTCCTTCTTCTTGGAGTAGTCCCGTTTACGCGGAGTGATAAGAGAAACATCCACATCTTCGTAGTAAAATTCCGGCGCTTCATTGTCGCCTGCATGCTTCGCCATTGTTGTTTTCAGCCATTCTTCGTCATTGCGATCCGGATAATCCGGTTTGTAATGCGCGCCCCGGCTCTCATTGCGGTTATAGGCGCCAAGAGTGACTACTCTGGAAAGCTGAAGCATGTTGTTTAGCTGACGCGTAAATACCGCACCTTGGTTGCTCCATTTTACCGTATCGTTGATGTTGATTTTTTTGTATCGTTCCATTAATTCCTGAATCTTGTCATCGGTTTTTAACAGGTTGTCATTGTTGCGGACGACTGTCACGTTATCAGTCATCCATTCTCCCAGCTCTTTATGAAGCACATAAGCATTCTCCTCGCCGTCCATGCCCATAATGCCTTCCCATTTTTCTTCCTCCTGCTTTTTAAACGAATCATAAAGCGAGGATGAAAGGTCTTCAGCTGACTTCTCGAGCCCATTGATGTATTCAACTGCTTTTGGCCCCGCCACCATACCTCCGTATATCGCAGAAAGAAGAGAATTGGCGCCAAGACGGTTGCCGCCGTGCATGCTATAATCACATTCTCCGGAAGCAAATAGGCCTGGAATGTTCGTCATTTGATCGTAATCGACCCAAAGTCCGCCCATTGAATAGTGGACAGCAGGGAATATTTTCATTGGCAGCTTGCGCGGATCATCACCCATAAATTTCTCATAAATCTCGATAATTCCGCCCAGCTTGATATCAAGCTCTTTCGGGTCTTTATGGGAGAGATCAAGATAAACCATGTTCTCCCCATTAATGCCGAGCTTTTGGGAGACACAGACATCAAAGATTTCCCTTGTTGCAATATCACGGGGGACGAGATTTCCGTATGCCGGATATTTTTCTTCAAGGAAATACCAAGGTTTTCCGTCTTTATACGTCCACACCCTTCCGCCTTCGCCCCGGGCTGATTCACTCATTAATCTGAGCTTATCGTCGCCGGGGATCGCCGTCGGATGGATTTGAATAAATTCTCCATTCGCGTAATAAGCGCCCTGCTGATAAACGATAGATGCTGCAGATCCGGTATTAATCATGCTGTTTGTCGATTTCCCAAAGATAATCCCCGGTCCTCCTGTTGCCATGATGACAGCATCCGAACGAAACGTTTCAATTTCCATCGTCGTTAAATTTTGTGCTGAAATTCCGCGGCAGACGTTATCTTCGTCCAAAACTGCCCCGAGAAATTCCCAGCCTTCATATTTCGTGACAAGTCCCGCCACTTCGTATCTGCGAACCTGCTCATCAAGTGCATATAGCAGCTGCTGCCCCGTCGTCGCTCCGGCATACGCTGTTCTGTGATGCTGCGTTCCGCCAAATCGGCGGAAATCAAGCAGGCCTTCCGGTGTCCGGTTGAACATCACACCCATGCGATCTAGCAAATGAATAATTGCGGGAGCTGCATCGCACATCGCTTTTACCGGAGGCTGGTTCGCTAAAAAGTCACCGCCGTATACGGTATCATCGAAATGTTCCCAAGGAGAGTCGCCTTCCCCTTTCGTATTGACTGCTCCGTTAATTCCACCCTGTGCACATACAGAATGCGAACGCTTGACGGGAACAATCGAAAAGAGCTTGACTCTTGTTCCTGCTTCAGCTGCTTTGATCGTTGCCATTAACCCGGCCAATCCACCGCCGACTATGACTATACTAGAATTGCTCATGCTCTACCCCTTCTCCCTCTAGTGATCTATTAATTACACAAACGCAAAGATGCTGCTTACTCCTACATAAGTAAGCGCTATAAAAACTGCCAATGTCACGTATGTACTGATTCGTTGAGAACGGGGAGTAACGGTAATTCCCCACGTAACAGCAAATGACCACAATCCGTTAGAAAAATGAAAAATAGTGGATACGACACCGACTAAATAAAAGCCTAGAAAGAACGGATCGCTCAGGATATTCTCCATCATATTGAAATTGACTTCCTCACCGAATAATTGCGCGGCAAGATAAGTCTGCCATACGTGCCAGCTGACAAAAATTAAGGTTATAATGCCGGAGATTCGCTGAAATACAAATAACCAATTTCTCGCAAAGCCAAATTGGTTCGCATTGTTTTTTGCCGTAAATGCAATATAAACCCCGTATACTGCATGATAGATCAAAGGAATAAAAATGATACATGCCTCCAACACATATCTGAACGGCAGATTCTCCATAAAATGGGCTGCATTATTAAATGCTTCGGGCCCTCTTGTGGCGAAATTGTTAACCACAAGGTGCTGTATCAAGAACACACCCACAGGTATTACACCAAGTAAGGAATGCAATCTTCGATACAAAAACTCTCTGTTCCCCTCCATAGTCTTACCCCCTAGTTTGAAAACTACGAATTAATTGAAAATAAATTTTTCTCTTCAGGAAATGTAAGCACTTACTGAAGATTTTTTTGACAATTTCATTTTACTCCTATGTTAAAAAAGCGTCAAGAAAACGCGTACATAATTTATTTTTTAAAAAATACTATCAATTCAGTTTCATTTTTATTTTATTAAGATATAATTTTAATATTTTTTGAGAATCATTAGGCAGCTGAATGATCAAATGGCTGATATACGATATAATAAACTCATGTGAGAGGGGAGATATGCAATCTTGAGTAATTACGAAACAAAAATCGAAAAATTCAAAGAAATGGAAGTGTCCGCTTTTGCCTATGAACTAATCAAAGAAGTATTAATACCGGATTTACTCGGTAGTGAATATCCCTCTATGATGTACTGGGCAGGCAAAAATATCGCCAGAAAATTCCCCCTTGACTCATGGAATGATATCCCGGCTTTTTTTCAAGAAGCAGGATGGGGAAACCTTGTCCTAGTTGAAGCAAAAAAGAACAGAATAGAATTCACGCTTGATGGCCCTCTTGTTTCCAATCGACTAAAACATCAAAAAGAACCAAATTTTCAATTGGAAGCAGGATTTATCGCGGAACAAATTCAAATGTTAAATAACAATATAGCGGAATCCTACGAACAAATTAAAAAACGAACCGATAAAGTGGAACTGACGGTGAAATGGGATTTGAAGGACCGCGTATGAAAAAGTGAAGGTGGATATTAAAAAAGCGGTCCGGGAAATTTTCTCCCGGACGCTTTCTTTTTTAGGGCACGGTAAAATATTTTGTGTCAACGGGCAAGATCTATTAGTGTATCGTTCGATTGATTTAGTGGACCAATTTTGTACGGGTTATCGATTAATTGCACCGATCACGGTCTTTTTTGCACCGTTAGCCAATTAATTGCACCAACCAGATCCTTTTTTGCACCCTTATCCACTTAATTGCACCGTTCAGCTACTTTTTTGCACCCTTATCCACTTAATTGCACCGACCTGATCCTTTTTTGCACAATTCAACCAAGTAATAGCTCCAATCAAACGATTATCGCCTGTGTCTACAACACAGCGGAGGATTGCTTGGCGAGATCGAATGCGTCGTGCAATGCTTCGACCGCTTTTACCATATCCTCTTGATCGATCACTGTAGATACTTTAATTTCTGATGTGCTTACCATTTTCACTTGAATATTTTTTCTTGCTAACACGGCGAACATTTCTGCGGCGACTCCTGGGTTTGAAACCATCCCTGAACCAACGATTGATACCTTCGCGAGCTTGTTTTCCGTTTCAATTTTTTTGAATTTCAGCGCATCCTTGTAGTCTTCGAGCACTTCTACTGTTTTTTCTAAATCATCGGTTTTTACTGAGAAGGAAATCGATGTATGGTTTTCGCTTGTCGCCGATTGAATAATGATATCGACATTGATGCTGCGTTTCGCAAGCGTTGTAAAAATAGTGGACAGTGTCGTTAAGCCGGTAGTTAGACCGGTAATGGTTACTCTCGTGATTTGATCTTCAAAAGCAATCCCTCTGACAATTAAATTTTCTTCCATTGAAGCAGCCTCCTCTATTCTTGTTCCTGGTACAGATTCCATGCTTGACCGAACTTCGAGCGGAATTTCATAGTTTTTTGCAAATTCAACGGCTCTTGGATGGAGGACTCCGGCACCCAAATTCGCCAGTTCCAGCATCTCATCATAGGAAATGGCATCCAATTTTCTTGCTGATTTCACGACGCGGGGATCGGTTGTAAATACACCTGGGACGTCTGTGTATATATCGCATTTCTCAGCGTTCAGTGCTGCGGCCAGAGCGACGGCAGTTGTGTCTGATCCGCCCCTTCCAAGCGTTGTGATCTCAGAATCGGAAGACATCCCTTGGAATCCTGCGACTACAATAATTTTTCCTTCTTTTAGCTGCTGGTCTATTTTATCCGTTTTGATATCTGTGATTCGGGCATTGCCGTGTACTCTTTCAGTTTGAATGCCTGCTTGCCAGCCCGTATAAGATATCGCATCATATCCTTTTTCAGTAAGCGCCATTGTTAATAGCGAGATTGTCACCTGCTCGCCTGTTGATAGAAGCATATCCATTTCTCTTTGTGATGGACTCTTTGTAATATCACGGGCAAGATTGACGAGTAAATCAGTTGACTTGCCCATTGCAGAAACGACAACGACGACATCGTTACCTTTCTTTTTTTCTTCAATGACACGGTTTGCTACATGCAGAATTTTTTCAGCTGAACCGACTGAGGTTCCGCCGAATTTTTGTACGATAAGACCCATTGCTACCACCCTTATGATTAATTAGTGACCGTTATGTAAGGAATGCACTCGGGACGACGCCTTTTCTTGCCAGAAAAAAAAGCAATAAGAGTAGATTCTCTCATTGCTTTTACGAAACTAGTGACAAGTCCGGACAATGAGATAGCCCTCCAGGAGTCATTTCCTGACAGCCCTGCATTTCTTAAATGCAAAGCCAGCAAATTCTGTTGATGGACAGAATTCACTTCGGCGATCCTTCCCTTTCTGCCTTTTTCTTAGAATCCACCATTCTCGAAAGGCTTACTCTTGAAGTTCGCACCTCTATCTTCATAAACGATCTATTAAATTCACTCACATTGTATCAAACTTTCAGCCCAATATCAATTTTGTTTTTTTAGTTCATCCACTAAAAGCTCTGCGGTTTTTAGCGGGATGCCCGCATCTTGAAAGTCTTTTATCGTAGCTTCTCTCATTTTTTTGACAGATCCGAATGTTTTCATCAGCAGCTTTTTCCGCTTTTCGCCGATCCCTGAGATGTTATCCAGCACAGATTGAAAGGCAGACTTTCCGCGAAGCTGCCGGTGAAAGGTAATCGCAAACCGGTGGACTTCATCTTGAATGCGCTGAAGCAAATAAAATTCCTGGCTGTTTCTATCCAGTTGAATCAATTCCAGAGGATCACCGATGATCAGGTTTGATGTTCGATGCTTGTCGTCCTTAACCAATCCCGCTACGGGAACGTCAAGGCCCAGCTCATTTTGAAGCACATCAACCGCTGCGTTGATCTGTCCTTTTCCGCCGTCAATCAGGATTAAATCAGGCAGAGGAAGCTCCTCTTTTAACACTCGGGTATACCTTCTGCGGATGACTTCTCTCATGGAACCATAATCATCAGGTCCTGTGACGGTTTTAATTTTATATTTTCGATATTCTTTTTTATTCGGTTTTCCATCCAAAAACACGATCATGGCCGATACCGGATCGGTTCCTTGAATATTTGAGTTATCAAAGGCTTCAATTCGAAACGGGGTATAAATGTTCAGCGCCTCGCCCAATTTTTCGACGGCACCGATTGTTCTCTCTTCATCCCGTTCGATCAATGAAAATTTTTCTTTTAGCGCCAGTTTGGCATTTTTATGCGCAAGCATGAGCAGATCCTTCTTCTTTCCTTTTTTCGGCTGCAGGACAGACGTATTTAACAGCTGTTCTACCAGCTGAATATCTACACTATCCGGAAGTAAAATTTCCTTCGGCAAAAAGTGATTGTTTTTGCTGTAAAATTGTCCGATAAAAGTTAGAAACTCTTCATCCGCTTCCCGGTACATTGGGAACATGCTGACATCCCGTTCGATCAGCTTGCCTTGCCTGATGAAAAAGACTTGAACGCACATCCAGCCTTTATCGTATGCATAGGCAAATACATCCCTGTCGACTTGGTCCGTCATCGCCATTTTTTGTTTTTCCATCGTGGAATCAATATGGGCGATCTGATCGCGTAATTCCTTTGCCCGCTCAAATTCAAGGTTTTCAGCAGCCTCGTGCATTTTTCCTTCTAATTCTTTTTTTATTTGGTTGAAGCCGCCCTTTAGAAATTTTGTAATTTCATCGACCAGTTTTTTATTCGTTTCTTCTTCTACATCGTAGACACACGGTGCGAGACATTGTCCCATATGATAGTAAAGGCAGACCCGATCAGGCAGCGTGGTGCATTTTCGTAACGGGTACAGCCGGTCTAGCAGCTTCTTTGTTTCTCTCGCCGCGTAAACGTTTGGATAAGGGCCGAAGTAACGCCCTTTATCTTTTTTGACATTGCGGGTAACGATCAGACGAGGATGCTTCTCGGCGGTTATTTTAATAAAAGGATAGGTTTTGTCATCCTTCAGCATGACATTATATTTTGGATCGTATTTTTTGATCAGGTTCATTTCCAAAATGAGCGCTTCTATATTAGAGGAGGTGACAATATATTCAAAGTCTGTAATTTCGCTTACGAGACGCTGGGTTTTTGTATCATGGGAACCTGTAAAGTAGGAGCGCACTCTGTTTTTTAAAATTTTTGCTTTTCCTACATAAATAATGGTCCCTTGCCTGTCTTTCATTAAATAACAGCCGGGCTGGTCAGGAAGAAGTGCGAGCTTCTCTTTTATTTTATGATTCACGAAGAACACTTCCTTGCTTTGCGAAATAGGGGACTTTCTCTCCCCAATAAGAGTAGTGTACCATTTTTCCGAATGTTTGTTTGGAAAAATGCATAGAAAAAGCGACTCCTATTGGAATCGCCCTGAAAAACTCTTACAGATGTTTGTTTACTAATTCTTGCAATGCCTCTTTTGGCTTAAAGCCAACTGATGTTTCAACAACTTCGCCGTCTTTAAGGATAAGCAGCGTTGGAATGCTCATCACTCCATATTTGCCGGCTGTTTCTTGGTTTTCATCTACATCGACTTTTACGATTTTTAATTTATCTCCCAAGTCCTGATCAAGTTCTTCAAGAACAGGCGCGATCATTTTACAAGGTCCACACCAAGGTGCCCAAAAGTCTGCAAGAACGACTCCCTCTTTTGTTTCTGTTGAAAAGCTTTGGTCAGTAGCTTTTACGATAGCCATTTACTCATACCTCCAATTTAAATTATGGATTTTAGTATAGCATTAACCGTAATCGTTACGCTATTAAATTGCTTGGTAATACTATACCCATTCTCCAGCATATTCACACCAAAGCTTTCCGTTTAAAACATCATACTATTTATGGATTTTTAGCTGTTTGAATTCTTCTGTTAACAGCGGAACAATTTCAAACAAGTCGCCTACGATTCCATAGTCCGCGACTCGGAAGATATCTGCGTCCGGGTCCTTATTAATCGCTACAATCACTTTGCTATTCGACATGCCGGCCAGATGCTGGATTGCCCCCGATATCCCGCAGGCAATATAGAGCTCCGGGGTAACCACCTTGCCGGTTTGCCCAATTTGCAGAGAGTAATCGCAATACTCTGCGTCACACGCTCCTCTAGAGGCACCGACAGCGGCTCCTAATACTTCTGCGAGCTCCCGCAAAGGCTTAAATCCGTCTGCGCTCTTGACTCCCCTGCCGCCGGCAACGACGATTTTCGCCTCGGATAAATCCACGCCTTCTGCGGTTTTTTTGACGATGGCTTGGACCTTTGTCCTTACATCCTTTATCTCGACTTCTACTTTTTCAATCGTACCTTTTCGTTTTTCATCCTGTTCTAATGGAGACATGTTGTTCGGCCTGATTGTGGCCAAAACAAGCTGATCTAATGCAATTTTTCGTTCAAAGGCTTTTCCCGAATAAATCGGCCTGGTAAATACGAGATTCCCGCCAGTTTCTTCGAGATCGATCACGTCAGAAAGCAATCCTTTCTCATGCTTAGCAGCAATTTTTGGCATAATATCCTTGCCGATTGAGGTATGTCCGGTAAGAATGGCATCTGGTTTTTCTTTTTCAATAATCACTTCGATTGCTTGAGCATAGCCGTCCGGTGTATAATACACGAGCTTCTCATGTTCTATCGCAATGATGCGATCCGCTCCATATTTGATCATCTCTCCCCCATATTCGTAAACGCTTTCACCAATGAGTAAACCAATTACTTCTCCGCCATTTGCAATGATTTTCCCTGCTGCAATAGCTTCAAAGGTTACGTTGCGAATTGATCCATCCCTTATTTCCCCTAAAACCACTACTTTTCTCCCCATATTGATCCCCCTTGTTAGATGACTTTCGCGTCGCTTCTTAGCAAAGCTGCCAGTTGTTTTGCTTGTTTGCCTGCATCTCCATCCAGAAATCGTCCAGATTTTTTTTTAGACGGCAAGAAGCGTTCAATCGTTTTTGTTTTCGCCGCAGCGTCTTCATCTGTGAGATCAAGATCATCAAGCTCAAGTTCTTCCAGGGGCTTTTTCTTTGCTTTCATGATTCCCGCAAGCGCCGGATACCTCGGTTCATTTAAACCTTGCTGAGCGGTTACAAGGAGCGGCAGGGGTGCAGTTACTTTTTCAAGATCACCCTCAGAATCTCGTTCTATTTCTGCGTCTTTGCCGTTGACAGATAGCTTCGTAATGGTTGTGACGCAAGGGATATTCAGCAGCTCTGCCAGTCGCGGGCCGACCTGGCCTGAGCCGCCGTCAATAGCTACGTTTCCCCCTAAAATAAGGTCAAACTGCTTTTCCTTCAAATAGTGATAAAGTATGGTTGAAGTGGAGAAAGGATCCGGATCCTCCAGTTCACCATCGATATTTAACAAAACGGCCTTATCGCACCCCATAGCCAAAGCAGTTCGAAGCTCCCTTTCCGCATCTTCCCCGCCGACCGTCACAACCGTAATTTCTCCACCGTGAGCTTCTTTCAGGCGAATGGCTTCTTCAACTGCATATTCATCATAGGGATTAATAATAAACTCTGCGTCTTGTTGGTCGATCTCACCAGCTCGAATTGTAATTTTTTCCTCTGTGTCAAATGTCCGCTTCATTAAGACAAAGATGTTCATATCACATTCCCCCTCCGAGTCGTTACATCTATTACTCGCCTTTAAAGTTAGGTTTCCTTTTCTCAAGGAATGCCTGGATTCCTTCCTTCGAATCCGAAGATTGAAAAACCTCGCCGAATCGCTTCGCTTCCAGCTTTAATGCTCCTTCGTAAGTATAGATTTTGTTTGCATGAAGAAGTTCCAAAACGAATTCCAACGTTTTCGGGCTTTTTTCGGCAAATTGCTCGGCTAATTCATAGGCTTTAATCAAAGCTTCTTCCCGGTCGTTTACAAGTATTGTAACAAGACCTGATTCATAAGCCTCTTTGCCGCTGATCGGTTGAGCTGTCCCTATCATTTCCAGAGCTTTCGCAGTGCCAACATATTTCGGGAGCCGCTGTGTTCCGGCAAAACCGGGGATGATACCTAAGTTTAGCTCTGGCATTCCGAGCTTGGCACCGCCTTCTGCAATCCGAATATGGCAAGCCATCGCAAGCTCCAGCCCTCCGCCAAGTGCTGCTCCGTGAATAGCGGCAATGATTGGCTTTGGAAATGATTCGATCCTTTCCATGATTTGCTGGCCTTTTTCAGCCAAGTCTGTATAATCGGACTCATTTGCAAGAGTAGTAAATTCCTTTATGTCGGCACCAGCCGAAAAAAATCTGCCTTCCCCGCAAATAATGATCGCACGGACGTCAGAGTTAGCTTCAATTTGATCCAGACATTCTGATAATTCTTCCAAAAGCCCTGTAGATAAAGCATTTGCCGTTGGACGGTTCATTGTAATAGCTGCGATTCGTTCTTCGACTTCTAACGTTACGTTTTTCATTGAAGTATCTCCTCCTGATTATTCGCTGCGTGGAACCCGTAAATCAACAGCTGATGTATGTCTTCTGCAAGTCCATCTAATGAATATTTTTGGTCATTCATTACCCACGTGGTCACCGTCTCATCAATCGTTCCAAAGATCATTTGCCTTGCCAAACGGACATCAAGTGATTGTTTAAACTCTCCTGATTCTTTCCCCGCTTGAATAATATCGTCCAAGATAAATAAATACCCTTTTAAAATTTCATTAATCTTTTGACGGAGCGCAAGATTTGACTGTCTAAGCTCGAGCTGGGTGACAATAGCCAGATGTTGATTTTCAGAAAGCAACGAAAAATGCTGTTTAATCAGCCGTGATAATTTCTTTTCTGCAGTATGTTCGCTTTGAATTTCTTTTTCCATTCTTTCGATAAATTGCCCCATTTTTTCTCTGAACACTGAGATCAGAATATCCTCTTTGCTTTTAAAATAGAGGTAAATGGTTCCGTCTGCCACACCTGCCTGCTTGGCGATTTTTGAAACCTGCGCCTGATGGTAGCCGTTCTCTGCGATTACGATGACAGCAGCGTCGATGATCTGCATATACTTTGGTCGTTTTTCGTTCACAATTTCTCGTTCCTTTCAGAAAAAATGAATGGTTATTCACTCATCTTTATACTAAAAAGAAACGCCTTGATTGTCAAGATGAGACGGCTCATTGACAGCCTGGCGGCTCATGTTATTTCGTTTGGTTCATCTTCTCTTTCTCTTCTTCAATTAATGCTCTTCTTAATATTTTTCCTACCGTTGTTTTCGGCAGTTCATCGCGAAACTCGTAAACTCTTGGCACTTTGTATGATGCAAGGTGTGTTCTCGCATACTCATCTAGTTCCTTTTCTGTCAATGTCGCATGTTGCTTTAACACAACATAGGCTTTCACAGTTTCTCCACGGTAGGAATCAGGAATCCCGGCAACGACTACTTCCCGGATGGCCTCGTGCTCATAGAATATCTCTTCGATTTCACGCGGGTAAATGTTATAGCCGCTAGCGATAATCAAATCTTTTTTTCGGTCGACAATATAAAAGAAGCCCTCTTCGTCCATATAAGCGATATCTCCGGTGAAAAGCCAGCCATCCCTCAATACATTTGCTGTTTCTTCGGGGTTATTCCAATATCCCTTCATCACTTGGGGCCCTTTAACAATTAATTCGCCTCGTTCATAAGGAGGAAGCGCTTCGCCTGTTTCCTCCGAGTAAATGGCAGCATCTGTTCCTGGCCAAGGGCAGCCAATGCTCCCCGGCTTGTTTTTGCCCCACATGAAATTCGCGTGGGTCACTGGCGAAGCTTCTGATAAGCCGTAACCCTCGACAAGCTTTCCGCCGGTGACCTTTTCAAATTGATGCTTGACTTCGACAGGCAGTGCGGCGGATCCGCTGATACAGGTGTCAATGGAGGATAAATCATATTTGTACACTTCCGGGTGGTTTAAAAGAGCGATGTAGAGCGTCGGTGCACCCGGAAAAAGGCTTGGTTTCAGCTTATGAATCGTTTTCAACGCGTCAAGCGCATTAAATTTTGGAAGCAGAATCATTTGAAATGCTTGCAAAACGCTTAGATTTAAGATAGTGGTCATTCCGTAGACGTGAAAAAAAGGTACAATCCCTAAAATCGATTCCGATCCTTTCTTTAATTTGGAAAGCCATTCCGCGCACATCTTCGTGTTGGCGGCAATGTTCTGATGGGTCAGCATTGCTCCCTTTGGAAGGCCGGTTGTTCCGCCTGTATATTGCAAAACCGCAATATCATGAAGCGGGTCAATATCAACCGAATGTAAACTTTCTGCCGTATTTTTGATGATACTTTGGAAAAGATGAGTTTCCTCATTTTCTTTAATATGAACCAGAAGGTTTTTCCTCTGGCTGATTTGGTACAGCTTATTTTTCGGGAAGGGCAAATAATCTTTGATGCTTGTGAAAATAAGATGGGAAATTTTTGTTAACGCTTTCATTTTTATGATGCGCGGATATAGTAAGTCGAGTGAAATGATCGCCGTACATTCACTGTCCTTTAATTGATATTCCAGCTCTCTTTCCGTAAATAACGGATTTGTTGGCACGACAATGCCTCCAGAAAAGAGAATGCCGTAGTATGAAATCACGGCTTGGGGGCAGTTTGGCAAGATGAGAGCAATCCGGTCGCCTTTTTTGATGCCGATTTTTTGCAAGTATGCAGCAAACTTTAACGCTGCTTCGTGGACTTCACGAAACGTCATTTTTTTGCCAAGAAAGTAAATAGATTGATGATCGGGAAAGGTGTTTGCGGTGTCTGTTAAAAAAGAGTGCAGCGGTTTGTTTTCGTATGCCAAATCGTGGGGAAGTTCGTCAGGATAGCTGTTTAACCAAGGCTTTTCAACCTTCATAGTATGCCTCCTTGTCGCGCTCTTTCATTTGATACTTAGTATAGCAGATGAAAATAGGTATTGATACGAAATTTTTTATAGCAACAGTTAAATCAGCGTGTATTATCGTTTTTCTTTATATTAATTCCGGCGGCGACTAGAAATGAACCGATGATGAACATGATGTAAAAAGCATGACGTGATAGCCCTAATTAATGACGGAGGATAAAATAATCATTATTCCCATCAAGCAGCCCATTTCCTTACTTCTCCTTTTACTTTATTCATTTTCCTCCTTCCCAAAAGTATCAAAAGGGGTTGGAGATAAAGCTCCAACCCCTTTATTTTATGCATAAAACAACAAATAAATAATTCCAATTATCACAAATAATCCGCATGCTGCAAATAAGACCTTCGCCAATTTTTCCATCAAAAGGCTCCTTTAAATACCGGCGGCGACTACAAACGATAATGCCAGAGAAATAACGAGGGAAATCAAGCCGACCGCACGGTTATCCTGTTCGATTTCTTTATCAATTTTAAATCTCGGCGTTAAAAACTCAAAAATGAAATAGCCGATAAGCAGCATGACAAATCCATATACTCCCCACCCGATCATTTGGAGCAATGAATCGTGCTGAAGAATGCTATGGTGAAAGACGTTGGCGATTCCGAGAATTTTACCGCCTGTCGCCATTGCCACGGCAAGATTTCCTTTTTGGATCTCTTCCCAATTTTTGTAGGAAGTGACCAATTCAAAAATAGCTAAAAATAAAACGAGGCATAAGACCGCCACGCTGTAATAGGCGGCAATCTGTACTAATTCATTGCTCCAGAAAGAATTTGTCATTTCTACGTGCTCCCTTTTTATCTTTTAATGTTTGAAGGGGTCAAGACCTCCATTTGATTTGTTCGATGTTGTAACTGGCGATTATTTTAATTCGACAATGGTAACCCCTGATCCGCCTTCCCCTGCTTCGCCAAAACGGGTATTTTTCACGTTTCTATGGGATTTCAGGAGTTCTTGGACGCCCTTTCTCAAGGCTCCCGTTCCTTTTCCGTGAATGATCGATACTCTCGGATAGCCTGCTAATACTGCATCATCGAGATATTTTTCAACACGGCTCAGAGCATGTTCATAGCGCTCGCCTCTGAGGTCGAGCTCGAGAGACACGTGATAATCTTTTCCTTTAATCGTCGAAAGGGCTTTTTCCTGTTGAGGAACAGAATTTGATTTCACAAATTCCAAGTCCTTTTCTTTCACCTTCATCTTTAAGATTCCGATTTGTACGTTCCATTCATTATCTGCTGTTTTTTCAAGAAGGGTTCCCTTTTGCCCGAAGCTCAAGACTTTTACTTCATCTCCGGCTTTCAGCTCTTTCTTTGTTTGAGCTGTTTTTTCTGGTTTCTTCGATTTTGAAAAAACCGGGATAGCTTCCTCCAGCCTTTTTTTCGCTTCAATCAGCTCGTGGTCTTTAAAGGCTTTTTGGTCATCGCGAATGGCACGCAGCGATTTGATGATTTCCTCTGCTTCTTTAGAAGCTTCAGCGACTTTATCAATCGCCTTTTTTTCAGCCTCTTCAAGAAGCTTATCCTTCTTCTGATTCCATTCGATGATTTGTGATTGCAATTCATTATGAAGCTTTTCTGCTTCTTTTCGGTAAGTTTCTGTTTCCTTCAGTTCTAGTTCTGCCAGTTTTTTGCTGTCTTCCAGTGAAGCAATCATAGTATCCACTTCATTGTGCTCACTGGACATTTCCGCTTTGGCTCTTTGAATGAGCGCTTCCGACATACCAAGCCGTTTTGAAATTTCAAAGGCATTGCTTCGGCCCGGCACGCCAATCAAAAGCCGATAAGTCGGCGAAAGCGTCTCAATGTCAAATTCGACACTCGCATTCATTACCCCTTCACGATTATAGCCGTATGCTTTAAGCTCTGGATAGTGGGTTGTTGCAATGACCCTCGCATTCGTCGTATGAACTTCATCAAGTATGCTAATGGCGAGGGCTGCACCTTCCTGAGGATCCGTGCCAGCTCCGAGCTCGTCAAATAAAACAAGGCTTTTGTCATTCATCTTCGCTAAAATATCAACAATGTTTACCATATGAGAAGAAAAGGTACTCAGGCTTTGCTCAATTGATTGTTCATCGCCAATATCGGCAAATACCTGTTCAAAAACCGCAGCTTCCGACCCGTCTTCTACAGGAATGTGAAGACCTGCTTGTGACATGAGTGTCAGCAGCCCCAGTGTTTTCAAGGTTACCGTTTTTCCTCCAGTATTCGGGCCGGTGATAACAATCGTCGAGTAGCTTCCGCCCAGCTCAATATCGTTAGGAACTACCTCATCCGCTGGCAGCAATGGATGTCGGGCTTTTTTAAGTAGCACATAACCCTCCTCATTAATTTGAGGCTTCGTTGCTTTTATTTGTTTGGCATACTTTGCTTTGGCAAAGATGAAATCCAGCGTTTGCATGATGGTTACGTCCTGTGACAGGTCACTTGAGTGTTCGGCCACCTTTTCTGTCAAATACTTAAGAATCCGTTCAATCTCCTGCTTTTCTTTTACTTTTGCCTGCTGGATCGTATTGTTCATGTCGACAATCGCCTGTGGTTCAATAAAAAGCGTGGCTCCCGAAGCGGATTGATCGTGCACAATTCCTCCGTAGCTTGCCCGGTACTCTTGTTTTACAGGTATGACAAACCGTTCATTTCGAATCGTGATAATCGCATCTGACAGCATTTTTTGGGCAGACGAAGAACGCAGCATCGATTCGAGCCGGTCTCTAATTCGGGATTCAATCGTCCGAAGCTGCGTCCTTATTCCGCGTAGTGTGTCTGATGCATGGTCGAGCACTTCCCCATGGTCATCTACACACATATTGATATCCTTTTCAAGCGCAGATAACGGAATCAGCTGGTCTGAATACTCTTTCATTCTCTCAATTTCTACTCCGTCTTCATACAGCGAATCCAAAAAATGCTTCATTTGCTTGACAGAATAAAGAAGCGAAGATACCTCTGTTAGTTCAGCAGGGCTTAACACACTGCCGATCACCGACCGTTTTAAACTCGGCCTGATGTCCGTCAATCCGCCAAAAGGAGCGTGCCCTCTCAAGCGGATAACGGTCATGGCTTCATCTACTTCATCCTGCCATTTTGTCACTTCTTCCGCTGATTGGGATGGCTGGAGCTGTTCCAGCATTTCTTTTCCCAGAGATGAAGAAGCATGGGCTTTTGCCTGTTCTTTTACTTTATGAAATTCAAGTGATTGTAACGCTTTATGCTGCAATATTTTTAAAGCCTCCTTGCACTTATCTTTTCAAAAATTCACGTACTTCGTCCAGAGACCGTGTATTCAATACACTGCTTTTTGGGGTCCAGCCTTTTTTGGCAGCAGAAACGCCGGCAGCCATGTCGTTCAGCATTGCTACATTGTGGGCATCTGTATTAATTGCAATCGTTACGCCGGCTTGGTTTGCTTTGATCAAATGCTCCGTCCGTAAATCAAGCCTCGCTGGATTTGCATTCAACTCGAGAGCTGTTCCGGTCTCCTTCGCAAGCTCAATAAGCTCATCAATATCGATTTCGTAACCGGATCTTCTGCCGATCAGTCTTCCGGTTGGATGGGCGATTAAATGGACGTGTTTATTTTTGAGTGCATTTTTTAATCGGTTCATAATGACATGCTGTGGCTGTGAAAAGCTAGAATGAATTGAAGCAATAACAAAATCTCTTGTTTCCAGCAGCTCGTCGTCATAATCAAGCGTACCGTCCGGAAGAATGTCCATTTCCACCCCTTTGAAAATATGAAATCCTTCGAGCTCTTGATTAAGCCTGTCAATCTCTTCTCCCTGCAGCCTCAGTCTTTCCGGAGTTAATCCATTAGCAACACGCAAATATCTTGAATGGTCGGTAATCGCCATATATTCGTAGCCTTTTGCTATACAGGCTTCCGCCATCTCACGAATCGAAAATGCGCCGTCACTCCAGGAGCTGTGCATATGAAGATCGCCTTTTATATCCTCTTTTGAAATGAGACTCAAGCTTTCATTGTAATGGTCGGTTTCTTGTCCGCTTTCTCTGATTTCTGGAGGAATGTACGGAAGATCGAAGTGGCGGAAAAATTCCTTCTCGCTCGAAAAGGTTTGAATCGTTCCTGTCTCCAGCGACTCTACTCCATACTCGCTTATTTTTTCACCGCGCTCTTTTGCGATCTGTCTCATTTTAATATTATGGTCTTTTGATCCAGTGAAATGATGGAGGGTCGTCGCAAACTGTTCGTTTGACACTATTCGGAAGTCAACACCGATTTCATCCTCAAAATCCATATTCACCGACACTTTTGTTTCTCCAGCAGCTACGACTTCTTTAATACGCGGCAATGCCAGCAATTGATCACGGATCAATTGCGGATTGTCTGTTGAAATAATATAATCCAAATCCTTAACGGTTTCACGCATTCTGCGCAAGCTGCCGGCACGGGAAGATTGAATCACGCCTTGAAACGCAGCCAAATGCTTTTCGATCTCATCAGCCACAAGCAGGGCAAAGCCAATCGGGTACCTTTCCGGTCTTTTTCCCGCTTCACCAAGCAGAACAAGGAGTTTTTCTTCCGTTTTTTTTCCGAATCCGGCGAGCCCTTGGACTTTATTCTCTTCACAGGCCGCCTTTAAATCTTCCGCATTTCGAACCCCGAGATCCTTATATAGCTTGGCAATTTTCTTTCCTCCAAGCCCCGGGAGTTTTAATAAAGGCAAAAGCCCTTCCGGCACCTCTTTCTTTAGTTCATCCAGAGTGGATGACGTTCCGCTTTCCATATATTCTCTAATAATTGTATACGTTCCTTTTCCGATTCCCGGCAAGGACAGCATATCATCGATTTCAGATAAGCTTCTGTCATCCTGTTCGAGCGCCGCGGCCGCTTTCCGAAAAGCTGATATTTTAAACGGATTATCCCCTTTTAATTCCATATATACAGCGATCGTTTCCAATAACTTTATGATGTCCTTTTTATGCATCAATGAAACACCTCTAATAATCTATTTAAAAAAACTTCTCTACCGAAGAGAAGTTACACCTCCGTACTGGAGCCATAAAGTATTTATCAATTCTGACAGATATGGAGTGTGATTAATGATCAAGTTCGATAGTGAACTGCCTTGTAAAGCATCTTGGATTTGCGGTGCAGGAATCAAAGCCGCAATAAATAAAAACACAAACAAAAATAAATAGACTTCGAGAAATCCAAGTACTCCGCCTAAAAGCTTATTCACTTGTTTTAAGACGGGAAGCATGGCCACAAAATCGAGCATCGACGCAATAATCCGAAGAGCAATTACAGCCAAAATAAAAATAATGACAAAAGAAATGGCATTATAATAGCTTGATTCCATATTTCCGCTAAAAAAAGCCAGCGCCTCCTGCCCTTCGCCAAAATCAGGGTACGGAACCCATAAACGAACTTGCGGAGCAAGATCATCATAAAACTGGCGGGCAATCAGGAACGCAGCAATAAAGCTTATCAGATGGAGAAGCTTCAGGATAAAGCCTCTTCTCAGGCCAGCTATAGCCCCTATGATAAGCATGATCAACAGGATAATATCTAGCATAGGTTGTTCAATCCTTTTCTCTTAGTTGATGCTCGAGTTTTTCATACTCTTCTTTTAGTTTTAAGTAATCATGTACGACATTAACAGCTGTTAAGACAGCCAATTTATTTATATCAAGTTGAGGATTTTTCTCATTTATTTCACGCATTTTATCATCCACAATTGAGGCTACATGCCTCATGTGGCTTTTTGTTTCTTCACCAACAATTTTGAATTGCTGGCCATATATGTCAACTGATGTTCTTATTTTTTGACCGTCAGACAAGTTTTCTCCTCCATTCCGTGAGAATCCTAGATTCTATCATAACATGATTACTGTTTTATTGGAAAGACGAGCCCTTTCAGATATGATACACTTTATAGACAATGATTTGACAGGATAAAGGAGAATAACTATTTTGGCTCATTTCGTTTTAAAAATAAATAAAGACCGCATATTGCAAATGCGGCAGTATTACCGCAACCATTTAGTAACCCCGGCTCCGGCGCATACAAGCTTTCAAGCGAAATTGCCTGGCTGCACCGTCACCGCGTACCTCTCAGGAAAAGTCCTTTTTCAAGGAAAACAAGCAGAAACAGAAAGCAGCCGCTGGGAAGGCGTACCGTCACAGCCGAAAGAAAAAAAAGCGAGAAAAACGACCCCTTATTCCCCGCCGGAACAAATTGCAAGTCTATCCGTTGTGGGCTCCGACGAAGTGGGGACAGGAGATTATTTCGGGCCGATCACTGTTGTTGCTGCTTATGTCAGTAAATCTCAGCTTCAGCTGGTGAAGGAGCTGGGCGTTAAAGACAGCAAAAACCTAAAGGACCCGCAAATAATCACAATCGCCAAGGATTTAATTAAAACCATTCCTTACAGCCTGCTCGTGCTGAAAAATGAAAAATACAATGACCTGCAGCAAAAAGGAATGAGCCAAGGAAAAATGAAAGCGATTCTGCACAACCAGGCAATAGGAAATGTATTGGAAAAATTAGCAGGCGAAACGCCAGATGCAATCCTTATCGACCAATTCGCGGAACCAGACGTTTATTTCAAGCATCTTAGCGGTAAAAAAATAATGAAAGAAAACGTATATTTCAGCACGAAGGCAGAAGGAATCCACCTTTCTGTAGCAGCAGCCTCGATCATCGCGAGATATTCCTTTTTAATGGAAATGAAAAAGCTCGAAAAGAAATCGGGGTTTACGATTCCAAAAGGAGCAGGCGCTCTTGTCGACCAGGCTGCGGCACGGCTCATTGAACAAAAAGGCGTAAACGCATTGGCGTCTTTTACAAAGCTGCATTTTGCCAATACCAATAAAGCCAAGCTGTTGGCTGAAAAGAAGGGACGGGGCTGATTCGTTTTTGACCAGCAATCTATTAAAGATGTCGAACCGAATCAATGGCAGTGAAATTTTATATATAGGAGGAGCAGGTCTATGAATTTTAATTTGAAAGAAGCTATTGAGATTCTGGAGCGTACACCTCAAACATTGGAGTATTTTTTATCGGGGCTATCTGATGGATGGCTGGAATGCAATGAAGGCGAAGGAACATGGAATGTCTCTGAAGTGATTGATCACCTGATTGAGGGAGAGAAAACAAATTGGATACCCAGATTAGAATTTATTCTTCAAGAAGGTGACAGTAAACCATTCACCCCATTTGATCGTTATTCACATCTAAATAACAGGGCTGTAAGATCGATTGAACAAAAATTACTTGAATTTAATACGATTAGATCACAAAATATAACCAAGCTTAAAGGCCTTATTGAACCTGGATTGCACCTTGAATTGACAGGTTCACACCCTGTACTTGGTGTAGTGAAGTTACGAGAATTGCTTTCTACTTGGGTGGTTCATGATTTAACGCACATTTCTCAAATCGTACGAGTAATGGCCGAGAGATACAGAGCAGATGTTGGGCCTTGGAAAAAATATTTAGGTATATTGAAAAAGGAATGATGATATGAGAAAAAGGTCAGACCTCGGGTTTGATTTTTTTTTGTTTATTCCACAAGATATCTCGTTTTTTTACACGCGTTAATCAAAATTGGTTCCTTTCTCTTTGCGTTGTGATAGCTTTTAAAAATTTTTTTCTCTTTCATTTCACCTTAAAATTGCAACGTATATAATTGATAAAACAGCACTTAATAACAATGATATAAGCCAATCTCTTTTTCCTGTCATCTTAAAAAGGATATTCAAAACTGAACTAATTCCAATCAATAGGAAGAAAAACATCATAATAAGATCCATTTTCCTCAACCTCCCTTTGTTTAATATATCTCCCACTGAATGAAGTTTCATTTTATCCGAACCTTATTGATCATTAAGCATTTTACCAACAACACTGTAACGATTTATGCTTATTTCTTTAAATATTACATTAACAGTTTCTTTAGGTGCATTACTCTTAAATCAGAAAGAAACTCGTAACAGAACATACATACCGTTACGAGTTAAAGATTGATTTAGCCCTGCGCAGTAGGACGGACGATAACCTCATTTACATCAACATCGACCGGCTGATCGATCGCGAAGGCGATAGCGCGTGCGATCGCCTTCGGTGACATTGCAATGTCCCGGTATTCTTCTAACTGAATTTTTATCTCCGAATCTGTCACACTTTCCGAAAAGCTTGTCCGCGTCATGCCAGGCGAAATGATCGTTACACGAAGATTATTGCCAGCTTCCTGACGCAACCCCTCAGAGATGGCACGTACGGCATACTTCGTGCCGGAATAGACTGATTGGTTTGGTACAGTCTTATGTCCTGCTGTAGAAGCGGTGTTGACGAAATGCCCAATACCCTGTTTGCGGAAGACGGGTAGTGCTGCTGCGATGCCGTACAAAACCCCTTTAATGTTAATGTCGATCATCCGCTCCCAATCCTCAACGCGCAGGTCGTCAAGGGGGGAAATGGGCATAACGCCAGCATTGTTTATGAGTACATCAACTTTTCCGTGGGTATTTACAGCGTGTTTCACCAAATTTTCAACATCGTAGCGTTTTGACACATCTGTTACCTGATAGCTAGCTGAACCGCCATTTAAAGTGATGGAAGCGACCAATTCTTCAAGGTTTTGTTTTCTTCTTGCGCCAACAACAACGTGAGCACCTTGCTCTGCCAACAAAGTTGCGGTTGCCTTTCCAATACCACTACTGGCGCCGGTAATGATAATGACTTTGTCTTTAATATTTGACATCATAGCATCTCCTTTATTAGATATTAGAAGTTCTACTTCATGGTAAATTATTATTGTTACTATAAGTCAAGCGCTAATATTTTTATAAGTAAAACATGATTAAACAGATGTTTTTGGTATTTTATTTTCCTTTTTGATACGATTCAATGTATAGTAACTATAACTGAAAAGAGGAGAGTTATATGACATATTCGATGAAATATGTGATGAATCATTTAAATGTGTCTGCTAATACACTTAGATATTATGAAAAAGAAGGGATTTTAAAAAATATTTCTCGTGATTCTAGTGGTCGAAGAATATATAACGATGAAAATATTGAGTCGATAAATTTCATTCGTATTCTAAGATTGACTGGAATGTCTATCGCCAACATAAGGAAGTATTTCGAACTTTACGAATTAGGAGATGATACATTATTACAAAGAAAAGAAATGATGATGCAACATAAATCAAGAGTAAAGAATAAAATTAATGAGTATCTTAATTATTTAGATGTTATTAGTTATAAAGCAGCTATGTATGAACTCAAAGAAAAAGAATATAGACAAAAAATTTAGTCCTATTAAAGCTGCAGTAACATAATAAAACTGAATGCTTATTAAAACGATAAGAATCCATTTTGATCAAACTTTTTTCAAAATGGATTCGTTTTATTATGTCGCTTGCTTAAATTTATAAATTTATAAGCAAAAAAGCTTGCCAGGGTCTACCCGGCAAGCTTCCTTTAATGTCTTAATTTTGCTTGATATGTTTCTTCCAACGTATTCAGTACGTTTTGATGGATGTTTGTTACTTCTTCTTCAGTTAGCGTTTGCTCAGGGTTCAGGTAGGTCAATGAAAAGGCGATTGATTTTTTGCCTGCTTCGACATGCTCGCCTTCGTATACATCAAATACCTTTACTTCTTTAAGAAGAGTTCCTCCTGTTTCTGAAATAACTTTTTCCAGCTGTCCGCTTGATATTGTTTGATCAACGACGAGTGCTATATCCCTTGTCACCGATGGATATCTTGGAATTGTCGTGTACAAAAGTCCGCCTGTTTCTACAGTGAGCAGAGCATTCAGGTCAAGCTCAAAGACGTAGGTTTCGTTCAAGTCGAGCTCTTTTTCATAGCTAGGGTGAAGCTGCCCGACAAAGCCGATTGATTTCTTCCTAAAATAAATTTCAGCCGTGCGGCCCGGATGGAGGTCTTTTTTGTTCGCCTGTACATATTCAATCTCGTCGAGTACGTCAAGCTTGCTGAACAAGCCCTCTGTGATTCCTTTTATGACATAAAAATCGGCTGCTTTTTTCTCGCCCTGCCACAGCTGTTTGTGCCACAACCCGGTAACAAGACCTGCGACATGCTCTTTTTCTACTGGCTTAGCCCCTTCTTCTTCGGACAAATAAACTGAGCCGACTTCATAGAGCGCGACTGAATCCGCCTGCCTTGCAAGATTATAGGCCGCAGTATCAGCCAAATGAGGAAGTAAGCTGTGCCTTAAAATGCTGCGTTCTTCACTCATCGGCATAGACAGCTTCGTTTGATACGATTTCTGAAGGGCAAAGGCTTCTACTTTCCGCTCATTCGTTAACGAATACGTAATCGCTTGGGACAATCCTGCGCCTTCCAAAAATCTTCTGACCTTTCTGCGGTTTGCCTGATATGGCGTTAAACCGGTTGTTGATAGAGAGCTGATAACAGGCAAAGTCGACGGAATGTTGTCATAGCCGTAGAGCCTTGCAACCTCTTCAATGAGGTCTTCTTCAATCGTAATATCTCCTCTTCTTGAAGGCACGGTCACGATCAGCACATTGTCTGCTTCTCCTGTTGAAAAGCCGAGTCTGCGAAAAATATCAACGATTTCTTCCTTTGAAATCGACATGCCAAGGACATTGTTGACCTTTTCAACAGACACATGCACATTATTAGCCTCTATCGTAAGGCTGTCTTGTTCCACGGTACCTGAAAGAACTTCACCGCCGGCATATGCAGCAAGTAACGCAGCCGCGCGATCTGAAGCTAACCGTACCCGGCTTGGATCCAATCCTTTTTCAAACCTCATGCTTGATTCGCTTCGCAGTCCGAGGTCCTTCGATGCCTGACGAACGGTTTGACCGTCAAAATATGCTGACTCGAGCAGTACGGTTGTTGTCTGATCTGTTACTTCAGAATCTGCTCCGCCCATTACTCCCGCTACAGCTGCTGGAACAGAACCGTTTGTAATGACCAAGTGGCGTTCAGACAATGTACGTTCTTGATCATCCAACGTTTGAATCGCTTCATCTTGAAAAGCCTTGCGAACGACAATTTCAGAAGAGCCGAAAGCATCATAATCAAACGCATGGAGCGGCTGCCCGTATTCCAGCATGCAGAAGTTCGTCACATCAACGACGTTATTATGCGGCCTGATACCAGCGTTCATCAGCTTCGTTTGCATCCAAAGCGGCGATGGACCGATTTTCACATTTTTGATCACTTTTGCCGTGTAGAGCGGATTAGCCGATGGATCCTCAACCTTTACAGAGATATAATCGGAGGCTTTTTCCGAGCTGTTTTCATATAAAGCTTCAGGAAGATTAACCTCACGATCTAAAATCGCAGCTACTTCATAAGCAACTCCGAGCATGCTTAAGCAATCCGAACGATTCGGAGTAAGTCCCAGCTCCAAGACTGCGTCATCAAGCATAAGAGCCTCAATAGCGTCGGTGCCTGTCTCTGCATCGCCCGGAAAAACAAAGATTCCCTCCGCGTAATTTTTCGGTACGAGTTTGCCTTCAAATCCGATCTCCTGGAGCGAGCAGATCATTCCGTTCGAAACTTCGCCTCTGAGCTTGGCTTTTTTAATTTTGAAATTCCCAGGGAGAACTGCACCAACTGTGGCGACAGCAACCTTTTGTCCTTTAGCGACATTCGGCGCGCCGCAGATGATTTGAACAGGTTCTTCCTCTCCAAGGTCTACTAAACATTTATTTAATTTATCGGCATTCGGGTGCTGCTCGCATTCAAGGACGTGTCCGACAACCAGACCTTTGATACCGTCACCCTTCCATTCAACAGCTTCCACCTCGATGCCGCTTCTCGTAATTTTTTCAGCTAACAGATCTGGTGTCATTCCTTCCAGATTGACATAATCTCCTAGCCACCTGTATGAAACTAACATGGATTTCTCCTCCTTTTACGCCTGCTTGAATTGAGATAAAAACCGGATATCGTTTGTGTAAAAATGGCGAATATCATCAATGCCGTACTTCAGCATGGCAATTCTCTCCTGTCCCATCCCGAACGCAAATCCTTGGTACTCGTTCGAATCAAATCCTGACATTTCCAGCACATTCGGGTGTACCATGCCGGCGCCGAGCACTTCGATCCAGCCTGTTTGCTTACAAACCGAGCAGCCTTTGCCGCCGCATTTAAAGCACGATACGTCCACCTCAACAGATGGTTCTGTAAACGGGAAAAAGCTTGGACGCAATCTGATTTCGCGGTCTTCACCAAACATTTTTTTCGCAAATAATTCAAGCGTCCCTTTCAGATCACTCATACTGATGTTTTTATCGACAACGAGCCCTTCGATTTGATTAAACTGATGGGAATGAGTGGCATCATCATTATCTCTTCGGTACACCTTGCCGGGGCAGATAATTTTTACAGGACCTTTCCCTTTATGCTTCTCAAGTGTGCGAACTTGAATCGGGGATGTTTGTGTACGAAGCAGGGTGTCCGCCGTAATATAAAAGCTGTCCTGCATATCGCGTGCCGGGTGCTCTTTTGGCAGATTTAATGCTTCAAAATTGTAGTAATCGGTTTCTACTTCAGGTCCTTCTTCTACCGTATATCCCATGCTGATAAATAAATCCTCGAGCTCCTCTGTCACGATCGTCAGCGGGTGTCTTGCCCCTAATTTGACAGGGCTTCCGGGCAGTGTGACATCAATGGCTTGCTCTTCCAATTTCTTTGCGATTTCTGCTTGCTCAAGCGCTTCGTTTTTTTCAGAAATGGCTGAAGCAATCGATTCCCGAACTTCATTGGCGAGCGCCCCCATGACAGGTCTTTCTTCCGCTGAGAGCTTGCCCATCCCGCGCAGAACCTCGGTAATCGGCCCTTTTTTTCCAAGATAGGCTACTCGCACTTCGTTGACTTCTTTTAAAGAGTCCGCCGAAGTGATTTTATCAAGAGCTTCTTTTTCAAGCTGTTTTAACTCTTCCTTCATTGTTTCATCCTCCTTATGCTTAAAACCGTAATTATTTATTCAACAAAAAAACGCCCCTCTTCAAAAAAAGGGACGTTTGTGGCCGCGGTACCACCCTTAAACCAAAGACATGCCTTTGGTAGCTTCATTGACATAACGAAAGATTGCTCTTCCGGTTCACCTTTACACAAACGATGTGGTCCCGGTGACAACTCAAGAGGTGAAAAGTTATTATTTTTTCCATAAAATGCTTTCAGTCAGCGGCATTTATTCCCTGTATGGAGACGAATAATAACAAGTCCTCTATCACGGTTTTTAAAATATTACCTTTATTATAGTGAAAGAGTGATTTAGTTGCAATACCAAACCTTACCCATTTAGATGATAGAGCAAAATTCCTGCAGCAACGGCAACATTTAACGATTCCGATTGCCCATAAATCGGTACATATAAATTTTGGTCGCTCTTTTCCAATAACTCAGGATCTACACCAGCCCCTTCGTTTCCAACGATTAAAGCAAATTGATCGCTGGGGTTGATTTGATTATAGCTGACCGCATCCTGAAGAGCGGTGCCGAATATAGATATTCCCTGCTTTTTTAATTGATCTGTAAATTCGAGAAGATCTCTTTTTTCAAGCAAAAGATGAAAATGCGACCCTTGCGCCGAGCGAAGTGTTTTCGAATTATACGCGTCAACCGTCCCTTTGCCGAGAATCACTCCATCGATCCCCGCAGCATCAGCTGTCCGAATGATCGTCCCTAGATTGCCGGGATCCTGTACAGCATCTACTAATAACCATTTTTCCCCCTTCACTTCAGGTGAACGCTGCATTTGGCAAACAGCCGCAATCTGCTGCGGGGTTTCTGTTTCTGAAATTGCTAAAAAGGCATCTTCGCTTACAACGTAACAATTAATCTGAGGATTCAAATCTTTCGGCAGGTTCGTTTGATCCGTCAAAATGAGTTCTTTGACAGCTCCCTCTGATTTTAAGGCCTCTTCTACCAGATGAAAGCCCTCGACTAAAAAGGTGTTTGTTCTGTCGCGCTCTTTTTTTGTGTGAAGCTTTTTCCACTCTTTCACTTTTTGATTTTTCGCCGATTCAATGTATTTCACGTTTCTTTTCTCCTTTTTCGTTCACGGTTAAGCTTATTCTATCTTATCTTAAGTTACATACATAATAAACCTGAATATGAGAAACAATACATCTATAAAAGCTACATAAAAGGAGAAGATTGTGATGGATTTAAATTTGAGAAAAGCCGTCATTGCCAATGTCACAGGAAATGATCAAGAGCAGATCGAACACACGATTGTTGACGCCATCCAAAGCGGCGAGGAAAAAATGCTTCCCGGACTTGGTGTTTTGTTTGAGGTCTTATGGCAGCATGCATCGGATACCGACAAAAGCGAAATGCTGGAAACACTTGAAAACGGATTAAAGCCTGAATAACAGATTAAAGCCGCTTCCATTAATAGGAGCGGCTTTAATTTTTTTATCCTGGAATCGATGCTTCATAACGAAGATCAGGATTTTTCAAGATTTCTGCCCATTTCTTAATTGCTGTTCCCATAATGACAAGGCCGAGCGCGAGCATAATGATCGATAAAATTCCGTTTAATACACTGTATCCAGCAGCTTCCGGATTCAGATACACATTTTTCACCATCCAGTAGCCGGCATAATTGACTGTTACGTATAAATAAGCAAGCGGAATAAGACACGTCAGCATATAACGCCGTTTATCGGCAATTTTCAAAATCACCGTTGCACCGATAATCAGCCCTACTGAAGCCATCAGCTGGTTGGAAACACCAAATAAGGCCCAAATCGATCCAATATCACCTGAATAAAGAAGATACCCCCACATAAAGCAAGCTAAAGCACTCGCAAAAATAGAAGCCGGAATAGAGTCGGTTTTTTTCAACGGTTTATAGACCTCGCCGAAAAAGTCTTGAATCAAGTATCTTGCCACCCTAGTTCCCGCATCAATCGCTGTTAAAATAAACACAGCTTCGAACATAATAACAAATTGGAAAAAGAATGAGGCAAGATTGCTGAAAAATGGGAGCCCTGTGAAAATGTAGCTCATGCCTACCGCCAGTGTAACCGCACCACCTGTTCTTCCTTCCAAGTCTAGTCCAATTTCCCGGCTAAGCTCTGGCAGATGCTGGACAGTCATCCCAAGAGTGCTGAAAACTTCAGGTGAAGAATTAATCGCAAAATAGTCTGCCGGCTGCAAGGCAGTTGCAGCGATCAAAGCCATGATTCCGACAAGGCACTCTACAAGCATTGCACCGAAGCCGACGACTTTAATATCACTCCATTTGTTCAGCATTTTTGGCGTTGTTCCGGATCCAACGAATGCGTGAAATCCCGAAATCGCTCCGCAGGCGATCGTGATCGAAATAAACGGCCAAACAGGTCCCGCAAGCACTGGTCCGCCTCCATTTACAAACTGAGTAAATGCCGGAAAATGAATCGATGGATTAACGATAAATACACCAATGATTAGAGCAATAAAAACTCCAATCTTCATAAAACTGCTTAAATAATCCCGAGGCGCAAGCAAAAGCCACACAGGAAGCGCCGCCGCAAAAAAAGCATAAACCGGAAGTGCAATTGCAAGCACTTTCGTATCAAGAGTCAACAGATCTCCCAATGCCGTCCCTTGAATTGCCGGACCTAAAAAAACACCGATCATTAATAATATAAATCCTACGGTAGAAGCAAGCTTTAAATTCCCTGTTTTTTTGTAGTAAATCCCTACCCCCATTGCAATTGGGATTGTAATTCCCACGGCAAAGGTTCCCCATGGGTTTCTTTCTAACGCATGAAGGACAACCATGGATAATCCCGCCATTGTGATGACGATAATAAATAACATGGCAAGACCAGTGCAAAAGCCCGCCACCGGTCCGAGCTCATCCTTCGCCACCTCTGAAAGCGATTTTCCTTTCTTGCGCATGGAAGCCAATAGAACAACAGCGTCATGTACGGCTCCCCCAATTACAGCTCCGATTAAAAGCCACAGCAGCCCTGGCAAATATCCAAACTGCGCGGCCAGTATCGGACCAACAAGCGGTCCCGCTGCAGCAATTGCCGCAAAATGATGACCGAAGGATACCCATTTATTCGTCGGCACATAATCCTTGCCATCCTCAAATGTATGCGCAGGCGTTGGTTTTGCATCATCGAGTTTCATTACTTTTACCGCCATAAATGTCCCATATAAACGGTAAGCGATCATTAAGATACACATTGAAGCAATTACAATTGTGATCGCGTTCATAACACCATCCCCCTTTTGCTTGTTCTCTTTTCACTATACCACAACATTGTAAGCGTGTTCATGGATAAAATTTAAAAACCTCTCCTAAAAAAGGAGAGGAGCTATCAGTCTTCATAGGTAAGCTTGTGAACAGTTTCGCTATCAAGCCGTTTGATCACTTCAACAAGCAGTTTGACCGCATTTTCATAATCATCGCGATGAAGCATAGCCGCATGTGTATGAATGTAACGGGTAGCAATTGTGATAGAGAGTGCAGGAACTCCGTTTGCTGTCAAATGAATCGAACCTGAGTCTGTGCCTCCTCCGGCAATTGATTCATACTGATACGGGATTCCGGTTTCATCAGCTGCTCCGACTACAAGCTCCCTAAGACCTTTATGAGAAATCATTGAGGCATCGTAAAGGATAATTTGCGGCCCTTTCCCCATTTTGCTTTGTGCTTCTTTCTCTGATATCCCCGGAGTATCCCCAGCTATCCCTACATCAACAGCAAACCCGATGTCAGGCTGAATCGTATTTGCCGCAGTTTTTGCCCCGCGGAGCCCGACCTCTTCCTGAACTGTTCCTACCCCGTAGACAACGTTCGGATGATCCACACCCTTCAGGCCTTTCAAAACATCAATGGCGATCGCACAGCCGATCCGGTTATCCCAAGCTTTGGCTAGAAGAAATTTTTCATTGTTCATTACAGTGAATTCAAAATACGGAACGATTTGATCACCGGGCAGTACACCCCACTCCATCGCTTCTTCCCTGCTTGTTGCACCGATATCTATAAACATATCCTTGATGTCCACAGGCTTTTTTCGTGCTTCAGGAGGCAAAATGTGCGGAGGCTTCGAGCCGATGACACCTGTGATGTCTCCTTTTTTCCCTACAATTGTTACACGCTGGGCAAGCATCACCTGTGACCACCATCCGCCAGTCGTTTGAAAGCGAATGAAGCCCTTGTCATCAATTTGCGTCACCATAAAACCTACTTCGTCCAAGTGACCGGCGATCATAATTTTTGGGCCGCCTTCTTTTCCGGTCTTTTTCGCAATTAGGCTTCCCAGCCGGTCCGTCGTCACTTCATCAGAAAAAGGTTCGATATATGACCTCATGACCTTTCTCGGTTCGCTTTCATTTCCAGGAATCCCTTTTGCGTCAGTTAACTCCTTAAGCATTTTCAATGTTTCATCCAGTTTAGCCATTTATGTATAACCTCCCTTTTCTTTATGATCCTTATTATACAGAAACACGGCAGACTCATTCGACTAATTGCTTTTTAGATAAGAAAATTTTTTATAAGGCCCAGTATATCTTGTATATAACGGAAGAAAAAATAGGAAGGCGATCTCCTTCCTCCCTTACACTTACACGATCCGACATAGCACACTGTCCTCTCTTTAGATTCATTTAATTTCACCTTGTTTTTAGTCAGTAATAGTTATACCAATTCTTTTTATATGTGGACCCTTATTTTTGATTTTATTGATTGAAAATGCACCTATTTCTTTTGTTGATTACACGTGAGTGCCGCCACACGCTTGTTCATCTAGATCACTGATAGCTACAAACCTAATAGTTTGTATGGAGGATGGCAGTAAATTGATAACAGTCTTGGTGGAGCCTGGGGTTTTCTCAACCTCTTCTCTTGGAAGGCTGCGAGTTGAAATCAAATGATTTTCTTCTATAATTTCATGAATATCTTTTTCCATTATAGCGAAATAGTCTTCTGGAACAGCCCCTTCAAATTTAATATCAATTCTCACTCGATTATCCTCATAAATCTCATTACTTGTAGCTAAAGCTCCGAATTCATTATAAAGATGGCCCGCAATGACATGTAAAAGAGTATGGTACCTCATAAATCTGTATCGTCGATCCCAATTGATTTGGGCTGTTACCTCTCCTACAGATAGGTTTGTAGCATCATCTAGGTAATGAACAATTTCACCCTGTTCTCTTTTTACTTGTGTAACTTCGAATTCATAATCTCCTTGCTTTAAAACACCTGTATCAAACGGTTGTCCCCCGCCAGTTGGATAAAAACAGTCTGGTTTAAAATTACTTTATTATCGCTAATTTCTTTAATAACGGTTTTACAACTAACTTGTCTGATAACTGTTCTCTAAAAATAATTCTTTTTCCATGTGTCATTTCTCCTTATCCATGAATAGTTGAATAGACAATAAATACTGCAAAATAAATCAAAATAACCCCTAAGCCTCGATCGAACCAATGGCTGTATCGTTCATAAAAAGTTCTAAATTTTTGATAAGAAATGACGGTCGAAATAAACGTAAACCATAGACCGACTGCTATAACGATTTCAGTTCCATAAATCCAACTAGCCGTATCAGCTGAAATAAATTGGGAAAAACACTTAAGAAAAAGAGTGCAGCTTTCGGATTTAATACATTACATATAAACCCCTCACGAAAACCTTGTTTTACGTTCTTATCCAATTCTTGCTTTTGATCCAGTGCCGGATTGTTCTTTATTTTGCTTAACAGATTTAATGGCATGGAATCCTAACCATAATAAATAAAGGGAACCTGCTAATTTAATAGTTATAAATATACTCGGTAATTTTTCAATAATATAAGTGAAACCTAAAATCGTGTATGTTATATGAACAAATAAGGCTGAAGCAATACCTAACGCTGTTGCAATCCCTAAACGCCGACCAAATCCTAAGCTATTTTTCATCACAAGAAAAAAGTCTGGTCCAGGAGAGAGACCAGATAAGATGCCAATTAAAAATATTTGCAAAAACATATTAGTCTTCTCCTTTTTTACTTTTTTTATTTAAAAGCTCATTCGTCACAATATAGAAGAGATCTGAATCACCTTTCCAAATCTGATTCATTTTTTCTTCTGAAGAGTGCTTACTCATAACTTTCATCATAATATCGTGACGGATATACTCCTTAGCCAATAACACCAACATAAGATCTTGTGTATGCACGGCTGACGGAACCAAGCAAGCCCTTTGAACTTGGATGTTTTTTCTATTGCATACTCTATTCATTTTTAGTTCACAATACACAGATTCAGAGAAATTCAAGAAGTCCAAATCCTTTGAAACATACACGTTATTACAGGTGAATAAAAAAGCACTATTTTATTCATTTTATTTTTAGAAAGAAGTCACTATTTCGGCTGCTCTCTTTTTCTATAGGACTTATGAAATTATGAAAGAACCTGTTCAGTTAACGGAGTAATTTAGATGTATCAAGAATATACACTGTGGAATGATAAAGTCCATAAAAGTGGTAGAAGGTCATTCACATCAAGAAGAAAGAAATTGTTAGGCATCACAGATCGTGATATTTTTTCTATGCAATTGTTAGATAAAGAATCACTTCAAAAACGTGATTTAAAGCTGTATTCAATCTTAAAAGATGAGTTTGCTCTTTGCCCGGCATACAAAAAAGACCAGATCAGCATCTGATTTGGTCTAATAGAACATGAAATAATAAACACCAAGCCCCACGTGCAAAATAAAGCACACCGGGACTCCGAGCCGAAAGCTTATGTGCTTCGTTTTATGCCGGAAGTAATACATGCCGGCACCGATGCCAGCTGATCCAAAAAGCAGGCATACCACCCAAAGATGCGACTCGGAAATCCGCCATTTGTGTTCGCGTGCCCTTTTTTTATCAATTCCCATCAAAGTGTACCCATAAAGATTGATAAGGACGATGAATAGAGCGATATAATACAAGGAACGTCACCTCGGAGTCATTTAAAACTGAAAAAGCCACCCAAATCGAGTGGCTTTTCGTCATTATTTAAGTTTTGATTTTGCTGCATCAGCAAGCTGATTGAATGCAGAAAGATCGTTCACTGCAAGATCAGCAAGCATTTTGCGGTTCACTTCGATTTCAGCAAGCTTTAAGCCATGCATTAAACGGCTGTAAGAAAGACCGTTCATTCGCGCTGCTGCATTAATACGAGTGATCCAAAGCTTACGGAAATCGCGTTTTTTCTGACGGCGATCTCTGAAAGCGTAATTGTATGATTTCATAACTTGCTGATTAGCAACTTTGTATAATGTATGTTTTGAACCAAAATAACCTTTGGCTAATTTAAGAACCTTTTTACGGCGTTTACGTGTAACTGTTCCACCTTTTACTCTAGGCATTGGAATTCCCTCCTACTAATTTTCGAATTATTTCATGTTAGCAAGCATTTGCTTGATGCGTTTGAAATCTCCAGCGCTCACCATGGCACTTTTACGAAGCTTTCTTTTTTGTTTTTGTGACTTGTTGGCAAACATATGGCTTCTGAATGAATGAGAACGTTTCAACTTTCCGGAACCTGTTCTTTTAAAACGCTTAGCAGATCCACGATGAGTTTTCATTTTTGGCATAGATGTTTCCTCCTTATTGCTTTTCGTTTTTAGGCGCTAACATTAAGAACATGCTGCGGCCGTCCATTTTCGGTTTCGTTTCAACTGTCGCCACTTCCTCGCATGCTTCAGAAAAACGATCCAAAACGCGCTGGCCGATTTCTTTATGGGTAATCGCACGACCTTTAAAGCGGATCGAAGCTTTCACTTTATCCCCTTTTTGCAGGAATTTAATGGCGTTGCGCAACTTCGTATTAAAGTCATGCTCGTCGATTGTGGGACTTAACCGAACTTCTTTTAAGTTAATGATTTTTTGATTTTTACGTGCTTCTTTATCCTTCTTCTGCTGTTCAAATCTAAACTTCCCGTAATCCATGATTCTGCATACAGGCGGTTTGGCATTTGCAGCAACTAATACAAGGTCAAGATTTGCCCGACCGGCAATTTCTAGCGCTTCCTGGCGGGATTTAATTCCCAACTGATCGCCATTTTGCCCAATCAAACGTACTTCACGTGCACGGATACCCTCATTAACCAATTGATCTTTGCTAATAATTAGCCACCTCCATAGAATGTTTGAATTGATTCACAACTTTAGCTTTTGACTTTTTCATTGTATCTTTACAGGCAAACAAAAAGTGCGGGCACCACAGACGGCACCCACACTCGAACATTTAAGGAAATAATTAAAAATGTACGGTTAACCTGCCAACTACAAGAATGTGTCAATCAGGTGAGAAGCGGGTGCTTCTTCTTGTGATGTATATTCAATTCTCACTTAGTTTACACGAAGTTAGATAAACAGTCAAGAAACACTTCTTTAATGCAACTTTTTTAGTTTAGCATGGAAGAATTGGAGATGCAAGGGATTTTCGTTTCATATCCTGATTGCAGCAGTGAATAAAGTACCCTAATGGAACAGGAACTCGGGCTCCGGATACTGGTGTGATAATTGATCGTTTTATGAATTGCATATGATTTTATTTCATTGAAAATCACCCTCCCTTGAAAAATGAAAAAACAACACCGTCTCTGACTAATTTTTATCAATAGAATAATAATTTTAAGAGTATATTGCACTTTCAATTCTACACAAATTTCACATAATTTAATTTTTAATGTCGATAATAACGTTAAAAAATGTATTGAGGAGTAAATGCCTTTATGAATTTGCATCCTTTGATTAAAGGAATAGGGAATGATGATGGCAATATAAAATTAATCGCCGATAGAAAAATTAGAGGTGTTACCGATACTTCCAAAAACGTCCAAGACGGGTATTTATTCGTAGCAATCAAGGGCAATACTGCAGATGGTCATTCCTATATTCAAGAAGCTGTATCGAAAGGTGCTGTTGCTGTTGTCGGAGAAGAAGAAATAAGTAACCTTTCTGTGCCTTATATAAAAGTTGATAACACTAGAAAAGCATTAGGTATCATTGCGAAAGAGTTTTATGGAAATCCTTCGAACGATAAAATAATGATTGGTTTAACCGGGACAAATGGTAAAACTACTACAAGTTTTTTAATTAAACATATTCTTGAACAAAATGGCTTTTCTTGTTCCTTAATTGGAACAATTCATTACGTTATTAATGGAGAACAAATAGCAGCCGTTAATACCACACCAAGTTCTCTAGTATTAAATGATCTGCTTTCTAAAAGTAAAGATGAAGTTGTTATTATGGAGCTTTCATCCCACGGGTTATCTCAATATCGAGCAGAAGGCATGGAATTTAATATTTGCATATTTACAAATTTAACTCATGATCATTTGGACTATCATACATCCATGGAAAATTACTTTGAATCTAAAGCAAGTCTTTTTAAAAAAATTAAAAGTAATGGACAAGCAATTATTAATATAGATGATATCTGGGGAGAGAAGTTGGCGAATATATTGAAAGATCAAGGAGAGAGGGAGGTATACACAATAGGGAAATCTCCTGGCTCAGATCTTAAAATACATTCCGCACATATAACAAGTACAAGGATCTCAGATCACTCAGAGGAATTTGAAATTCAACTTCCAATGGCAGGTTTACATAACTTATATAATGCCGTAATGGCATTTGCAGTTGCCGAGCAGTTTAGAATAAGAAAAGATAAAATCGTTTCAGCAATTGAAAGTTTTCAAGGAGTCCCAGGTCGATTTGAAAATTATAAGTATAAAAACGGAGCAATGATAGTTATAGACTATGCACATACAGCAGATGCGATATTTCATTGTTTAAAGACTGCTAAAGACTGTGGAGCTAACAGACTTTTTCATGTTTATGGATTTAGAGGTAATAGGGACGTCAGTAAGAGAAAAGAAATGCTCAAAATTTCATCTGAACTAAGTGATAAATATATTTTAACATTTGATGATTTAAATGGCGTACCTCATGAAGAAATGAGAGCTTCACTCGAAATTTTAAATAAAGAATTCGGTAATGAAAAAGGTATAATCATTCCAGATCGAACGGAAGCTATTACTTTTGCTCTAAATCTGTGCAGTAAACAGGATTGGGTTGTGATTACTGGAAAAGGCCATGAAAAATATCAGCATATTTTTTCATTACGAACTTCCTCAGATCTTGAAACAGTAAAATATTTGAACAGTAAATTTTTTAGTGAATGAAATTATTTATTTTTTTTAGATTATCCCACAGATAATAAAGTGAACCTTCAATCAGTGAGGGGTTACTGCCCGTTAATACGGGATAAAAAGAATTGCCAGAAAAATTTCACCTTTATCATCCTCACCACCTATTGTAAAATAAACAACGAATATAGAATAAACCTGAGGAGACGAATATGAGAGCCGTATTTTTTGATTTGGATGATACCCTTTTATGGGATGAGAAAAGCGTAAGTACAACTTTTTATCACACATGTCTTGAAGCAGAAAAGAAGTATGGACTTGATCCGAAAGAATTTGAAGAAACTGTGCGCGAGGCGGCAAGAGACCTGTATATGACATATGAAACTTACCCGTACACAGTCATGATCGGCATCAATCCTTTCGAAGGTCTTTGGTCCAATTTTAGTGAACCAATCAGCGAAGGCTTTAAGAAGTTAAACAAAATCGCACCCGAATACAGAAGAAATGCTTGGACAAATGGCTTGAAGGCTGCCGGCATTGACGATCCGGAATTCGGGGCTTACTTAGCCCAGTTTTTTGCTGACGAACGCAGAAGGCGGCCGTACGTCTATGACGAAACATTCGCTGTGCTTGATCAACTGAAAGGAAAGTACGAGCTTTTGCTTTTGACAAACGGCGATCCAAGCCTGCAGAAGGAAAAGCTTGCCGGAGTTCCAGAGCTTGCGCCGTATTTCAATGAAATTGTCATTTCCGGCGATTTTGGAAAAGGAAAGCCCGATCCCGGAATTTTCGAACACTGTCTCGATCTGATGGGACTTTCGAAGGAAGACGCCATTATGGTTGGAGACAATTTGAACACGGATATCCTCGGAGCTTCCAGAGCAGGTGTCAAAACAGTATGGGTTAATCGAAACAGCAAAACGAATGAAACGGAAGTCAAGCCGGATTACGAAATCAGCCATTTGGAAGAGCTGTTTCCGATTCTTGGCGAATAAACGAGACTGGGAGTGACTGCTAGTGTGGGGTCACTCCCTTTTGAGATTTATTTTGTGAAAACTTCAGTGCTTTGAAAACTCCTCATCAAATACGCAAAACCCCTGTTCTTATTTTAAGAAGGGGGTAAAAAAATAAAACGGATTATTTTTTTCGTAATCGCGCCAATTTGTTCATAATCGAGTTCTCTGAACGATTTTTAGCCTTTATAACTAACTTTTCCTGTCTCAACTAATTCCTTCAGCCCCATAAACATTAAATTCCAGCCATGTTCAGAGCCTTCGTGATACTCTCTAAGAGCTTTTTCGATATCAGATTTTGTCCAATTTTCTTCATGAGGAACGATGATGTTTTGTGTAAATGTCATTTCACAGCCTTGCTGAATTTCTTTTAGCTCAACTGTAATTGTATCTTCTAATTCGCTAAATTGCGGCATCTTAAAAGTAAACACTAATTTAGTTGGAGGAACAATTTCTAGATACTCCCCGATCGCTCGATAATCTTTTCCATCTCGATGATCAACAATTTCCCATGTACCTCCTACTTGAGGATTATTTTGAGCCACCTTATTTGTCCCTTCTAATGTAAAGAACCATTTTCTCATCATCTCTTGGTTCAGCCATGCATCAAAAACTCTTTCTGGTGCTACATCAAAAATCCTTGTCATTTTTAAAGTGGTTGTTGAAAAATTTTTCACCTTAATCCTCCTATATGTAGATTAATGTTCTTTCTTTTTTGCTTTCAATAGCTCATTTTCAAGAATATCAAAACGATTACTCCAAAATCTCTCATAAAAACGCAGCCATTCTGTAGCTTGAGATAATGATTCGGTGTTTAAGCGGCATAAGTGTGTTCTTCCATTAACCTTCCTTTCGACTAAGTTTGCTCGCTCCAGAACCTTTAAATGCTTCGAAATGGCAGCCAGAGACATATCAAAAGGCTCTGCTAATTCAGATACTGTCCTTTCTTTTTGAGACATCATATGGACCATTTCTCTTCTCGTTGAATCAGCTAGAGCATGAAATATTTCATTTAAATGATCTTTATTATCGTTAACCATGTAGTTAAATATAGCAGAATCCCCGATTATACTCAACTGATCAGTTAAAATATAAACAATACATCCTTTAATGATAATTCCACCCTTTATTGGAATAACATTACTAACGTTTTAGCGACTTTATTATCAATTGAAAAATATTTATTAGAATCTCTTGACCCCTCCCTAAGAGGAGACTTTACGATCTTTATTAGAGGTGATGAAAATACTTTATACGGTAACAGAAATCTCAGAAGCAGCAAATGTAACGATCAAAACGCTTTATCACTATCACAAAATCGGTCTTTAATCCCGCATCACCGGGCAGTAAGACCCCCACCTCGGAGATTTCATGTATCCTCAGAAGTCTAGATGGGGGGATCAACTGCCCGTAAAAGCCCGATTAGTTCACCTAACAATCAGTGGGGGACAAGCAAAAACCCCCACTGATTGAAGGTTCACTTTATTGCCATACAAAGTGAATGATGCCGGCTATCGCTTTTATGGAATAAAAGAACTGGAACGATTGCAGCAAATCTTATTTTATCGTGAGCTAGACTTCCCTCTGAAAAAAATAAAACATATTTTAGATGGCAAATCTGATCGAGTAACGATTTTATCTAACCAGAAAGAGCTTCTGCTTGCCCAAATCAGAAAAACCAAGCGCTTGGTGCAGACGATAGACGAAACGATTGATCATGCCATGAAAGGAGAAAAAATGAAAAAATCAGATATGTTTAAAGGATTTAAAAGTGAAAATGAGTGGAAAGAGGCATTACAAGAGCAAAACACTCATCTGGTAGAAAATTATGGTTACGATTTAATTGAAGATCAAGACATAGATGTTGATTCATTAAATGAATCTGCTATTGAAGCCCAACAATTTATGGAACACATGGCAGATGCATTAAAGAACGGGGTAACGCACGATGACGCAGAAGTGCGCTCCTTAATTAGTAAACACATCCGCTTCTTAAATGAACATAGTCAAAACATAGAAGCAGAAGATTTCGTAGCGCAAACCAAATTCTTTTTGACCGATGATTTTCATCGTCAAATGATTGAATCAAATCAGACAGGGCTCTCCTACTTTCTTTACGTAGCGGCAGAGTCATTTGCAGCAGCTAAATAACGACCATTTTTTGAATAAATCCGACCATTATGACGATATTTCATCCCATTATTTAATTTATCCGACCGTGGACAAATTCACTTGAAAAACATCGAGACTTCCTTCGATGTTTTTTTTACAGGAATTTAATGATAAGACAACGAATTTAAGGTGAGTAGTATCAATCGGAGGCCGATCGATGAAATATTTACAAAGTGAGTTCACTCCAGATTTGAAGGAAAAGATTAATCGTACTGAAGAGCAATTAAAAGCCCATTTAGAAAAATTGGTAAGTGAGTATAATTCTGTTTTCACCAATAAAAATTTAGATTTTGAAGCTGGAATCGAAATAGAGGGAAGCGACCCCTTTCAGCCTGGATACCATTCATCCATTTCAATAGGAATAGCTGATGAAAGCAATGAACTACTAGATATACATATCATAAATATATGGGAGTGCGAAAGTTATTTCTTAGGATTACCGATTTCAAGAAACATTCCTGGCAGTAAGATTGCCGGTGAATTTCTTGATGAATCATTTGAAGATATATTAATGGAATTAAATGAGTACATTGAAGAACAATTATAATTAGATTAATAAAATAGTCGTTTAATCGGGTACAAACAGATAAGAAAACAGGCCTATCCTCTGCTTTCGGATAGGCCTGCATTTTTGTCCCTGCCAAAGAAAAGGACCATGTACTTACTTCTTCAACTCACCAGAAATCTTTGCAACAAACTCTTCCAGCGAAACAGTTTCGGACTTTTGCTCTCCGTATTTCCGGATGTTTACAGCGCCGTCTTTTGATTCTTGATCGCCGACGACGAGCATATACGGGATTTTTTGCATTTGTGCTTCACGGATTTTGTAGCCGATCTTCTCATCGCGGAAATCAACCTCAACGCGCATTCCCTCGCGCTGCAGACGAGCTTCCACCTGCTTTGCGTAGTCAAGGTGTACGCTAGGAGATACAGGAATAATCTCGGCTTGTACCGGTGCAAGCCACGTAGGAAGAGCTCCTTTGTATTCTTCAATTAAGAAGGCAACGAAGCGTTCCATTGTCGACACGACGCCTCTGTGAATGACGACTGGGCGGTGCTGCTTTCCGTCTTCACCGATATAGGTTAAATCAAAGCGTTCCGGCAAAAGGAAGTCCAACTGCACGGTAGAAAGGGTTTCTTCCTTGCCGAGAGCAGTTTTAACCTGAACGTCGAGTTTCGGGCCGTAGAACGCAGCTTCTCCGTCTGCTTCAAAATAATCATGGCCGAGTTCATCCATTGCATCCTTTAACATCGCCTGGGCTTTATTCCACATCTCATCATCATCAAAATACTTTTCTTTGTCTTCTGGATCGCGATAAGACAAACGGAAGGAATAATTCTCAAATCCAAAGTCCTTATAGACCTCTTCAATCAAATGCACAGTACGGATAAACTCATCTTTAATTTGATCAGGACGTACAAAGATATGGGCATCATTCAGCGTCATGCCGCGAACCCGCTGAAGGCCTGACAATGCGCCGGACATTTCATAACGGTGCATCGTGCCAAGCTCGGCAATCCGGATCGGCAGCTCACGATAGCTGTGTATGTCGTTTTTATAGACCATCATATGATGCGGGCAGTTCATTGGGCGAAGAACCAGATCCTCGTTGTCCATTTCCATGATCGGGAACATATCATCCTGATAATGGTCCCAGTGGCCTGAGGTTTTGTATAGATCTACGCTGGCCAAAACCGGAGTATAGACATGCTCATAGCCAAGGGTGACCTCTTTGTCTACGATGTACCTTTCGATCGTGCGCCTGATGGTTGCGCCCTTCGGCAGCCAAAGTGGAAGCCCCTGGCCAACCTTTTGCGAATTGGCAAACAGCTTTAGCTCCTTACCGAGCTTTCTATGGTCGCGCTCCTTGGCTTCTTCAAGCAGGCGCAAATGCTCTTTTAATTCTTCCTTCTTGAAGAAGGCTGTACCGTAGATTCTTTGCAGCATTTGGTTGTTGCTGTCTCCGCGCCAGTAAGCTCCGGCCAGACTCAGCAGTTTAAATTCTTTGATTTTTCCGGTTGATGGTACGTGAACGCCGCGGCAAAGGTCAAAAAATTCTCCTTGCTCATAGATGGTTACTTTTTCGCCTTCAGGAATGGCATCCAATAGCTCAAGCTTTAACGGATCTTCGATTTCTGCAAACCTCCGCTTCGCTTCATCGCGGGAAACCTCCACACGTACAATCGGAAGATTTTCGTTAATAATTTTCTTCATTTCTTTTTCGATTGCTGGAAGATCCTCAGGCGTGATAGACTCCTCCAAATCAATATCGTAGTAAAAGCCACTTTCAATGACAGGCCCTACTCCTAATCTCACGTTCCCATATAAGCGTTTAATCGCCTGAGCCATTAAGTGAGCGGTGCTGTGCCTCATAATTTCCAATGCTTCATCCGATTTATCGGTAACGATCTCAATGGCGCCGTCTTCTTCAATTGGCGTTTTTAAATCAATGAGCGATCCATTTAATTTCCCGGCCAGAGCTTTTTTCCGGAGTCCCGGACTGATTGATGCCGCGATATCCTCTGTTGTTGTGGTTTTTTTAAACTCCCCCTCTGCGCCATCGGGAAATGTGATTTTTACCATATCTGACATCTTTGTCACTCCTTTTCTTATATAAAAAAACGCCCGTCCCCTAATAGAGAACAGGCGTTTATGCAAAATAAAAAGCCCGTCCCTATGAAAGGGACGAGGCTTGATTAACGGAATCGTGGTTCCACCCTTTTTCCTGCAGAGCTAAAACCATTCTCTGCAGCTTTTCATCAGTAACGGGAACTCCCGTCAGCCATTACTAGACTTAGTCGTTTACAGCTGATGTTCAAAGGTGGTAAGAAACATGCTCCTGATTAGGAAGCTTTCAGCCGATGGCTTCCCTCTCTACAAATCGGTGTACAAATTACTCGTGTCCTTATCAAAACATTTCTATGCAAGTGTATCCGTATTATAAATCGTTTTTTCACGAAAATCAAGAAGGTTCTTTTGATTGCTTAAAAAAAACCGTACGCTCCTTGAACGCTTTAAGACTGTATAAGCGGACTCTTTCTTGAAAAATGTTTTGAATCGTTTGTATCATTGCATGTTCAATATCCTTCGTGTAGATCTCAATTTGCAATGGGGCAATGCTGACAAGAGGCGCTAACAACAGGGAATCAATATACATTGGGTGTTCTTTTATAAACTGCCGGTCTATGTATTTTTTCTTTTCTTTTTCTGACATATATCTCAGTTCCCATATGGCGAATTGGTGATCATGGACGATATGAACCTTCTCCAGCTTTGGTTCGTTTTTATGCACATAATCTCGGAGCGATTGAATGAAGTTTTGGTATTCCTGCTCCATCTTGTATTCCTCTATCGCGGACTCCACATACTCCCTAAGCCGTTCATGATATTGCGCTAAACGAAACGTCATAAAGGAGCGGATGGAAAAGCTGCCTGATGACAAAGGAATTTGTGCTAATTCTTGATGAATATAACGCTCTCTGGGAGGTTTATCTTGAAGAGAGGGAATGACGACATCACCCTCAATTACGCTGTGTGCCAAATGAAGAATTTGTTGCTGCTCTTCGTGGTCGAGAAAATAATAATTTCCTTTAATGATGGCTGTAAGACATTCGTTTTCCTTGCATTCTAAAATGAATTGCGCCACTAAAGGCTTCACGAATTCTTCAATGCTTATAGAAGGCTCAGAAATTTGTATGCCTATTTTGTTCGTTCCTTTATGGATCACTACAGGATACAGGATTTGTGCGGCAGCTATATTTACATTTTGTAAAAACGCTGCGGTATCATGATCGTTTTCAAAGATAATTTCCAGCATATTTGTCCCCCCTAACAACATCTGTTACATGTATATGGGACAAACAAAAAAATAGACCTAAATTTATGCCGGATCCAAACTGCACCAAGCCTCACTGTTTGAAAAAAAACAGCTCCTCTTTAAAAGAAAGGAGCTGCTTCAATTATTTTTTCGGCGATTTTCGCCATCTAGTTTTACAGGCTGTGCCAAGTACAAAATTCTCTCCATGAGTCTTGCTGCTTTGACCCCTTCTTTTTCTCCCCTTTGGGAATAAGTAAAATGGTGCTCCAATTCGTCCGGGGTAAAGTTGGAGGAAAAAAAGGTTGGCAGCTGCTGCGACATGCGATGCTGAAGAATGGTGCCGAACACTTCATCCCTAACCCAGCTGGACATCGATTCTGCACCGATATCATCGAGCATTAAAATAGGGGCTGATTTAACCATTTGCAGCTTTTCTTCAGTTGTCTGATCCTTGAGAGAGTTTTTTAACTCTCTCGTAAATTCCGGAACATAGACCAGCATGGACGAGCAATTTTTATCAGCGAGCTCATTTGCGATTGCTGCTAAAATAAAGGTTTTTCCCACACCGAATTTCCCGTGGAGGTAAATCCCTTTCCCTTTTTTATCCTTTTTATAATTCTCAATAAATGCAGTAAGCTGTTTATAGACATACCTACGACTTGGATCTGTGCCATCAAGATCCCGAGTCGTTGCCTTTAATAGATCTTTTTGCATGTACATGCTTTTGATCATCGCTTGTTGCTTTGCCTCTTTATCCGCCTTACGTTTCGTCTGGCAGACATCATACCTTACATCAATTGTTTTTCCGTTTAAAGTCAGCTCCGGGGTAAAACCCTGAAGCAGGTTTCCGCATTGCTCCAAGCTCGGGCAGCCTTCACAAGATTTGTTTTGCTGGACAAACTCGTAAAGCTTATTTAAGCTTCGTTCAATCATTTCCTCATTGATTTCCTGCTTGTGCTCGTCCATAAACCGCTTCACCTGCGGATTATCCAACACTTTATTCTTCATCTCACGCATACGCTCTTTAAAATCAGTTCGTCCCGTTACTGCCTTTAATGATTGATTTATAGACTCCAACATTCAACACCTCCTTTTTTACTCTCCATTGATCCCTTTAAAAGCTTCAAGCATTTTTCTCTTTTCCTCTTCAGAGTTATCTGAGATCACTGCTGATTCAGAAGATGATGGCTCCTGCTTCTTGTTATCCTTCAGCCAGTCAGGCAGCTTTTCTTCCCGGATCGTTTTCTTGCCGGTATTTCCTGTTTTTTTCCTTCCTTCTGCCCATTCCAAATATTTTCTGTTCTCTTCGATAGCAAGCTGCATCGCCGAAGAGACTGTTTTAATTTGCTTTCGTGCCCAATGAGAAGCAATTTTTAACACATAATTTCGTGTAAGCCTCATATCTGTTTTCAGCAGCACATAGTATATCAATACATTTGTCACGCCCGGCTCAAGCTTCTGATCCAGCATGACTTCCTCTATCAGCTTCAAATCAGATTGAGTCGGTTCGACCCCTCCTGAAATGTCTTTCAGCAGCTTTCTGGGAGAAATAGTGTTTAACTGGTCAATCAGCTCTTGATCCAATGAATCTATTTCACTATTTGCATTTTCAGAGTCTCTTAAATGGAACGGCTGAGTCCTTTCAACAAGATTAGGCAATACTTGTCCACGTTCCAGCTGATACCATTCACTAGCTGACTTACGTAAAGCCTCAGGCTCGATTCTATCCTCTTCGCCAATCGCGCTCATGACAACTTTTTGCATTTGCATCGGGTCGATTCCATATAAAAAGGAAAGTTTAACAATCAGTTCCTTAACAGATCTCGTAAGTGCTTGTTTCGGAATCAGCGTATCAGAAAGACCTGCCTCAAATAACTCAAAATCAAACGTGTCTTTCGATATTGTAATCGATTGGCTTTTTCCAATCTTTAAAAACTCGTCCCCTACATCAGGCGCCAACGAATCAAACACATCATCAGACACCTTCCATTCACTTGGCTGTACAGAGGAGAAAACCTCGCTGAACGGTTTTGTAACATTGACTGCGTTTTCCGATACAGCAGGGTGGGAATACCGTTTTTTCAGCTGTTGAAATTTTTCTTTTCCTATTCGATTGTAAAGAAAAACGTTAAGCATACCGTCTTCAAAGAAATCAACTGGTCTGAGAGGAGCCTGCAACTCGTAAATAAACAGCTTTTCCTCAGCGGATTCCTCCAAATATGTTTTTAGAAGCCCTATTCCCTCTAGCTTTGCCCGTTCTTCATAGATAACATGCAAATTCGTCTGCATCATAGCCATAAGGTGCTTGTGAGTTGCCGTTTTTGCCCAAATACTATGCTGTTCAAGCTCACCCCACATCGTCATATATAAGCTGAATGCGATCGGACCGATTAACGGCTGATATAGCAATGTTAAAATTTGTCTATCTGCATCCTGCAGTAGTGAATTACTTTTCACAATATAAGGATCGATAGGCAGTATGTCTTTCCAATGTGTTCCCATACAATGTCAACCTTCCGATTTTGTTGCTTCTTTCTATTTTACACTGTTTTGCCTGGACATGAAAACTGACGAACTTAAAAAAGCCTGAAGGAATGTCTTCAAGCTTTTATTTTTGCAGTTTATTGCTCTTTTTTAATTAAGTCTTTCAGTTCATCAATAAATACATTAATATCCTTGAATTGGCGATAAACGGACGCGAATCTTACATATGCGACCTCATCTACTTTTGCCAGCCTGTCCATGACCATTTCTCCGATCAGCTCGCTCTTAACCTCCGACACTCCCTGGCTCCTCAGCTCACGTTCGATGTCATTGCATATATCTTCAAGCTGGGTTAAGGCAACATGCCTTTTTTCACAAGCCTTAATAAGCCCCCGCAAGATTTTATCACGGCTGAATTCCTCACGAACACCTTCTTTTTTTACAACAATCAATGGAATTTCTTCCACCTTTTCAAATGTCGTAAATCGAAAGTGGCATTGCTCACACTCGCGCCGTCTTCGAATAGATTTTCCTTCGTCAACTGGACGAGAGTCCAACACCCTTGTCCCTTGATGTTGACAGGAAGGGCACTTCATAACATCAACTCCTGACTATCGCGATTCATTTTTTTACATTTTACCGGTTTGTGATTTGGATAATTTTTGATCTATCCTCTCATACAAGTTGTACACGACCCGCTTGCTGTTGCCAAAGTCACTGGGAAGGCTGGTTTCTGTCAAAACATTAAAATCAACTGCAGTTTCAAACGGGCGCACAGAGACTACTGTAGCCACCAGGAATCCTTTCCGCGGTTTGTGGATGGATGCACTGATCTCCCCTCTGTCTTCACTTACAGAAGTGATTGAAATCCCCTCGAAGGCGTTTAATACTTCAACAACCTCCTGCAATGTTTTTTTCGCATTCGATTTGTAATATCTGCTCTTTAACCTTTCGTCCCAATGCTCGTCTGATGTTTCCGTATTCGTTGTAAAAAAGCTTTGAATAGACCTCATTACACTCATCGTATTTTTCCCCTTTTTCATTCTATTTCTATTTTACAAAAAAATCCGCAAAAGAAAAAGCGGAGAAAAAAAGGGAATATCGTACACAAAATAAAAAAGAGCCGGGCACATCAAAAGCATTTTATGCTCTTGGTTCCAGCTCCTTCTTCCTGCGTTCTTCTTGATTTTCTTGCATGTGAACGGGATCAAACCCTTTTATAGCGCGTTTACACGGGCTTGTTTGATTTGAACAGGCCCCATTCCTCTAGGGATTTCTATGTTTTCCCTTGTTTCTGCATCTAGCGCTTCAGCAATATAATCAGCCGCAATATTCGGGTCAAGATCACCACACGTATAAACATCGATGCTGGCATAACCGTGTTCTGGAAAGCTGTGAATCGTAAGATGTGACTCAGAAATAATAACAACTCCGCTTACTCCTTGAGGCGCAAATTTATGAAATGCAACCTCGCGAACCTCAGCCCCTGATTTTAAAGCGGCATTTACAAACGTTTTTTCAATAAAATCCATGTCATTAAGCTTGTCAAAATCGCAACCCCATAATTCCGAGATCACGTGACGCCCCATTGTTTCCATAGTCATGGACCCCCCCTTAACAAAAATTTAAAGAAGTGAAGTTCCAAGCAATAGACCGCAAATAATACCACGGGGGAAAGTTAGTCCTAAGAGGTCCTAACCCTTTAAGTATTGACGATTCAATTGCGAACGAGAAGATCACGAAAAATAGTATACTTTGTTTGTGATATTTTTGCAACAAAAGTTTTGTCCAGGGGAGAAAAGCATAATTAAGTTTTACCCATGACTTCGTGCGGGTTAAACCACTGACATTTGTTTCATTTTGGATGAGACGAAAGTAGCAAGCTCCACAACTCTGCAGGAATATCCCCATTCATTATCATACCATGCCAAGACCTTCACCTTGCGTTTTTCCATGACCATTGTCGTTAAGCAGTCGACCACAGCGGAATGCGGATTTGAATTGAAATCAATTGAAACCAGAGGCTCATATGTAGTTCCCAATATTCCATAAAATGAACCTTTTGATGCATTCTCAAAAGCAAAATTTATTTCCTCAGCGCATACATTTGTTCTTACATCTACTACTAAATCGACTAAAGAAACATTCGGGGTCGGTACTCGCAGAGCGAGCCCATGCAGCTTTCCCTTTAAATGGGGAAGGACTTCTGAAAGAGCTTTTGCTGCACCGGTTGTAGTAGGAATAATTGATTGTCCGCAGGATCTTGCCCTTCTTAGGTCTTTGTGAGGGTTATCAATTGCATTTTGATCATTTGTGTATGCATGAACAGTAGTCATTAAACCATTCTCAATTCCAAATGAATCGTCAAGAACTTTGACAACTGGAGCAAGGCAGTTCGTAGTGCATGATGCATTTGAGATGATCGCATGCTTATCCGGATCAAATTGCTTCTCATTGACACCCATCACAATGGTAATATCTTCATTCTTCCCCGGAGCTGTTAATATTACTTTTTTCGCCCCTGCTGTTATATGCCCTTGTGCCATTTTTTTCTCATTAAATTTCCCTGTAGCCTCAATCACAATATCGATCCCCATCTCCATCCAAGGAAGCTGCTTTGGATCTCTGTGATTCAGTAAAAAAACTTTTTTTCTGTTCACTATCAGGCTGTCACCATCAACCTGCACATTTGCACCGTATACTCCGTGATTTGTGTCATACTTTATTAAATGGGCCAATGTTTCAGGTGGATAACTTGCATTAATTGCAACAACATGCAGCTTGTCATCAAGCATTGCTTTTCTGAAAACCATTCTGCCGATCCGTCCAAATCCGTTTATTGCCACTCTTGTCTTACCCACTCCTAGTCCCCCTCGTTTAATATGTTATACTTTTTATACATTATTCACAAATTAGTATAACACATTAAAATCCACCTGCCATCGTTTTTTATAAAAAAAAGAGCACGCAATCTGTGCTCTTCTAATTCGCCGTAAGCTTATTTAATATGCGATAAAGCTGGGCTTTCGTTTCGCTTATTTCTCCAGAATTGTCAATGACAGCATCCGCTTTTTTCTTTTTTTCTTCAAGAGGAAGCTGGGCATTTATCCTGTTTCTAGCCTGCTCTTCAGACAAATGATTGCGTTTCATGAGACGATCCAGCTGAAGTTCTTCTGACGCCGACACAACCAAAATATAATCAACAAAATGCTCCAAGCCGCTTTCAAAAAGCAGAGGAATATCTAAAACCACAAGCTTGTGTCCGCTCTGTATGAGATCATCCCGTTGATTAACCATTTCTTTCCTGACCTCTGGATGGATGATTTGATTTAATAACTGTCTCTTTTGTTCATCAGCAAATACGATCGATCCAAGCTTTACACGATTCAACTCGCCGCTTTCCATTAAAATGTCTTTTCCAAATGCTTCAATTATCTTTTTAAAAGCTGGCTTCTCTTTAGCAACTGCTTCCCTTGCCAGAATATCGGCATCAATTACCGGAATTTGTTCCTTTTTCATCATGTCCGCAACCGTACTCTTTCCAGTTGCGATCCCTCCGGTCAGACCTATTACGATAGTCAAAAATTTCTCACATCCTTTTAAAGCTTCCATAACCCGATAATAATTAAAAGAAAGCCCGGAACCCAAGCCAATTTATCCATCCAGCTCCATTTTGAAAAAACATGTCCAGCCTTTATGCCGGCAAGAAGAAAACTTGAGCTCATGATTGCCACGGACAAACTCATATCCAGCGGAGAAAATCCGAGCATAGATGCCCCGATACCCGCGCCTAGAGCATCTATTGAAAGAGCCAAACCTAAAAGAAAAGACTCTGCACCATTGATCGTACCAGAACGATCAATGTCCGCACTGGTCGGTTTCCGGAGAATATGAATGACAATTCCTAACGATTTCAATTCAAGATTCATCAAAGTTTTTTCATTAATCAGCGTTTCCTGTTCTTTTTCTGGCCGGAAAAATTGATACATTACCCAGCTTCCCATCACAAGAAGAATGATTCCTCCGAATTTTTCCGTTACTTGATCAGGCAGCAGTTGAGTAAGAAAATGCCCTGCAAACATGGAAAAAAGCAAGATGAATCCCGAGCAGCAGGCAATGACAAAAACCGCCTTAAGAGGAATTCTCATTTTTCTCAACCCATAAGTAAAACCTACAGAGAAGCTGTCTAAGCTAACGGCAAATGCAAGCAGAAGCAGCGATGCAAACGACGTCATATTCAACTCTTCCTTTCTGCTAAAGCAAAACGAATGAACATCTGTGTGTTGAACATTCTAAATCATATGCTTTAACAGCTTGAATAAATGATTCGCCTCGCGCACCATGTTTAGCGCTTTTGGCAGCTTGCACAAAAGTGGGTTCCTCTGCCTCCGACTACTATTTTGCTAATTGGAGATCCGCACGTTTTGCACGGCTCCTCTTTTCTGCCATACACAAAGAGCTGAAGCTGAAATGCTCCTTCTTTCCCTTCGGAATTTACATACGAGCGAATGGTGCTGCCGCCGGCATCAACCGCTTCTTTTAATGTCAAATAGATTTCCCGGTGCAATTTTTCGATCTGCATGGGAGACAAACGATTCGCAATCGTCTCAGGATGAATGCCTGCCCGAAATAGCGTTTCATCGACATATATATTTCCCAGCCCGACGATAATTGTCTGATCAAGCAAAGCATTTTTAATTGAGCGCGCCGTTTTTTTTAGTTTTTCTTCTAAATAAGCAGGCGTGAACCTATCAGAAAATGGTTCTGGACCAAGCTGTGACAGAGGAAGCTCCTTTGTTTCCTCTCCAGGCGAAAACAAATGCATCGTTCCAAACTTCCTGACGTCGCGGTACCGTAATTCAGTCCCGTCTCCAAAGCGAAAAATCACGTGGACGTGAGGATCATACTCATCACTTTGCTTATACAATCCATAGCGCCCTTCCATCCGGAGGTGAGAGACGAGTACATAATGATCCAGCCTCAGCAAAAGAAACTTGCCTCTTCTGCCAACAGAATGAATCGTTTCACCGACTAGAGCTCTTGCAAAGGCTTCTGGCTCTGCCGGCTTTTTAATTATTTTGTGCCATCTGATTTCAACTTCACTAATTTCTTTGCCAATGATCAGTTCTTCGAGCGTGCGTCGGACCGTTTCAACCTCGGGCAACTCCGGCATTTCTTCCACTTCCTCACTTTACTTAGCATCATACCAAGAAGGTCCATGAGAATAATCCACCTTTAAAGGTACATCCAATTTCAATGCATTTTCCATGACTTCCGGAACGAGCTTTTCTAATATGTGTATTTCTTCTTTTGGTGCTTCAAATATTAATTCATCATGGACCTGCAGCAATAGCTTTGATTCAAGCTTTTCTTTTTTTAGTGCTTCTGCCATATCAATCATAGCTTTTTTTATGATATCCGCTGCGCTTCCTTGAATCGGGGTATTCATCGCCGTCCGTTCGGCAAAGCCTCTCAGATTAAAATTCCGGCTGGTGATTTCCGGGATATAACGCCTTCTTTGAAGTAAGGTGGTTACAAATCCTTTTTGCTTCGCTTCCTGAATCGATTCATCCATATACTCTTTTACGCCTTTAAAGCTTTCCAAATAGCGGGTAATAAATTCTCCTGCCGCTTTACGGGTAATACCAAGGCTTTGTGACAGGCCATAGTCACTGATGCCGTACACGATGCCGAAGTTCACCGCTTTTGCCTGTCTTCTCATATTCGCTGTAACTTCATCAGCTTCGACATGAAACACATCCATTGCCGTTTTTGTATGAATATCCATATCATTTGTAAAGGCCTCTATCAAATTTTCATCCTTTGATATGTGGGCGAGAACCCGTAATTCGATTTGAGAATAATCAGCAGCAAAAATCAGCCAGTCCTTTTTTGAAGGAATAAAAGCTTGACGGATTTTACGCCCTTCTTCTAAGCGAATTGGGATGTTTTGCAGATTAGGGTCAATAGAGCTTAATCTGCCGGTTTGGGTAAGCGCCTGATTAAAGCGGGTATGAACTCGGTGCGTATCCTGTTTAATGACCTTTAACAATCCCTCAACGTATGTAGAATGAAGCTTGCCGATTTGCCGGTAATGCAAGAGATACTGGACAATTTCGTGTTGGTCAGCCAGCTTTTCCAGCACATCCGCTGAAGTAGAATAGCCCGTTTTCGTCTTTTTTATGACAGGCAGCTGAAGCTTATCAAACAATATGACACCAAGCTGTTTCGGAGAATTGACATTAAACGGTTCTCCTGCGAGTTCATGGATTTTTTCTTCGACTTCCTTCAGCTTGGCCGATAACTCGGCTCCCATGTTTTTTAGACGGTCGATGTCCACCTGTACCCCTTCGCTCTCCATCTCTCCAAGGATAACAGACAAAGGCAGCTCTAGATCCTCGTAAAGCTCCAGCTGTTCATTTTTTTTCAGGTCGTCCAGCAAACGATCATACAGCCTGGTAATCGCCATCCCTTTTCTAGCAAGGTGGTCAGCAAGAGAATTCTCTTCTGGACATGCTCTTTTTGCTCCTTTTCCGTAGACCGTTTCATCGGAAGAAACGAGTTGGATCCCTTTCTCTTTTGCGACACTGGCAACATCCTCATACGAGCTTGCCGGATTTAATAGATACGCGGCGAGAAGCACATCGAATTCAGCGCCTTTTAAATGGACTCCCTGCCATTTAAGAGCGACTTGAGCCTTCTTGCTGTCAAAGATCCATTTCTTCTTCGATTCATCTTCAAGCCATGCTTTAAATGCTTCTGAAGCTAAACCTGCTTCAGAAGGTATGAAAAAGGCACCAGAATCATTCACAATCGAGAAACCAACAATCGGCTCATCATGGTAATGTTCACTCATTTGTTCAACGACGAGTGACGAAGGAGATAAGAGCATATCTTCTTTTACTTCGCTGCAAATTTCAACCTGAATTTCCTCCAGCTCTTCTTCTTCACCAGCAGACTCTCCTTCACCGAGTTTTTCAAGAAGGGTATTAAAGCCCAGTTCTTTATATAAGCCAACTACCTTGTCCATCACAGGTCCGGCATAGGTAAGCTCAGCAACCCCCACTTCAATCGGGGCTTCTGTTGTAATGGTCGCAAGCTCTTTGCTCATAACAGCCTGGTCTTTAAATTCCTCAAGCTTTTCTTTCAGCTTATTCCCGGATACTTCGGAAATGGATTCCAGCAGCTTCTCTACAGTATCAAATTGTTTCAGCAGCTTAATTGCCGTTTTCTCACCGACACCTGGAACACCCGGAATATTATCTGAGGAATCTCCCATAAGGCCTTTCATATCAATTATTTGTTTCGGCTCAAGCCCGTACTTTTCTTTCACGTGGGCAGGAGTATAATTTTCTACTTCGGTAATGCCTTTTTTCGTAATGGCAACGGTTGTATGTTCAGAGGAGAGCTGAGTCAAATCCTTGTCGCCTGACACGATTTTAACGGTATATCCCTCTTTCTCCGCTGACTTTGCAAGCGTACCAATGATGTCATCAGCTTCAAAATTTTCAAGCTCGTACGTTTTCACCTGATACGCATTTAGCAGCTCTCTTATAAAGGGCATCTGTTCAGATAGCTCTGGAGGAGTTTTTTGGCGGCCGCCTTTGTATTCTTTAAAAGTCTTATGTCTAAACGTTGTTTTGCCCGCATCAAATGCGACGAGCATATGAGACGGTTTTTCTTCCTCAAGCATTTTCGTCAATATCATTGTAAAACCGTACACAGCATTTGTATGGATGCCTTTTTCATTATTTAGAAGCGGCAACGCAAAAAAGGCGCGGTATGCCAAACTATTGCCGTCCACAAGCAGAAGCTTTTTTTGTTCTGTCATTCAATTCTCCTCCTAAAAAGCCCTAATCGTATCTTTTATCCCGTATTAACGGGCAGTAAGACCCCCACCTCAAGGTTTTGAGTGTAAACGAGCAATCCTAGGTGGGGGCTGATTGAAGTTTCACTTTATTTTAACAAAGTTCATAAGGAAAGAAAAATGAAGGGAAAAACGAAAAAAGGGACGAGAACACGTAGGTTCTCGTCCTAAAAATGGCTCCTTGGATGAAGGGGTTTTCGAAGATAATCTTACCAGCCCTTCATTAATTCACCGTGAAAAGAATGTTAACAATTTGTAAACTTAGAGATTTCGATTTAATTCAATCGTAAAAATCGTGCCTTTTCCTAATTCACTTTCGACGTCAATTCTGCCTCCGTGAATTTCAATGATATGCTTTACGATGGCAAGCCCAAGTCCGGTACCGCCTGAATTGCGACTTCTTGCGCGATCCACTCTGTAAAACCTTTCAAAAATTCTTGGGATATGTTCTTTTTTTATTCCGATGCCTGTGTCTGCCACCTGTGCAATGACCTTATCCTTCAATTGTTTTAACGTAACATTGACTGAGCCTTTCTCAGATGTATAGGCAACAGCATTGCTCATTAGGTTTATAAAAACTTGCTTTAAGCGGTGTGGATCTCCTTCTACCTCCACTTGCTCCTCAGGCAATTCGAGCACAATATCAATTCCTTTTTCTTCAGCACGATAAGAGAGGATATTGGCAACATCATTAATAATTTCTTTAATGTCACATGTTTCAGCAACCAAATGAAAGTCTTGCTTTTCTAATTTTGATAGCTCTAGCAGATCGTGGATTAATGATTCCAGACGGTCGCTTTCTTTTAGAATAATTGAAAGAAAATGAGAAAGAGTTTTTTCATCCTTCATTGCGCCGTCCAGCAAGGTTTCCGAGAATCCTTTAATCGATGTGATCGGGGTTTTTAATTCGTGGGAAACGTTGGCAACAAAATCTTTCCTCATTTGCTCAAGCTTGCTCATTTCTGTAATGTCATGAAAAACAAGAACGATTCCCTTCCATTCCTCATTGTTTCCGGTAATTGGAGCACCTTCCACTTCAAAATAGCGCCTTTCTATGCGAAACGGAAGATGAATCAGCCTTTTTGCTTTCGATTCCGTCATAAAGATTTCTTCTACCAGATGGATGACTTCTTCATGCTGAAAGGCCTCATAATACAAATGATATAAAAATGTTTCCGGCTGAATTTGGAATTGCTCCTTAAATGCCCGGTTGACTAAATTAATATAGCCTCTTCCATCGATAAGAATCAGTCCGGATCCCATATTCTCGATTAAGGTTTGCAATCGGTCTTGCTGCATTTGCTGGGCACGGGTCATGTCCTGTAAATTTCTAGCTAAAATATTAATCGATTGGCTCAGCATGCTCGTTTCATTCATATGCTCTTCATAGGTTCTTGCATCATAATTTCCTCTAGCAAGCTCCATGGCAACCTTCGTGGCTGATTCGATCGGCGTCGTATACCTGGACGTGATTTTCAGACCTGTAAAGAGCAGAATTAACAAAGCAACACCTAATCCCCCTGCCAGCGCCCACCACATTTGCCGTTCCATCTCTTGCATTGAGTATGCAGGACTGCTGAGCAGCAGATAACCTTGTTCTCCGTTTGCCGCATCGAAGGGTACAGCATAATGCAGAAACCGGGAATCCCAATCTTCCACTTGAAATCCAGGTAATTCACGTTCATGCTCGAGCATTTCTTTTATGATGGTTTTATCATGATTTCCATTGTGTCCGCTCTCAAAAATTACATTCCCGCTTTCATCCAGAAGCATGGCCTGCCCCTGTAAATGCTGAACTGCTTTTTTTAAGAGATCTTCGTTTTCTGCAGACTTGAGATTTTCTGTATCCAGCAAGGATTCAACAAGCCCTGCTTCATGCCGGATTTGATCGTTTGCTTTTTCTTCATAAAATCGGTTAAAAAGCAGATCCAATATCAGCCCAAGGGCAATAAAGACTGCGATAACCAAAGTAAACAAAGCAAGAAAAAGCCGTAAACGAAAATTATTCATTCGCTTTCGGCTCCTCGAGTTTATATCCAAGACCCCTGATTGTTTTTATATAGATCGGTTTCTTAGTGTTTCTTTCTATTTTTTCACGCAGATGGCTGATATGCACATCGACAATTCTCGTGTCGCCTGCGAAGTCGTAATTCCAAACTGCGCTTAAGAGCTGGTCTCTCGTTAGCACTCTTCCTTTATGGCGTGAAAGGTAAAGTAAAAGCTCGAACTCTTTTGGTGTCAATTCAAGCTGCTCTGACAAAAAGTAGGCTTCATAATGCTCAGGAAGTATTCTCAGATCACCGATTCTCACTTGTTCTACATCTTCATCCACATCATTTTCCGGAAGAAAAGAAGCAGTCTGAGACCTCCTTAATATCGCCTTTACCCTTGCAACCACTTCTCTTGGGCTGAACGGTTTTGTCATGTAATCATCTGCCCCGAGTTCAAGGCCAAGCACTTTATCAAATTCATCGTCTTTTGCAGTTAACATGAGAATAGGAATCATCAGTTTCTGCTGTCTAAGCTGCTTACAGACCTCAATACCATCCAATTTTGGCAGCATGAGATCCAAAACGATGAGATCCGGATGATGCTCGACAGCTTTTTGAAGGGCTTCTTCCCCATCCATTGCTGTCTGGACATCATATCCAGACTGATTTAGGTTATATTGAAGAAGAGTCAGAATTGATTCTTCATCATCAACGACTAAAATGTTTTTACTCATTTTGTTCCTCCAGCTTCAAATTTCCCCAACATCCATTTTCTATCTATAATTCACTATTTATCTTTATTTTAACGAAACCTTCACAATTCGACAAATGATATTTTTGGAAGCTTCTTACGCAAAAAAAGAAACCACTTCTGTGATTTCTGAATGTAAAGTGCAGTTTCATCCAGTTATTTCTCAAAGCTTGACTTGCACTTTTAACCGTTCTTTAACACGGAAAAAACAAGAAGGCCTAAAAAAGCCTTCTTGCCTAACAATTACGTTAGAGACAAAACGTTCATGACATTTTTAACAGATTCAGCTGATCGATTCAGCTGGATTTTTTCATCATCGGTTAATTCAAGCTCAATAATTTTTTCTAGTCCGTTTCCGCCGATAATCGTTGGAACACCGAGGAAAATGCCATCGTACCCATATTCGCCTTCGAGATAGGCAATGGCCGGAAGAACGCGGCGTTGGTCCTTTAAAATGGCTTCAATCATTTCCACTAACGATGCCGCAGGAGCGTAATATGCACTGCCGTTTCCTAGAAGGCTGACAATTTCTCCTCCGCCCTTTCTCGTCCGTTCAACGATTTGATCAATCCGCTCTTGCGGAAGAAGGGTTTGTAGCGGAATCCCTCCTGCATAGGAGTAGCGGACGAGCGGAACCATGTCATCACCATGCCCTCCTAATACAAAGCCGGTAATATCTTTAACAGAAAGATTAAGCTCCTGAGCGACAAATGTTCTAAATCTCGCAGAATCTAATACTCCCGATTGCCCGATTACGCGTTCTTTCGGAAGACCTGACTCTTTGTACACCGTATAAGTCATGGCATCAACAGGATTCGTCAAAACTACAATTGTACAATCAGGTGAATATTTCACAACTTCGTGTGTTACGCTGCGCATAATTTTTTCATTTGTCGTCACTAAATCATCACGGCTCATTCCAGGTTTTCTGGCAATTCCAGCTGTAATTACGACAATATCGGATCCTGCGGTATCTTCATAGTTTGAAGTGCCGGTTACATTCGCGTCAAATCCTTGAACAGGACTTGCTTCAAGCATATCCAGCGCCTTGCCTTTAGTAGGGTTCTCAAGCTGGGGAATATCCACTAACACAACGTCTGCCAGCTCTTTTTGGGCTGTTAGAAATGCTGTTGTTGCTCCTGTAAAACCGGCTCCAATGACAGAAACTTTGCTGCGATTCTTCTTTCCCATTCTCCCAATCTCCCTTATCGCGTTTTTGTCAATCTTTAGTCCATGTTTTTAATAAGCTCGTCTCCAAATTCGGAGCACTTCACTTCAGTGGCACCTTCCATAAGTCGCGCGAAATCGTAGGTAACGACCTTGCTTGCAATTGTTTTTTCCATCGCTTTTAACACTAGTTCAGCGGCTTCAGTCCAATTTAAGTGCTCTAGAAGCAGCACGCCGGACAGGATGACTGATGATGGATTTACCTTATCAAGACCAGCATATTTCGGCGCCGTTCCATGAGTCGCTTCAAAAATCGCATGTCCGGTTTCATAATTGATATTTGCTCCCGGAGCAATTCCGATTCCGCCGACTTGGGCAGCAAGTGCATCTGAAATATAATCTCCGTTAAGGTTCATAGTCGCTACAACGTCAAACTCGCTTGGTCTTGTAAGAATCTGCTGCAAGAATATATCAGCAATGCTGTCTTTAATAATAATTTTGCCTGCTGCTTCAGCTTCGCTTTGCGCTTTATTCGCTGCATCCCTGCCTTCGCTTTCTACAATGCGGTCATATTCAGACCACGTGAACACTTTATCGCCGAATTCTTTTTCAGCCAGCTCGTAGCCCCAATTCTTAAAGGCGCCTTCAGTGAATTTCATGATATTTCCTTTATGAACAAGTGTGACGGATTTTCTTCCGTTCTCGATAGCATAGTTAATCGCCGCACGAACCAGACGCTGAGTACCTTCTTCAGATACAGGCTTGATCCCGAGTCCTGAAGTTTCAGGGAAACGGATTTTATTAACGCCTAATTCATTTTTCAAAAAGTCGATTAGTTTATTCACTTCATCAGAGCCTTTTGCATATTCAATGCCGGCGTAAATATCCTCGGTATTCTCGCGGAAAATGACCATATCTGTGTCTTCCGGACGTTTTACCGGAGAAGGAACGCCGGTAAAATAACGGACCGGGCGAAGACAAGTGAATAGATCGAGCTCTTGCCTAAGCGCTACGTTTAATGAACGAATTCCCCCGCCGACTGGAGTAGTAAGCGGTCCTTTAATCGCAATAAAGTATTCGCGGATGACTTCAAGAGTTTCTTCAGGAAGCCACTCTCCTGTTTTATTATAAGCTTTCTCTCCTGCATACACTTCTTTCCATGAAATCTTTCTTTCACCATTGTATGCTTTTTCAACAGCAGCTTCCAAAACCCGTGAAGCTGCATTCCAAATGTCAGGTCCTGTCCCGTCTCCTTCAATAAAAGGAATAATCGGATGATTTGGAACATTTAATACTCCATTAGAAACAGAAATTTTTTCTTGTGCCACAATAAAACCTCCTAGATATGTAATAGGGAATAAAAATAGGCTTGCAATGGTCTGCACAATAATGTGCATTTTATTTGCAAATAAGAGGTTCATAATCATCAATGATAGAACCTCTTACTACCATACTAGATTCTTTCATCAATAGGAACATATTTTTGCAAATCCGGACCCGTGTATTCTGCACGCGGGCGAATCAGGCGATTGTTTTCATACTGTTCAAGAATATGCGCCAGCCATCCTGATGTTCTGCTTACGGCAAAAACCGGAGTGAACAAATCATGGTCGATTCCAAGGCTATGGTAAACGGACGCGGAGTAAAAATCAACATTTGGCGGTAATTTTTTTTCAAATGTGACGACTTCCTCTACTTTTTTAGAAATGTCATACCATTTGGATTCACCTGTTAAATTGGTCAGGCGCTTGCTCATTTCCTTCAAATGTTTCGCTCTTGGATCCCCATTCCGATATACTCTGTGGCCAAATCCCATTACTTTTTCTTTTCTTTGAAATAACGCTTGGATATGAGACTCTGCATTTTCCACATTGCCAATTTTAGTCAGCATTTTCATGACCCCTTCATTGGCTCCGCCGTGAAGAGGGCCTTTTAAAGCGCCAATCGCTGCTGTTATTCCGGAATAAACATCAGAAAGTGTTGCTACACACACTCTCGCTGTAAATGTAGAGGCGTTCAGTTCGTGGTCTGCATGAAGAATAAGAGCTTTTTCTAGAGCCTCCACTTCAACCGGCGATGGATCTTTTCCCTTTAGCATATAAAGAAAATTTTCGGCCAGGCTGGTATCTTTCTTTGGCTGTATAGGCTCTAAACCTTTACGGATTCTGGAGAACGCCGCAACGATTCCCGGTATTTTCGCTTGAAGGCGCACGGCTTTCTCGTAATTCGCTTCCTTGTTCATCTCATCGGCATTATCATCAAGCATGCCTAGCATTGATACAGCAGTTCGAATCGCTGCCATTGGATGCACGTTTTCAATTGGATACGATTTGAAATGATTAAAAATTTCTTCGGGAAGAACAGCATTTTCAGACAGCTGCTTCTTTAATTCTTGCAGCTCTTCTTGATTCGGAAGCTTTAAATGCCATAGCAAATAAATTACTTCTTCAAAACTAGCATTCTCTGTTAAATCATCAATGTCGTAGCCTACATATGATAGTGTATCATCAATAATCGAACTAACAGCAGATGTAGTTGCTACTACCCCCTCTAAACCTCGTGTTGCAGTCATATAAATCTCTCCTTTTCAATAAATTTCCCCTTTTTATCGAAACACCAAACCGCTGACAAACCCCTTTATTTCCCGATTTACCAAAAAAGAAAATGCTTACATTTTCATGTATTACAAAAAATTTAGAAATTTGCAGCAATTTATTAGAGATAGGCATTACCCCATCTAGGTGCCTACCCCCATTATAAACGTTAATGGATCATTTGTTAAATGTTTAACTATAATTTCCCCGCTTATTTTTTTCGCTTAGTTGTCCTTTCCTATAAGTGATCTTCGCTCATTCAAATCACTTTTATATTAATTTATGTTTTCTTAAAAAAATCATATCCTAATTTTCTAATGATGAAATAAAAGCTTCAGGAGAATAATTTTACGGCTTGCATCACAAGGTATGCAATTCCCGCACCGATTAAAGGACCGACAGCTACACCTTTAAAAAGGGATACAGCTAAAATCGTTCCTAATACGAGCGCAGCGGTAATATGGGGATCTTCAGATAATAGCGTTAATCCGTTTTTAGCTATAAGCGCAACTGCAATTCCTGAACCGAGTGCGATCCATGCATACGAGGATTTTAACGATTCATAAAGCTGATTAAAGCCGATTTCACCCGTGGCAATTGGGGCAAGGACGGCAATCGTTATCACTGTAACTCCCCAATTGATTCCTTTTGATTGCAAAAGCGGCAATAATTTGTCACCGGCTCCCACAAGCTTGATCACGAACAAAACAGACACAGCAATTATTAAAGAATTATTTTTGGCAGCCAACGCTATAAGAAGCAGCAGGAGCAAAAATAAATTGGCTTGGCTTATGATTGTCATTTAAATCCCCCCTTCTCTATCATAATCATTTTTTTTGGGAATAGGATGAGATATGGGACATGCCGGAACCAGGAGGTGGCTGATGTGATTCAATCCCATTTAGCTATCCTATATCGAGCATTTATTGTGCTTTTTTTATTAATAGGAAGCCTTTTTCTTCTCTATATTTCCTTTTCGTATATCTATCCTTTTTATTTAGCGCTCATCATTTCGTTGGTTATCCATCCCCTTGTTGAACTTTTGGAAAAACGCACGATGTTTCCAAGAAGCATCAACGTGGCTTTGGTTCTGCTCTTTTTTTTGCTGGCAGGCATCGGTTTGATGTCAATTTTCATTGCAGAAATTATTTCGGGAACCGCTTATTTGGCAGATTTTTTACCGACTCAATTCAATCGGATTTATCTCATTTGGGAGCGAATATTTTCAGACAAAATCATTCCGCTTTACAACCAATCCATGAAATTTTTTTACGGTCTGGAATCCGGACAGCAGGAATCGCTCATCCGTCAATTTGATCGGTTCAGTGAGCAAGCTCTAAGCAACTCAGGCACTTTCATTTCCAGAGTTCTCGAAAGTATCCCGCTCATGATCACTTCAATTCCCGGGACGGCCACTGCAGTCGTTTTTTCCCTGCTTGGAACATTTTTTATCAGCAAGGATTGGTACAAATTAAAAGATATTATGACAAAGGCTATTCCAAAGCAAGTAATTGACAGCGGAGAAGCGGTGGTTGCGGAACTTAAAAAAGCGTTTAATGGATTTATCAAAGCACAGCTTCAGCTGATCGGCATCACATTTTTAATCGTTTTAACGGGCTTTTTTTTGATACAGCTGGAACACGCAGTGACGGTCGCCTTGCTCATTGCAATTGTAGATTTGCTTCCGTATTTAGGAACCGGCTTTGTATTTGTTCCTTGGACGATATATTTGGTGCTTTCGGACCAGCTTCCTCTCGCAATTGGGATCAGTATTATATATAGTGCCGTTTTAATCATTCGGCAATTCATGGAACCAAAAATTCTTAGCAAATCGATTGGGCTTGATCCACTCGCCACATTGATTGCCTTGTTTGCAGGTTTTCGGCTGTTTGGATTTTTAGGGCTGATTATCGGACCGGTCATATTAGTTATTCTTCAAACCCTTATCAATACGGGAGTCGCATATGAGATTTGGCAATATGTTGCTTCCGGCAAAAAAAAATGAAAGGCAGCCTGCATATACAGGCTGCCGTTTTCATTGAATAATTTTTATACGGTTCTTTTCAGCTCTTTTTCTAAACCAATTGATAATAAACGGCTTTATCCATCTACGGGTAAACGGGATAAGCAGCAAAATGCCGATAAGATCCGATAAAAAGCCAGGCAGGATCAAAAGTAATCCTCCTGCAAAAATGCACAGGCTTTCTACGATCGAATCTCCTGGCATTTTACCGTACTGAAGATCGCGCTGCACTTTTCTGTAAACGGCAGCTCCCTGTTTTCTAGATAGCAATCCCCCGAGTACCCCTGTTAGTAAAATGAGCAAAATCGTTGGTAAAAACCCGATTAAGTCTCCTGAAAGAATAAAGAGGATAATGTCTATTATCGGAATAGCAATTAAGACAATTAAAAACTTTCTCATGGATTGTCCCTCCTCATTTATAGTTTACAAGAGAAATAATCAGGCAAAGCATAACAGTTTTTTATAGGATGCTTGTACGTCCTTTATACACCGCACCTTGTGTTGAATCAACCGTAATTTCATCGTCGTCGTTAAAAATGGAAGTAGCATTTTCAAGACCGACAATAACAGGGATACCTAAGCTGAGGCCAACTACCGCCGCGTGGCTTGTAAGGCCGCCTTCCTCTGTAATTAACGCGGATGCCTTTTCTAGTGCTTCCATCATATCACGGTCTGTACTGCGCGTTACAAGCACAGAGCCTGATGTCATTTTTTCATTAGCTTCTTTCGCATTATTTGCAACGACAACATTACCATACGCAGATTTTCTGCCTATTCCTTGTCCCTTTGCAATAATATCGCCAACAATATAAACCTTCATGAGATTTGTTGAACCAGCCTCTCCTACCGGAACACCAGCTGTTATAACAATCAGATCCCCATGGTTGACAACTCCGGAGTTAATAGACTCCTGTACAGCCCCTTCGATCATCTCATCGGTCGTTGAGCACTTGCCGCCGCTTGTAGCAACGACACCGAATACTAAGGCTAGTTTACGGCTTACAGAAGGACTCGTCGTTACAGCAACTATCGGAGCTTTCGGGCGGTATTTGCTGATCATTCGCGCTGTATGGCCGCTTACGGTTGGTGTTACAATTGCAGATACATCAAGATTGATCGCAGTATGGGCTACAGATTGTCCAATTGCATCCGTAATTGACATGCCGACCTGCTGGCTTCTTGTAGAAAGAATATCTTTGTAATTAAGCGCCTGTTCTGAACGGGAAGCAATATTATGCATTGTTTGTACAGCTTCTACAGGATAAATTCCAGCTGCAGTTTCACCTGAGAGCATAATCGCATCTGTACCATCAAAAATTGCATTAGCAACGTCACTTGCCTCCGCTCTTGTCGGACGCGGATTACGCTGCATGCTGTCCAGCATTTGCGTAGCAGTAATTACCGGTTTGCCGAGCGCGTTGCACTTTCTAATTAATTCCTTCTGAACTAATGGAACTTCCTCAGCAGGAATTTCAACACCCAAATCTCCACGAGCAACCATCAGTCCATCGGAAACTTCAAGAATATCGTCAATATTGTCGACGCCTTCTTGGTTTTCAATTTTAGGGATGATTTGGATATCCGTTGCATTATGCTCTTCAAGCAGCTCGCGAATTTCTAATACATCGGAAGGGCGGCGTACGAAGGAAGCTGCGATAAAATCCACACCTTGTTCAATTCCGAACACAATATCATTTGCATCCTTCTCTGTAATTCCAGGAAGATTAACACTTACGCCTGGAACATTCACGCCTTTTTTATTTTTTAACGTTCCGCTGTTCATAATCGTCGTTTTAATTTCATCTGAACCTTTATTCACTTCTGTAACCTTCAGGCCGATTAAGCCATCATCAAGCAAGATAATGGAGCCTTCATGAACATCTTCGATTAATCCTTCGTAGGTGATAGAAAACTTTTCTGTCGTTCCGATTACTTCTTTCATAGAAACAATGATTTCGGATCCTTCTTTAAGCTCAATCGCCCCGTTCTCCATAGTATGAGTACGGATTTCCGGACCTTTCGTATCAAGAAGCAGTGCTACGTTTTTTCCGATGCTTTCGCTTGCTTTGCGAATATTTGAGATTCGGGCACCATGCTCTTCATAATCTCCGTGGGAAAAGTTCAGCCGTGCAACATTCATTCCCGCTTCCATTAAATTAGTGAGCGTCTCAACACTTTCACTGGCTGGTCCTATGGTACAAACAATTTTGGTTTTTCTCATACGTCGACTCCTCCTTAAATGGATAACTCTTGCGATAACTTGTACATGTTTTGATCTACTGAATGTTTCTGATCTAATATTTCCAGGATGTCATGGTTGACCAGTTCATTGCTCTGAATTCCGACACAGCGTCCACCTTTTCCTTCAAGCAAGAGTTCTACTGCATAGGCACCAAGCCTGCTTGCTAATACACGGTCAGCCGCCGTCGGAGTCCCTCCGCGCTGAATATAGCCTAGTACTGAAACCCGGGTTTCTAAACCGGTCGCTCTTTCGATTTTTTCCCCGATATCAACACCGCTTCCTACACCTTCGGCCACAATAATAATACTGTGTTTTTTGCCACGGTCATGTCCGCGTTTCAGCTTAGAAACGATGTCTCCCATATCATAGTCAGCTTCAGGAATTAAAATTGATTCCGCTCCTCCGGCAAGTCCGGACCATAATGCGATATCTCCGGCATGCCTGCCCATTACTTCCACTACGTATGTACGTTCATGAGAGGTCGCCGTGTCCCTGATTTTATCGATTGCGTCAATAACTGTATTCAACGCTGTATCAAAACCAATGGTAAAATCAGTTCCAGGAATATCATTATCGATCGTCCCCGGCACACCCACACACGGGAATCCCATTTCAGTCAGCTTTTTAGCCCCCATGTAAGAGCCGTCTCCGCCTATAACGACGAGACCTTCAATACCAAACTTTTCTAACTGGGCAATTCCTTTTTTTCTGCCTTCAATCGTTTTAAACTCAGGGCATCTTGCAGTGTATAGCTTAGTCCCGCCTCGATGGATAATATCCCCGACTGAGCCTAACTCAAGCTTTTCAATTTTCCCACTGATTAAACCTGAATAACCATTGTAAATCCCAAAAACTTCCACTTCCTGATAGATTGCCTTTCTGACAACCGCACGAACAGCGGCATTCATTCCTGGTGAATCTCCGCCGCTTGTTAATACTCCGATTCTTTTCACTAATTCGTCACCTCGAGAAAGCTCTTATTACTTCTAACATACCATTTTCACAGGGCCAAAACAAATAATAATAGGGAACTTTATGTAATTGAATCTACACAGACTTTTTTATTATACTATTTTATTTTAATATTTTAAACAAATTTTACGTAATTATTTATATGATCACTGTTTTTCGACCGCACTAAAAGCGTGAAGCCTAAATGGCTCACGCTTTATTTTACTTTATTTCTGCAAACTCGTTTTCAGCAGATACTTTGCCAATAGCTTTATATTTTTCATATCTTTGTTTCAAAAGAGAAGCTTGATCTAATTTGATCAATTCCTTTAACGACTCTGTTAAAGTATCTTTAATAAGTTGAGCCTGTTTTTCAATATTACGATGAGCACCGCCTCTGACCTCTTTTATAACAGATTCTATAATACCCAGTTTCTTTAAATCATCCGCGGTGATCTTCATCGTTTCTGCGGCCAATTTGGCTTTACCCGAATCCTTCCATAAAAGAGCTGCAGCACCTTCTGGAGAAATAACCGAATACGTCGAATTTTCAAGCATATACAAATGATTGCCTACTCCAAGTGCAAGAGCTCCGCCGCTGCCGCCTTCTCCGATTACAATACAAATAACCGGTACAGTTAAATCGGCCATTTCAAAAAGGTTGCGGGCGATTGCCTCGCTTTGTCCTCTTTCCTCAGCCGCTTTCCCCGGGTAGGCTCCTTTCGTATCAATAAAACAAATGATTGGTCTTCCGAACTTATCAGCTTGTTTCATTAGCCGTAAAGCTTTTCTGTAGCCTTCCGGATGCGGCATGCCAAAATTTCTGCGAATGTTTTCATTTGTGTCTTTTCCTCGTTGTTGGCCTATTACGGTCACAGGAAGGCCTTGGAACTTAGCAATTCCGCCAACAAGGGCTTCATCATCTCCGTAAAGCCGGTCGCCATGGCACTCAAAAAAATCGGTAAATAAATGCTCGACATAATCAAGCGTCGTGGGACGCTTCGGATGTCTGGCAATTTGGACTCTGTCCCAAGGCTTCAAATTCGTGTAAATATCATCTTCCAGCTTGACAAGACGCGCTTCAAGCCTTGAGATTTCCGCACTTAGATCAACAGCTGAATCCTTTGTGAATTTTTTTAACTCCGATATTTTTTCCCGCAGTTCAATTAGCGGTTTTTCAAATTCTAATTCTCCAACCATTCCAGTTCACCTCCTGTTTGGTGAAGCTTTAACAATTGTGCCAGCGTGCTTTTCATTTCCGCTCTATGGACGATTGCATCCAGCTGTCCGTGTTTTAATAAAAATTCAGCGGTTTGAAAGTCATCCGGCAATTTCTCGCGAATCGTCTGTTCAATAATTCGCCTTCCTGCGAACCCAATTAATGCACCAGGTTCAGCCAAATTAATATCTCCAAGAGAAGCGAAGCTGGCAGATACCCCGCCGGTTGTAGGATGGGTCATAATAGATATGATCAAACCTTTTTCATTGCTTAAGAATTTTAATTCGGAGCTTGTTTTTGCCATCTGCATTAAGCTAAGAACGCCTTCCTGCATTCTCGCTCCCCCTGAAGCTGTAAATATCAGTAAGGGATAGCGTTTATTTTTTGCTAGTTCTGCCGCTTTCGAAATTTTATCTCCGACCACTGTGCCCATGCTCCCCATACGGAAGGAAGCGTCCATGACGGCAATGACTGCCGGAATCCCTTCGATTTTACCTTCGCCCGTGACGACCGCCTCATTTAATGAAGTCTTTTCACGGTCTTTTTCCAGCTTTTCAAGATAGCCAGGAAATTCAAGCGGGTTATTTGAACGCATGCCTTCATTGAATTCTTGAAACGATCCCTCATCAAAAAGGCTGCTGATTCTCTGCCTTGCATTCATCTGCAGATGATGGCCGCAGTTCATACAAACTCTTAAGTTTTTGTCCAATTCTTTTGTTAAAAGAATTTTTTTGCAGCTTGGGCATTTGGTCATAATCCCTGCAGGCACGTCCTGGTTCACTTTATCTGCTGGAACAGAAGCATATTTTTTCTTTTTTGTAAAAAAGTCCTTTAGCAAGTGACTACCTCCCTTTCCTAAAAGGGTATTTCTATAACATCATGTCCATTTCCTCCGCCGATTGATACGTTTGAAAGGATCATGAGATAACTTTACCGAAACTATTGTACTTTTTTTGTCGAAGGCTGTCATCCTTCATACGACATTTTCACCTGATACAAGCCTTTACCGCAATTTCGATAAGAAGCTGAAAAGGCTGATATATCAAGGTTATAGAGCGGTAATTATGATCATTATATTTCGATAAGAAATTTTTGCAAATGAAATAGTGAAAATGAGCAAAATGTGGAGGAATACTTGTTTTTTATTCCAAAAGAACTACAAGAAGGAAATTAAGGAAAACAACGCACTTGCCTCGACAACACGAGACGAGGGTGCGAAAAAAGCGAACCCGAATTGCAATTTTATTCAATGATCGCCAGTTTTCTTGTCTTCTCAGCAACTTCTTCAGGATCTACGTCAATTCTAGCGACCCCGGTTTCCATTGCAGCCTTAGCAACTGCCTTTGCGACAGCTGGAGCTACTCTTGCATCAAATGGAGCGGGTATAACATAATCCGGACTGAGCTCATCCTCAGAAACTAGGGAAGCAATCGCTTCGACAGCTGCGATTTTCATTTCTTCATTGATGTGGGTTGCCCGCGCATCAAGCGCTCCGCGGAAAATGCCGGGAAAAGCCAGCACATTGTTAACTTGGTTCGGAAAATCAGACCTTCCAGTACCTATAACTTTTGCTCCCGCAGCTTTAGCCTCCTCAGGCATAATTTCAGGATTCGGATTTGCCATTGCAAAAATAATCGGATCCTTGGCCATTGAAGAAATCATTTCTTTCGTCAATGCCCCTTCAACAGAGACGCCGATAAAAACATCCGCACCTTTTACTACATCTTGAAGGGAGCCTTCCTTCTTTAAAGTATTCGTAAACTTAGCAACCTCAGCTTTTACAGGATTCATGCCTTGCGGGCGGTTCTCATAAATAGCTCCTTTTGAGTCACACATGACAATATCTCTCACACCGAAATGGTATAGCAGCTTAATGATAGCGATTCCAGCAGCACCGGCGCCATTGGCGACAACTTTTATCTGGGATAACGATTTGCCAGACAGCTTAAGTGCATTCACCAGACCGGCAACAGTGACAATCGCCGTGCCGTGCTGATCATCATGAAAAATCGGTATTTTTGTTTCTTTCTTCAAGCGCTCCTCTATGACAAAACAATTTGGGGCAGCAATATCTTCAAGGTTGACACCGCCAAACGTAGGCTCGAGCAACTTTACCGTTTCTACGATTTTATCTACGTCTGAAGTTCCTAAACAGATAGGAAAGGCGTCGACTCCGGCAAAGCTTTTAAAGAGAACTGCTTTGCCTTCCATAACCGGAAGTGCGGCTTCCGGCCCGATATTACCAAGCCCGAGCACTGCCGTACCGTCAGAAACAACAGCTACCATATTGCCTTTCATTGTATAATCATACACTTTGGTCTTATCGTCGTATATGGATTTACAAGGCTCAGCCACTCCCGGTGAATAGGCTAAGCTCAAATCCTTTGCATTCCTTACCTGGACCTTGGATTTAGATTCCAGCTTTCCCTGGTTTACCTTATGCATATGTAGTGCTTCTTCTTTCAAAGACATTTTCTTCACTCCTTCAAGGGGACTGTAAATGTATACTGAAAATTCATGTATCTGCAAAAAAATGGCGCACATTAAATGTAAAGCAGAATGGATTGCCTGTCTACGATTTCATGATGACATTTTTATCACCGACGAGCTCTTTTAATCGGTATAATGCAGTATGCGACGCATTTAGATTGTACATTGGATGCAGTTTTACGGTTTGTTTTTGTTTTTCATAGTATATATACACTTCAGTCATTCCTTTATTGCCTATTAAAACGCCTTTGATCTTTTCCAATAACTCATTCGTATGCATATGCTCTTCAATTTTTATATACATTGAAGGATGTTCATCAGCCGACAAGTTTTCGATTGGATATGCTTTGCTCACGATAAGCTGCCGTTTTTCATTTCTAAATTCCATTCTTCCTTCTGCTAAGACTAAAGCTCCTTCAATCAGTACATGATTGTACTCTCTAAGTTGATCAGGAAAAATGACGGCTTCAAGCTCTCCCGTTTCGTCACTCAGCTGCAGAAAAGCCATAGATTGCCCGTTTTTTGTACGGATGACTTTCATTTTGCTTAACAATACACCTGCTTTTGCTTTCTTGAATCCTTTCTTGTGCAAATCAGCGATCTCACTCGCGCCTGAAGCAGATAACTTTTCGCGGTACGGGGAAATCGGATGGCTTGAAAAATAAAAGCCAAGAACTGACTTTTCAAAGTTGAGCAAATCAATAACAGGGAACTCTTCCATCACTGTGTATTTAGGCTTGATCGCAAACATTTCCTCTTGAAACAAGCCGAGCTGGTTTCCTTGATCGCCAAACAAGGCCGTATGCTCCAGGGCTACATCGAGGGAGGCCAGAAGGGTTGCCCTGTTTTGGCCAAATTCATCCATTGCACCTGAAAGTACAAGGGATTCCAACATTTTACGATTCAAAGCAGATTGCGATAATCGGAAGCAAAAGTCAAAAAGATCGGTAAATCTCCCCTTTTTTCGCTCTTGAAACACTTCTTTTACTGCCGCAACCCCTACGTTTTTTATTGCTTTTAGGCTGTATCTTATTTTTCCGTTTTCGACCTTAAATGCATACTCGCTGTGATTTACAGACGGTCCCAGCAACTCAAGTCCCTTATCTTTCGCTTCTAATAGATAGTTGGATATCTTTTCCTCATTTCCAATCACGCTCGTTAAAAGGCCTGCCATAAAATTTAAAGGGAAATGTGCTTTTAAATAGGCAAGCTGAAATCCGATCATACTATATGCAACAGCGTGGCTTCTGTTAAATCCGTAGTTTGCAAATTTGACGATTAAATCATAAACTTCATGGGCAACGCTCTCCGCATAGCCTTTTTTCAGGCAGCCGTTTACAAAATGCTCTCGTTCTTTATCAAGTATCGATTTTTGTTTTTTTGAAACCGCTCGCCTAAGCAGATCTGCTTCACCCAGTTTAAAGCCCGCCATTTCAGAAGCGATTCTCATAATCTGCTCCTGGTATACGATGACACCATACGTGTCTTTTAAAATTTCCTTTAGCTTGGGATGTGGATAATCGACTGATTGCTTACCGTGCTTCCGATCAATAAAGACCGGGATATTCTCCATTGGTCCTGGCCGGTAAAGTGCATTCACTGCGACAATATCTTCAAAACCGGTGGGCTTCAGCCTTTTCAGCACGCTTCTCATTCCCGTCGATTCGAGCTGGAACACTCCTGTTGTATCCCCTTTTGCTAATAGCTCGAACGTTTTTTCATCCGATTTTGGTACCTGTGAGAAATCAATTTCAATTCGTTTATCTTTCTCAATCAGCCTTTTTATCGACTCAATTAAAGTGAGATTTCTCAAACCTAAAAAATCCATTTTCAATAAGCCGAGATCCTCAAGATGCTCCATCGAGTACTGTGTAAGATAAACCCCTTCATGGCCATCTTGAACGGGAATTACATTTGTTAAAGGCTCCTTGCTGAGAACAACTCCCGCCGCATGGGTAGAGGCGTGACGGGGAAGACCCTCGATCGTCTTTGCAATTGAGAAAATCCGTTCATATAAGGGGGAGTCCAATAATGTCCGATCCAATCTATCCGATTCGCTTCTGGCTTTGTCCAATGTAATTCCAGGTCTCGCAGGAATCATCTTGGCAAGCTCATCCGATTGCTTAGGGCTGATGCCCATCACTCTGCCGACATCTCTAAGCGCTGCTTTGGCCGCTAACGTTCCGAACGTAATAATTTGTGCCACGTGACTCACTCCGTATTTTTCCTTTACATACTGAATCACTTCGTCTCTTCGATTATCAGGGAAGTCAATATCAATATCGGGCATGCTGATCCGCTCAGGGTTTAAAAACCGTTCAAATAACAGGTCGTGCTCAATCGGATCCACGTCGGTAATATTAAGTACGTAAGACACCAAAGATCCAGCAGCAGAACCCCTTCCAGGACCAGTCGCAATCCCCTGCTCATGGGCATGCTTCATAAAATCCCAGACGATTAAAAAGTAATCGCTAAAAGCCATGCCACTAATAATTTCGAGCTCGTATTCCAATCGTTTCATGTAACGGGAATGGTTAAGCTTTCTCTGATCGATCCCGGCTAAACAGAGCTCTTTTAAATAGCCGTCCGCTGATTTTCCTTCAGGTAAAGGATAGGCCGGGAGCTTCGTCTGGCCTAATGATAAGTCAACATGGCAGACTTCTGAGATGCGCACGGTATTTTCCAAAGCATGTGGATATGCACGATATAACTCGCTCATTTCTACAGATGACTTGAGGTGAAGTTGTTCGTCCACATCGTGATAGTCTGAAATTTTCTCGCCGTTTTTTATCGCCTTCAAACATGTGTATGCAAAACGATCTTTTTTTTCGAGATAATGGACATCCCCTGAAGCTACAATGGGAATCCTGGTTTTTTCCGATAAATCCACAATCAAATCAGACAATCGCTCATTCGTTTTATAGGGCTGAAGAGAAAGATAAAAATGATTATTTCCGAAAATGGAATTTAGGTGAATCGCCGCTTCCTCTGCTTCTCGTTCTTTCCCGTTCAGCAATAAACGTTCTATGTATCCTTTTTCTCCAGGCGTCAGCGCAATGATATCCTTGCTGTAGCTTTTCAGCCATGCTTCTTTTAATCCTTCTTTTGATTTTGATTGAAGGACGCTGCTGATTTTTAGCAGATTTTGATAACCTGTATTCGTTTTCGCCAGCAGCACCAACGGAAAGGGGGTTTGTTCTGTTCCGCTAAAGACAGAAGCCGTTACTCCCAAAATGGGTTTCAGCCCGTGTTTTTTGCATTCTTTGTAAAATTCAACTGCTCCATACATGACGTGAAAATCTGTTAAAGCAATCGAATCAAACTCGAGCAAAGCAGCCTTTTTTGCCAAATCCTTAACTGATGCGGCACTGTCAAGCAAGCTGTAGCCGCTTTGCACCTGTAAGTGTACGAAAGACATCCTGGCCCTCCCTTCTTTTTAGAAAAATGACCTTTACCTACTATTATATGATGCATGTTAAGAAGAAACAAACGTTCTTATTCAAGCTGATCATACTTGTCTGCCCCAGCCCATATAGTAGAAAAAGGCGAGGTGAAAAAAATGAATGAGAGTGAATCGTTTCTCCCAAACTTTATTAACTGCTATTTTATCGCGTTAGGCGTGCTTTTAGGCGGCTCATTTATCGGCGGAATCGGAGCTTATTTATCCGGACAGCCTCCGCTAAGCGTCATTGACGATTTGGCAAAAAATTTGAAGATCTGGGCGCTCGTCGCAGCGATTGGCGGTACGTTTGATGCCGTCCACAGCTTTGAGCGGGGCATATTTGCCGGCAACACATGGGATATGTTTAAACAGGTTCTCTTAATCGTATCTGCAATGGGCGGTGCCAATACAGGACAGCTGATTATTTCATGGCTGACCCAGGAGCACATTTCTTCATGAGAATCCCGCCTTATCATAAAAAACCGAGCTGGGAGCGTTTTTTTGCCGGGATGATTTTCGGAGCCATCGTTACCTGGTTTTTCTTTCTTTTTACATACGGTACATTCCAGCAGAAGCAGGTCACACTCATAAAGGAGCAAAGAGAGCACATTTCGGATCTGAACGAACAGATTAAGCTTTTTCAGAACGACCTCTATAAATTGAACGAAGACAATAAACGGAAGCTGCTGATTCAAAGCGTGGAAGTGAACCTGATCAATGCCGAACAGTACAGAATTTCACAGCCCGACCGATTAGCCATTGAAGAGGAAATTAAAGATCAAATATCCGAGGTCATCACAAAGGATATTGAAAGTGTTTATCAAACGAAAGAAATTTTAAAGCGTTCAATCGAAAACAAACGCTTTAAAGGCGACGGCCATGACTATCAAGTAAAAGTAGAGGAGCTCATCATTTACACAAGGCTCTCTGTTCAGCTCAGGATTTCTTTTGCCAAATAGAAGCAGGCAAAAAAGGCTTTCAAAGTAGAAAGCCCGAATCCATTAGAATGCTTTGCACAGCTCTTCCAGGTCGTCAATAATTTCACTGACAGTGCTCCATTCTGAAATCGATGCTCCGGCGGCTAACGGATGACCGCCGCCCTTATATTTTTTAGCGATTTCATTAATGACTGGCCCTTTCGATCTGAATCTTACTCTGATTTGATTTTCTTCTTCAACAAAGAATACCCACGCTTTAATGCCTGATATGCTTCCGAGTGTCCCTACCAGCTGAGAAGCCTCAGTTGCGGTAACTTTGTATTTCTCCAAAATATCTTTTTTGATAATGACGGAAGCGACTCCGGCTTCAGATAATTCAACATGCTGATAAATGTAACCATTGAGTTTAACCACTTGCAGTTTCGTTTCATATAATTGATCGAACAGCACTGTAGAAGAAAATGGATATTCGATCAGCTCCCCCGCATATTTTAATGTCTTTTTCGTTGTATTTGGAAAAAGAAAACGTCCGGTATCTCCGACGATTCCGGCATAAATCAGCTCAGCGGCTTTCGTGGAGATTTCCCAGCCTGCATTTTTTCCTTCAAGGTAAAGCTCATAGATCATCTCACTAACAGAACTTGCTTCGGTATCTACCCATAAAAGGTCCCCGTAAGGGTCTTCATTTGGGTGGTGGTCAATTTTAATAAGCTTATCGCCTTTCCCAAAGCGGGAATCGCAAATCCGCGCTTGGTTCGCGGTATCACAAACAATGACGAGCGCTCCTTTATAAATCTCATCTTCGATTTCATCCATCGGATATAAAAAGGAAAGGGAAGGCTCAGGAGTTCCAGCCACATAAATTTTTTTATGCGGATACGATTGCTTCAATAGTTCCGCAAGCCCGCACTGGGAACCATAAGCATCCGGATCTGGCCTTACATGTCTATGTATTATTATTGTGTCATATAATGATATCGTTTTTATTACTTCACTTTTCATCCGTTTGCTCCTTTTTTGAAAGACTTCTTCATTTCATTTAAACACAACGAGGTTAAAAGAAAAACATTTACAGCTAGAAAGAAATCACAACTACCGATAAAATAAGAATGTGACGACTGACAATTGGGGGAAAAATTATGCTTGTTCTTACGTTAATCATTTGTCTTTTTGCCTTTGCCTACTTATTTTATAAAGTGCGGGCCATCCGTGCGAAACGTTCGATTGAAAAAGACGTTTTAAATTCGAAATCAAGCATGTCACTAGGTCTGTTTATCGTCTCTTTCGGCCTGAATCAGCTTCTATTAAACCGATCTACTTTGGCCGTAGTCATCGGAATCTTGTTTATTTTGGTCGGTGCCGGCAGTGTTTGGGCTGGCTATAAAGCATACAGGTATTACAGCCCTATTTTTGAAAAAGAATTGCAAAGAGAGAACCATCATGCATGAGGGGCGGCAAAATCGTCCCTTTAGCTTCTTTCCATGAGCTGTACCATCATCATAGCTTTGCCGACAATGTTTCCCTGATGAAACACTTCGACGTCCAATTTTCCGAACTTCCTGCCGACTTCAAGTATTTTCGGTTCGATTTCAATCACGGCCTCCATTTGAACAGGCTTTAGAAAAAAGATCGTAATATTTTCAATCACAACCTCGCCTTTTTTTCTTGATCGCAAATATCGGTTGGCGGCCTCGGTCAAAATCGTCGTAAATACCCCATAAGAAATGGTGCCAAGCTGATTTGTCATTTGCGGGGCAACTTCATACTGATAACGGGCCCCACTCGTATCCTTGCTTTCTTCAGTTTCTTTGAATCCTCCTGCTACGATGTCATCAAGCTTCTCTCCAACCTGGGGCTGCTTTTGAATCATTTGCAGAGCCTTTAATACATCCTGTCTGCTAATCATTCCGATGAGCTTTTGATGATCGTTAATAACCGGCAATACTTCGATCCCTTCCCACACCATTAGCTGGGCAGCAGAAGCGACCGAGGTTTTTCCGATCACTGTTATTGGTTTTTTTGTCATCACTTTTTCAACCAAGACATTTTTATCAAAGCCTGCAATGTCCTTCGAAGTTAAAATTCCATGGATCCGCATCTGTTTATCTATAACGGGAAATCTGCCGTGACTTGTTTCCGAATTCTTTTCATACCATTTCTCCAGCTTGTCTGTCGGCGAAAGATAGACTGTCCGCTCCAAAGGGGTTAAAATATCCTCCACCATCACTATCTCTTTTTTTATGAGCTGATCGTAAATCGCACGATTGATCATAGCAGCTACTGTAAAGGTATCATAACTTGTCGAGATAACCGGCAATTCATGCTGATCAGCCAAGCGGATAATCTCTTCCTCCGTATCAAAACCGCCGGTCACAAGCACCGCTGCGCCAGCCGCCAGAGCATGACGATGCGCGTCAGTCCTGTTGCCGACAATCAGCAAGTTTCCGGCTCCTGTATATCTCATCATTGCATCTATTTCCATTGCCCCAATGACAAATTTATTCAATGTCTTATGAAGTCCTGATTTCCCTCCGAGGACTTGTCCATCTATTACGTTAACGACTTCTGCATACGTTAATTTTTCAATATTTTCTTTTTTCTTTTTTTCTATTCTAATCGTGCCGACTCTTTCAATTGTACTGACGAACCCTTTGTTTTCTGCATCTTTAATGGCGCGATAGGCTGTGCCTTCACTTACTTTCATCTCTTTGGCAATTCTTCTGACCGAGATCTTTTCTCCCACTGGCAAAGAGTCAATAAATGTCAAAATCTGTTCGTGTTTGGTTGTCAACCTGTTCACCTTCTAGAATCAATTCTTACTATGTATTATAATAGGTAATCAGAATTATCCGCAATACGACGTTGCCTTGTATTCCCGGCAAAAAAAACAAGCCGCCTAACTTCAGGCCTGTTAAGCGAACTTGTTTGCACCCGCATAAACGGTCAGAAAGCCCCACTCCCCGGGAACTTTCAGTCATCATTAGGATTAATTGCCCCAAAAATCCGGAATTGGTTCACCTTACAATTCGATTGAATCTCCGACTTCCATTACCTTTCCTACACCGCCGGGCAGGCTTTCGGCAAAGGCATAAGGATCCTGTTTGATCGGCGGAAACGTATTATAATGAATCGGAACCACTCTTTTTGCTCTAACCCATTCAGCTGCAATTTTCGCATCATCAGGACCCATCGTAAAATTATCTCCGATCGGTAAAAAGGCAAGGTCAATTGAGTTGAGCTCGCCAATCAGCTTTAGATCAGAAAAGAGTCCAGTATCACCTGCATGGTAAACCGTTTTATCATCGACCGTCAGCAAGATCCCTGCTGGCATGCCAGTATAAATAATTTCTTTATTTTCCTCATCCGTCACAGCAGAACCATGAAACGCTTGCGTTAATTTGACTTTGCCGAAATCGAATTCTCTTCCTCCGCCAATATGGAGCGGGTGAACCTTTATGCCTTTCCATCCCAAATAAACTGCAAGCTCATTTGGAGCAATGACAAGCGCATCATTATTCTTGGCAATTAACTCCGTGTCCCCCACATGGTCATTATGTCCGTGTGTAAGTAAAATGACATCCGCCTTGACATCGTCTGGTTTTAAATCCGTCAAATTATTCCCAGTTAAAAAAGGATCAATGATAATTCGGTGGCTTTTTGTTTCCACTGCAACTACTGAATGGCCATGAAATGATACTTTCAATTGTTACACCTCATTTTTTTAATCGTTTATACTTTTTTCCCTGAAAAGTTAAGAGTAAAACCATTAACGGCTCGAGGAAGCTCGTAAAACATCCAGTCCTCCTGCAGCCTCAATCACAGCTCCGGTTATCATATCCGAATCTTTCTCACAAAGAAACGTAATAATTCTTGCTATGTCTTGCCCTGTACCTGAGCGGCCAATCGGAGTTTTGTTTTCCTCTACAGAACGTGCATAATCAATCGATGCTTCTTTCATTTTGCCAACGATATCACCGGGACAAACCATATTGGCGGTAATGCCTGCATCAGCTTCCTCGATGGCAATTGATTTGGTCAGTGATACTAACCCGGTTTTTGCAGCTCCATACGCGGAACGGTGAAGCCAACCGGACGCATGGCCGGCTCCTTGAAAGCCATATGTAATGATTCTGCCAAACCTCTGGCTCCTCATGGCGGGAATGACCGCCTTGAACAAGTGAAAGACAGCGCTTAAATTGCCTTCCATCATTTCATACCATTCTTCGTCTGTATAGTCTGCAAGTTTCTTTCTTTGAAAAATATAAGGACCTGCATTGTTTATTAGAAAGTCCACTCTGCCAAATTGGGTTAAGGCTTTTTGAACCAATTGGCGCATGTCATCCTTTTGTGTGGCATCCCCTTTGATAAATTGCAATCGATCAAGGTACTGGCTAAACTGCTTTTTCAACTGGTTAACGGCTTCTTCGTCCTGTCTGTAATTGACTGTTACTGAATAGCCTTTTTCAAGCAAAGCTTCTGTCACTTTCCTGCCTAACCCCTTTGATCCAGCGGTTATCAAAGCATGCCTTCTCATCTTAGCCTCACCCCCAAAGCTTGTCTTTTTCACTACAACTTGACTTTACTACAAAATTGCAAATATATCATTCCTAAATCACAAAAAAATAAGCCACCCTAAAAGGATGGCTCGATTTTGGCAAGTTATTCTTTCACAGTTGACATGATAGATTTTGCCTTTTCAATAGCTTCTTCTACCTTCTTAAAACCGGTTCCGCCCGCACTCATTCTCTTCTTAACTGCCGCATACGGATCTAGTATCTCAAATACGTCCTCTTCAAAGAGATGGCTTGCCTCACGGAACGAATTCAATGAAAGATCAAGTAAATATTTATTTTCTTCAATGCATGTGTAAACAAGTTTTCCAACCACTTCATGAGCTTCACGGAAAGGCATTCCTTTTTTCGCCAGGTAGTCGGCGAGCTCGGTTGCATTTGAAAAATCCTGCATCGTAGCTGTTTTCATTATGTTCTCGTTGACTTTCATGCTTTCAATCATACCGGCAAAAATCTTCAAGCTCCCTACCACTGTTGTCACGGTATCGAACATACCTTCCTTATCTTCTTGCAAATCCTTATTATAAGCAAGCGGAAGTCCTTTCATGATCGTAAGAAGTCCGGTTAAATTACCGTATACCCGACCAGTTTTCCCGCGAATTAATTCAGCCATATCTGGGTTTTTCTTTTGCGGCATCATGCTGCTTCCAGTAGCATAAGTATCATCAAGCTCAATGAATTTGAATTCCTGAGAGCACCAAAAGATAATTTCCTCGGCAAATCTGGAAAGATGCATCATTAAAAGACTGCTATTCGATAAAAACTCGAGAATAAAGTCCCGGTCACTCACACCATCAAGGCTGTTTTCATAAATCGAATCAAAGCCAAGAAGCTGGGCGGTATATTCCCTGTCAATAGGGAACGTTGTCCCGGCAAGCGCCCCGCAACCAAGAGGAGATTTATTGATTCGTTTCATGGAATCAGAAAAGCGCTCCTTATCCCTTTCCAACATCCAAAAATAAGCCATAAGGTGGTGGGCAAACGAAATCGGCTGGGCACGCTGAAGATGGGTATAACCGGGCAAAATCGTTTCCACGTGCTGCTCAGCCTTTTTGATTAGCTCGTGTTGGAACTCGCCAATCAGCCCTATGACCATCTCTGTATTCTTTTTTAAATACAGGTGCATATCTGTCGCTACTTGGTCATTCCGGCTCCTTGCCGTATGAAGCTTGCCTCCTAGAGGGCCGATCTCATCAATCAAAAGCTTCTCCAGATTCAAGTGTATATCTTCATAATCGGTGCTAAACTGAAGCTCGTTGTTTTTTGCTTTTTCAAGAAGACGCTCCAGCCCGCTTTTGATCTGGAGCTCTTCTTCTCCGGAAATAATCCCGGTTTTTTTCAGCATAGCAAGATGGGCAAGAGACCCTGTAATATCTTCTTCTACGAGTTGCTGGTCAAATGAGATGGAAGCTCCAAATTCATCGACCCATTTTTCTGGTGTTTTTTGAAATCGGCCTCCCCACAGCTTTTTCATGCTTTAACCTGCTCCTTTTTGTTCACCATACTGTTTACTTTCGTAGGCAAGCCCCAAAGCTCAATAAAGCCGATCGCTGCATTATGATCGAACGCATCTTCTTTTGTATACGTTGCAAGCTTTTCATCGTAAAGGGAATATTCGGATTTGCGCCCTTCGACAATAGCATGGCCTTTAAATAGTTTTACGCGCACGACGCCTGACACATTTTTTTGCGTCTCTTCTAAAAATGCTTGAAGAGCCTTAGTCAGCGGAGAAAACCATAAGCCGTTATAAATGACTTCAGCCATTTTTTGTTCAATGACAGGTTTAAAATGAGCAACTTCTTTAACTAAAGTTAAATCTTCGAGCTCTTTGTGTGCTTTTAAGAGCGTAACAGCACCCGGACATTCGTAGATTTCTCTTGATTTGATACCAACAAGCCGGTTTTCCACATGGTCAATTCTTCCGACACCGTGCTTGCCTGCCACTTCATTAAGCTTTAAGATGATGTTCGCTGGAGTATAAGAAACACCATTCAGCGCAACAGGGATACCTTTTTCAAACGAAATTTCGATCGTTTCAGGTGTATCCGGCGTATTTTCAAGCGGCTGAGTCAAATCGTAAGCTCCTTCCGGAGGTGCAGCCCAAGGATCCTCTAATACACCACACTCATTGCTTCTGCCCCAAAGGTTTTGATCAACGCTGTACGGGCTGTCAAGTTTGATTGGAACCGGAACTCCGTGTTTTTGGGCGTATTCAATTTCTTCCTCCCGTGACCATTGCCAATCACGAACAGGTGCAAGCACTTCTAAATCAGGATTTAGAGATTTGATCGAAACTTCAAAACGAACCTGGTCGTTTCCTTTTCCAGTACAGCCGTGAGCTACAGCTTGAGCATTTTCTTGCTCCGCAACCTCGACCAGCTTTTTGGAAATCAATGGACGGCTAAGAGCGGAAACAAGCGGATATTTTCCTTCATACATCGTATTCGCCTTTAATGCAGTCATGGCAAAATCAGCGGCAAACTCTTCTTTTGCATCGATCACATACGATTTTGATGCGCCAACCTGAAGTGCTTTTTGCTGAACAAACGCTAAATCTTTTCCTTCACCAACATCCAGGCAACATGCAATGACATCATAATTTTGTTCTTGAAACCATTTTATCGCAACAGAAGTATCAAGACCTCCTGAATATGCAAGGACTACTTTTTTCTTTTGGACCATTTTGAAGACCCCTCTCACAGATGTGTATAAAAATTAGTTTTTATTCATAAAAATGCATTTGATATGTATATACTCTAACAAGTTATTTTTCTTTTTTCAACCTTTTCATAAAAAAAATTCATCCACTCGATTGGATGAATAAAAAGGTTAAGTATTTGATTGCCTATCCTTCCTTATTTCCCTTATCACATGGGCAATTTCCGGTACGATGAGTTTATTCATTGCAAGCTTAACGGCACCGCTGGATCCGGGTGTGGAAAAAACGGCTGTATGCATAATAACTCCTGCTTCTGCTCTTGAAAGAATCGCTGCTGAACCAATATCCTCTGTATAACTAAGCATCCTGAATAACTCGCCGAACCCGGGTATCGTTTTATCAAACAAAGGAGATATCGCCTCTATCGTGACGTCTCTTGAGGCAATTCCCGTCCCGCCATTTAAAAGAACAGCATCGGTTTCATTATCTCTGCATCCCGCAAGGACACATTCTCTTATGGCTTCAAGCTCGTCCTTTACAATGTGATGCCTGATGACAATATGGCCAGCTTTTTTTAGGAGTTCAATCATTAATTTGCCGCTTTTATCGGTTTCATAAGTTCTAGTGTCACTGACCGTTATAACATGACAGGACACCCGATTGGGCGCTTCTTTTTTGTGTTCCTCTACGCTCATTGTTTCACCCCTGAAAATTAATACATAAAAAGCCTTGTAAACAGTATACACGATTCTGTTTATAAGGCTAAATGAAAACAAAACATAACCATGCACTGGGGTTCATAATTTTATCATTTGCAGGATTAACGGCGCTCCTTCAGTCGGTACGTCAGATGTTTTCAATATGATGGCTCCGCTCTGTACATCGTAGCTTTCCTTAGGCTGCAACACTCCGTTTATAAAAAGATTCATGTATGATACTTTACAAGGGTCAAGTATGACTTGCTTTCCTAAGTCATTGATTCCATCTTCTTCTGTGTAAATTCTTTTTTGGCCATCTGAAATCGTATAAAACTCATAAATGTTTAATTTCTTAGGTATATGGAATTGAACCTCTTCTGAAGCTACAGTCGGTATAGTAAGCAATGGTTTTTTTACATTTCCTTTATCGTTCATTTATTCATCACTCCGAACTACTGAAACTTCACTTTGACAGGTAAACAATTCGGACTTCTGCGGACAATTGACTTCATCCTTCGACCTGGATAAATCCTCTACATTTTATCAATTCAGTTTAAAAATGTGCCTGTTTATTTTTTAATCCTTTATAAAAAATTTATAGGCAACTGTCTATACATTTACATAATATGAAGTGATCTGATGAAAGGGAGGGAAAATGATTGCCACTTCAAATCATGAAGCCTGCAATTACTACTGATTCAACAGTTACTGTAGTACCAACAGTTAAAAGATTTTTTAACGAGGCTGCAGAAACTGTAACCGGAAAAGGAAATTTAACAATTGCTGTTGAAGACTTCTGGACAGATACTGGAGCAGACGCAACTGCACTTCCTGCATTAACTGCAGATAATAGTTATTACAACGTTTATGTGAATGGTGTACTGCAAATGGAAGATTTATTAGACTACACTCCCGGAGGTTCAGGGACTGGGAAACTTGTCATTACTGTCCCTACAGGCTCAACTATTGAACAACATTCTCCTGTAGTTCTGGTTGTTACTTACTTCGCTCCAACATCTGATATCACTATTTTCAACTAATCTTTTGGAGCCTCTGAAATTGGTTATTCAGAGGTTTCTTGTGGGAAAAACTTGTGTGGTTGCATGGATTCCGGCCTGTTAGATCATGCGGATTTTCCTCCGGCGATCTTCCGAACAAGACCTGCCTCCTCCTAAATGTATTACGCAGCCAAAATGCCGGCGGATCTCTAAGAAAATGCAATATGTATTTTCTCAACAAATAAAAAACAACCTCCTCTCATGCTGGTTTATAACATGAAAGGAGGTTGTTTAAATCACTGTTAAATCAACGTTTTTTTCGCAATTCTTTCTACGTCTCTGGCAATCATGACTTCTTCATTTGTTGGAATAATGATTACCTTTACAGGGGAATGCGGGTAGTTGATAAATGCTTCTTCACCGTGCGTATTATTTAATGCAGGGTCCCAGTATACGCCCATGAACTCAAGTCCGTTAAGAACGCGTGAACGAACTTCGGCGCTATTTTCACCGATTCCGGCAGTAAAAATAATCGCGTCAATTCCGCGCATTCTTGCAGCGTATGAACCGATGTATTTATGAATTCGTTCTGCAAAAACATCTAGGGCTACTTCAGCACGCTGATTTCCTTCAAGGGCTGCTTCATGGATATCACGAAGGTCGCTGGAAAGACCGGAGATTCCAAGTAGTCCGCTTTTCTTATTTAAGACGTTCAGCACTTCTTCCGCTGTTTGGCCTGTTTTTTCCATAATAAAAGGAATCAAAGCAGGATCAATGTTTCCAGAGCGTGTACCCATCGCTACTCCGGCAAGAGGGGTGAAGCCCATAGACGTATCAATTGATTTGCCGCCTTCTACTGCTGCGATGCTGGCACCATTACCTAAATGGGCTGATATCAAACGAAGCTCTTCCAAAGGACGTCCAAGCAGTTCAGCAGCACGTTCCGTTACGTATTTATGGGAAGTTCCATGGAATCCATATTTACGGATGCCAAATTTCTCATAATATTCATAAGGAAGGCTATATAAATAAGATTGCTCAGGCATTGTTTGATGAAACGCAGTGTCAAAAACAGCAACTGCAGGAACTTGCGGAAGTATTTCCTTGAAGGCTTTAATTCCAACGAGGTTTGCCGGATTGTGCAGCGGAGCAAGTTCTGAAATCTCTTCGATCTCCCTGATCGTTTCATCCGTCAATAAAGTCGAATCGCTGAATTTTTCTCCTCCGTGGACTACTCGGTGCCCAATTCCGTCAATTTCATTTAAATCTTGAATGATTTGAAACTCAGTGAGCTTTTTCAAAAGCATTTTTACGGCAATGGCATGATTCGAAATGTCTGTTGTTTCCGTGTTTTTTTCACCGTTTACAGAAATGGTGAATATGCCTTGATCCATACCGATCCGTTCAACTAAGCCTTTCGTAAGGACTTTTTCACTGGGCATTTCAAACAGTTGAAATTTTAATGAAGAGCTTCCCGCGTTAATTGCAATGATTTTGGACATGAATGTCGCTCCTTTTACTCAGGTATATAATGAAAATTCAACGTTTACAAGGGTATGTCGCTTGGCCCTTTTGAATTTTTCAGGAAGTATTTGTTCTGCTCCAAGCTATCAAGCAGTATAAATGATCTGTAAAAAACTACTTATCAATAATCTGACTTATTCATTTAAACATTGAAAAACATACTTTGCAAGCCTTATCAGTTATGATAGTGCTTTCATTTTAAAATTATTTTCTGGAAAAAAGAGTAAACATAAGCCTTAAAAAACAAGACAGAACTTCACCGTTCTGTCTTGTGGTCTGTATTTTCCTTAATCCATCGTTCCAATTGATTCATTATACGTACCATGCCATTTTTATCAGAGAATGAAGGAAGATCGGCAGCCAAAATTTGCTTGGGCGCTGTAATGTTATCTCCTTTTTTCCGTAATACAAGTATGCTTTTTCCGAAGGATTCGTTTTTAAAAATAGAAGAAGGGAGTTTTAATATGGCATAAATATAAGCTTCTTCTGTTAAAAACGAGGTGAGCTTTTTGCTTTCCGGTCCGACGAACAGCTGATTTGGAATAACAAAAAACAAATGGCCTCCCGGTTTTGTATATCTAAGGCTCTGTTCAATAAATAAGTAATGTGAGAAGGAATGACCTTCATCTGCCTTAAGTTGATAACTCTTTGCGGCTTCGTCATTTGGATAATAACCAACCGGCAGATCACTGATGATCGTATCCACTTGCTCGGCAAAAACGAGCTGTAGGCTGTCTTGATTAAAAAAGCTGACTTCTTTCTTTTGCATATCGGCTTGTATAAAAGCAAGTTGTATTAAAATATCATCTATGTCTGCCCCATATATTTTGCCCAACTTGCCGGACATATGATTCAAAACGGTAAATAAAAGATTTCCCGTTCCAACCGCAGGATCCATTATACTGACCGGCTCTGTCCCTTGATTGAATTTATTAAATAAATAACTAATAAACAAACCAATCGTATCAGGTGTCATTTGCCGGTTTGGATGGTAATTTTTCATACTTTTTAACAAAGACAGCTGAAGAGCTTTTCGAACCGTTTCTGCCTCAAGCTCATCAATATCATCATATTTCTGTAATAGCTCTTTTATCTTCTCGGCTTTCTCCTCTGATAGGTCCAGGTGCAGGGATTTTTCCAGGAATACTTCACCTGCTTCTGCAAGAGCTTCCAGATAGGATACCTGCAAATCTTCTGAAATAAATTCGGCAGCTGAATCCATAAAATCGTACAATCGTTCAATATTATTTCTTTGCATTGCTTACTCTCCTTAACCTCCATCGTTCCCGCCAGAGGTGAGCTTTATCCATTGTTCATCATAGCGAAAAAAAAAGCCCCGGTCAAAACCGAAGCTTTTCGTGCCCTTATTTTACAGCTGATTTAGCTGCCTCTATTGCTTTTTCATAGTCAGGATGATTCGTTGCTTCACTAACGTATTCTGTGTAAACAACTTTCCCGTTCTCATCCAGAACAAAAACGGCACGGGCGAGCAACCTCAATTCCTTAATATAGACACCGAACGCTTCACCGAAAGACATCTCACGATGATCAGACAGTGTTTCCACGTTTTCAATGCCGTTAGCTCCGCACCAGCGCTTTTGCGCAAATGGTAAATCTGCACTTATTGTATATACATTCACCGGCCCTAAATTTACTGCTTCTTCATTAAATTTGCGAGTTTGCGCATCGCATACGCCTGTATCCAATGATGGAACTACCGATAAAACAGCAGCTTTTCCTTTAATTTGTGAAAGTGTTACCTCTTCCAAAGAATTAGACAATACTGTAAAATCAGGTGCCTGATCCCCTACCTTTACTTCTTCACCTATTAGCGTTACAGGATTCCCTTTAAATGTAATTTCAGCCAATTCAATACCCTCCTTCAATATGTATAGTTCTACTATAAAAGAGATTAGGCCATTCTGCAAAGCAATATGATTATAGTTATTCAGGCAAAAAGCCAACTGCATATGCAATCGGCTTCTTTACAATTGAATATCTTCTTGAAGATTTTTATCTCTTCTATGATCTTTTTCGTTCTTTTTAAACATGTCTTGGATCCGCTCAATCGCTTGCGGCGCGGATTCAACCAGTTTTTCAAGCAAATGGGTATTTTCATCCAAATGAAGCATTCTGACCCCTGTCGATCCTACAATTAAAAAGGCGATCGGTGTGATTGATACCCCGCCTCCGCTGCCGCCTCCGAAGGGAAGCTTATGCTCTTTTCTTTCTCCATCAGCAGATTTTGATTGGAGGTTTGCGGCGTTGAATTCACTGCCGCCTGCTGCAAAACCAAACCCCACTTTGGATACAGTTAAGATTACACTGCCATCCGGAGTTTCTACAGGGTCACCTATAATCGTATTGACATCAATCATTTCTTTTAAGTTTTCCATTGCCGTTTTCATTAAGCCTTGGATCGGATGATCTGCCATTTTCTTTCCTCCTTACACAGCCTGAGATGGTTTTTTTCTAGCTTTTAGATTCTAAAGGCTGAGGCTTATTGACAAGCGTTCGCTTGCTCCCTCGCCAATATGTAAGTAATCGAATCGCTGCACCCATAGCATGTCCCATCCGGAAAGATAATATACACGTCAGATTCGTTTTTGACTCAGCGTGAAAAAAGGAAGGAATCACTTCAATTTCAGGCCTGATTTTCAATTTTAAATTCTGATCCAGCAAAGCAATACACGAACCTTTGATGGCCCACGCGCTCCCGCATATGATTCCTGTTAATGCAGCATCATTTATTCCGATTACAGATTTCCATCGGAATTCAGTTACATGAACATGCTTTAAAAATCGTCTGACTATTTTTTGCAAGTGAACGACCCGCTTTTTTATTTCATTAAGTTGTTCGAAGTAATTTTGCATATCTTCACTGCCGACTTTTCCTTTGCTTTCTTTCTTTCCGACATTGGATTCTGATTTTACATCAATCGTTTGATCCTCTTTATTCACCTTTATCGAAGGGAATTCTTTTTTGATTTTCACCAATCCCCCCAGAAGCCTGATGACAATCGTGAGTCTGTCATCATCTTTGTCATGCTTATATCTTATAGTTATTGAAATTTTCATAACAAATAACAGGGCAACAAGAATTAATCCAAAAGCTAAAAAAAACATAGGAGAAGCTTTCACATCCTTTCAACAAAGCATTATCGCCAAATGGAAATAAAATAAACCTGGCTCTAAAAAGCCAGGTTCCGTTCATTGTTTTTTATAAAGTTTTTCGTGAATGACCGTTGTATCAGCAAAAAAATCATGAATACCCTGTTTCTTCGGCGTCACTCCGACAACGATATATAAAAAAGCGAAGTTATGAATGTATCTCCCGATTACTTCTCTGAATAACAGAGAGCTCCACGTCAGCTCTTTTTCCTTACCTATTGAAATAACCTTAAGGCCAAACACCATTTTTCCGAGCGTTTGATGAAAAAAGAAGGTCATCAGGAAAAAATACAGCAAAAACAATATGGAGATAGAAACAGTATATGGCGATATTGTGAAAAGCCCGACCTTCTTTTCAAGATTCAATAAGGTAAAGAGCGGCTCTACTGTTAAATTCGTAATGCCCCAAACAACTATGCCATCAAGCAAATACGCCCAAAACCTGATCCAAAAGCCAGCATAGGCATGCTCTGTTTCAAAGTTCCGCGTATCATGGGCTGTCTCATGTGAAGCTTCTTTGACTGGATTTCCATCATCGAATGTTGAGTCCATCTTTCTCCCTCCTTATTTAGAATACAAGTACATGGCCCGAGGAGAATTCCCCTGTGACAGCAGTCCTGTTAAATTTAAAAATTCTGCTTCCTTGCCAAACACTTTACTTGCACTCATCGAGAGTAACGACTGCCAGCTGGCATTTTCTTCATACCCAACGACCGATGCACCCTTTAGATTTTTATTATCTTTTTTCATTGCGGCAATTGCATCTTCGTAGTATCCAAGCTCATCAACTAAATTTAAGTCCTTCGCTTGACGTCCGTCATAAATGCGGCCGTCTGCGATTTTTTTCACCTGATCTTCAGGCAAATTCCGTCCGTTCTCGATTACGTCAACAAAACCTTCATACGCATTATTAACAATTTTTTGAAGAATCTCTCGGTCGCCTTTAGTCATATCTTTTGAAGGTGACATAATATCCTTATATTCGCCGCTTTTTACGGTATCAAATTTAATTCCGAACCTGTCGGCAAGCTCTGCATAATTCGTTCCTTGCATAATCACTCCGAGAGAACCTGTCATCGTATCTGGAGCGGCAAAAATTTTATCCGCAGACGTTGAAATATAATATCCTCCGGAAGCCGCCATTGTGCCCATTGACACGTATATCGGTTTTTTCGTCTCCGCTTTGATTTCCTCTAATTTTTTATGTAATTCTGCACTTTCGACCACTCCGCCTCCAGGTGAATTTACCCTAAGGAGAATTCCTTTAATAGAGCTGTCTTCCTTTGCCTGATCAAGCATCTTTAGAAACCCTCTATGATTATAGCCTGATGAATCAAGGAGTCCGCCGCCGTCACTGCCGGTGTCTTGAATCGTTCCGTTCACCTCAAGAACAGCTATTTTACTGTCCACTGCCCCTTCCTCAATTACGTTTTCCGTGTACTCATTTCCTAAATCAGCTGCTAAATCACTGCTTGAAAATTCAAATATCGCCATAAATAAGCTCATCATTGCGGAAATCAAAAACACTCCTAATGCAATGGCTAAAGCAATCCAACGTTTTGCATTCATTCTAAGTCTCCTCCTCTTCCTTTCTATACGTACTGCAAATGTAAAGGTTTCAATCTTTCAATCGTACATACAATCATGATAAACTTAAACAAAGGGTATTTTATCATATTAAGGGATTATGGGAAAATATTATTCATTTTACAAAATGGAGGAGACGTATGGATCAGCGACGAAATGTATTTTTCTTTCACAGTAAAGACGAAACAACGATAAGACAAGTAGATAAGTTGCAATCTCTAGCAGTGGAGCATGGGTTTAAGCTCGTGGACAATTACGAAGACGCTAATATTATTGCTAGTATAGGGGGAGACGGGGCGTTTTTGCAGGCTGTCAGAAAGACCGGATTCAGAGATGACTGTCTGTATTTTGGCATCTCCCAGAAAAAACAACCCTATTTGTACTGCGATTTTCAAATCGATGAAACGGATAAAATGATTGAAGCAATGCGGAATGATCAAATCTCCGTAAGGAAGTATCCCGTCATAGATATAACGATTGACGACACAAACCGATTTCATTGTTTAAATGAGATTTCGATCCGTTCCGGGATTATAAAAGCCTTCGTCATTGATTTGTTCATTGATGATTTGCATTTTGAAACCTTTAGAGGAGACGGATTGATTATTTCAACGCCTACCGGAAGCAGCGGCTATAATAAATCGGTCCATGGGGCACTTGTAGATCCGCAAATGGCATGTATGCAGGTAACGGAGCTTGCTTCATTAAATAATAATACATACAGAACACTTGGTTCGCCATTTGTTCTTAGCAGCCAGCGAAAACTGCGTCTCGAAGTAGTTCAGGACGGCAATACCCACCCGGTTATCGGCCTGGATAATGAAGCGTTAAGCATCAAGCATGTGAAACAATTCGATATCGGCATTAACGGTAAGACAGTCAAAACAGTGAAGCTTAAAGATAATTCTTTCTGGCAAAAAGTGAAAAGAACATTTCTCTAGATTTGAAAAAGCAGGCGACCGTTATGAGGCGCCTGCTTTTTTACGACGATAAACAATTTCCCCGGCAATGACCGTTTGTTGCACTGTGGCCAGATGAAGATACTCTTTTTCCATTTGAAAAAGATCTTTATCTAATATAGTAAAATCGGCATCATATCCTTTTTTTATCATACCGCGCTTATTTTCTTTATAAATGATCGCGGCACTCCCTTTCGTATACAAGCTGACTGCTTCAAAAACCGATAAGCATTCGCCTTCATTATAAACCGTTTCGTCGCCTGGCTGGCTGCTTTTGCGAAGAACGGCCGACTGAATGCCGAGGATCGGGCTGACTGGTTCAATCGGTGCATCTGATCCCCCGGCACAAGGTATCCCTGCTTTCAGAAGAGTTTTCCAGACAAATGAGCGACGCACACGTTCCTCACCTAACCGGTCAATCGCCCAAGGAAAGTCACTGGCAAGAAAATGGGGCTGCAAATCAAGACATACAGGAAGCTTTGCTGCTTTTTTGACAAGCTCACTATTCACGACCTGGGCATGAATGATTCTGTCATGCCGTCCTTTGTGCGGAGGGAGTTTTTCTAAAACAGAAAGCACCTTTTCAAACGCAAGGTCGCCTATGGCATGCACAGCTACTTCCATATGATGCTGTCTCGCTTTTTCAACAAGCTCATAAAGCTCCTTTTCCTTATGAATTTCCACTCCATTCGTATCCGGATCATCATGATACGGCACCTTTAACAGCGCTGTTCTCCCCCCTAAGGCTCCATCTGCAAAAAGCTTCATAGCACCATATTCGATATACGGGCTTTCTTTTTTATCCAACTGAAGCCATTCGTCCAATGCCAGATGATGGACAAGCAAATGGGCGCGAAACAGCAGGCCTTCATTTGCGATCACTTCCTGGTAGGCGTTCATCGGATTAGCCGCTAGACCGTAGTAAGAAAGATCCTCACTATGTCCGCCAGTTAGTCCTTTTTCATAGCAATCCTGTATTGCTGATCGAAGAGCACGATTTAAATAGGCAGAGTCAACAGTCGGCAGTACTTGATAAACCAATTCTTGAGCCTTATCATGCAAAAGGCCGGCAGGGTTGCCGTTTTCATTCCTTACGATTACTCCGCCTTCCGGATCCGGGGTCTGTTTTGTAATTCCAGCCGCATGTAACGCTTTTGAATTGACAACGATTGCGTGCCGGCAAATCCGTTTCAGCAGGACAGGCCGATCAGGAAAAAACTCGTCCAAATCTTCCTTCGTTAAATATGAAGGATCAGAAAAACGATTTTCATTCCAGCCTTCCCCTATTAACCAGTCATTCCCGCTTACATCCGTCTCAGCAAGTCGAATTTTTTTTATGATTTCCTCCTTGGATGTACACATTGATAAATCAAGCCGAATGAGTTTTTCTCCATGGCCGATCAAGTGAAGATGGCTATCCACGAAGCCCGGAAACATCGTTGCTCCCTTTAAATGCTGCTCTTTTGCATCTATGTATTTTTCTTTCATAGCCTGATAACTGCCCGTATCCAAAATTTGTCCATCTTCGACAACAACAGAGTCGACGGTGTGCCCTTCCTTTTCCATTGTATAGATGGTTCCCCCATACCATAAAGACTTCAAAACCGATCACTTCTCTTTCTTTTCGACCATTTTACTCCATCTTATCATAGAAAAACAGGCATACGAACGCTTCTCTCTGAGAAATACAAAAAGAGTGGGGAAACCCCCACCCATCAGCCATTCTAATTAATTTTTTATTGAGGTGTAGAACCACCAAGTTGTTGTTGAGCTAAAGAAACCAAACGTTTCGTGATTTCTCCTCCAACTGAACCGTTAGCGCGGGAAGTTGTTTCAGCACCAAGGTTAACACCAAATTCAGTAGCGATTTCATACTTCATTTGGTCGATAGCTTGACTAGCACCTGGAACTACTAATTGATTACTGGATCTATTTTGAGCCATGTGTCTCACCTCCTTGTGAGTATAGAATGTGTAATAACACATGGCTTCATTCACAGAACGGCTGGTAATTGTTTGTAATTCCTATATTCTCATTTTCCGCTTTAAAAAAGACCGGCAAATGCTTTATTTACATCTTCAACATGATGAATCACGATTGTTTCTGCTTCGGCGGCAGCCTCTCTCATAAGCTCGTCAAAGTCGACAAAGCTTTCAAAATGCTCCACCTTTTCTTTTTTTGGCCGTGTCTTCGGTGCAGAAGGCGTAAATATCGTACAACAGTCTTCGTACGGACGTATGCTGATATCATAGGTGCCTACCAGCCTAGCTTCTTCAATAATTTCATTTTTATCTGTACCAATTAACGGACGAAGGATAGGCGTCGACGTCACTGCATTGATTGCATACATGCTCTCTAGGGTTTGGCTTGCCACTTGACCCAGGCTTTCCCCGGTAATTATTGCAAGTCCTCCTTGCTTTTCCCGGATCATATCTGTAATTTGCAGCATCATTCTTCTTGTCGCAGTCATCGTATAGTTTTCCGGAATTTGTTTTTGAATCCGCTCTTGGATTTTAGTGAATGGGACAATATGCAGGGCAATCGATCCTGCAAAAGCAGATAGCTCTTGAGTCAAATCCATTACTTTTTGCTTTGCTCGTTCACTTGTGTAAGGAGGACTGAAAAAATGCACGGCCTCGATGCCAATTCCTCTCTTCATTGCTTTGTAGCCTGCGACCGGACTATCGAATCCGCCGGAAAGCATCAGCATTGCCTTGCCTCCGCTGCCGACCGGAAGGCCGCCTGCGCCCATTTCATCCTTAAACGTTAAGTAGGTCTCTTTTTCTCTGATTTCGATTCGCAGATGAATATCAGGTTTTTTCACATTCACAGTTATTCCCTCAACATTTTTTAAAATATGAGCGCCGATTTCGGCGTTCATTTCATTCGAATCAAGCTCGAATTGCTTATTGGCTCTCTTCGTTGAAATTTTAAAGGTTTTTCCCGCAGTGTAGGTTTCCTGAATCGAAAGCAAAGCTTTTTTCTTTATTTCTTCCAAATCATTTTTGCAAGTAATTGCTAAGCTGAATGATTGAATGCCAAACACCTTTTTTAATTGGCGTGATATAGCTTCAGGGTTTTCATTATTTAATTGAAGCAGCATCCGGTCTCTATTGGAAGAATAAGAAATATTACCGAAATTCCTGAGAGCAAGTTTTACATTTTTCTTCAGATGCTCGATAAATTTTTTTCGGTTTTTTCCTTTCGTTGAAATTTCGCCATATCGAATTAAAATCGTATCTCCCAGCATCGTTCTCACCTCGTTAATTCTCTTAAATGCCCTATGGCTTCTTTTAGTGTAGTTATCACTTCAGGGACCATTTCCTTTGTCTGCCCGAAACTCATGCTTATTCTTATACTTCCGGAAGCTTCCTTCTCGGTTTTGCCCATTGCAAGAAGCACCCGGCTCGGCTTATGCAGGCTGGATGAGCAAGCAGATGTCGTTGAAACGTAAACGTTTTTGCTTTCAAGCATATGAAGCAGAACCTCTGCTTTCACCCCGGGTACAGAAAAATTAATAATATGCGGAGCACTTTTCTCAAGCGGGGTATTTAGCTCGACACCAGGAATAGCAGACAGCTCTTTTAAAAATAAGCCTTTCGCTTCCTTCATGGTTTGATCATTACCTGCAAAATTCTGAAAGGACAGTCTCAGCGCTTTCGCCAATGAAACAGCTCCTGCCACGTTTTGAGTTCCCGAACGAAGGCCTTCTTCCTGCCCGCCTCCTGAGAGTAACGGATAAAGCTTTACGCCTTTTTTGACAAGCAGAGCGCCTGTCCCTTTTAAGCCATGAAATTTATGACCTGAAACCGTACTTAAATCGATATTTGCTTTATCAAACGATAACGGAACTTTGCTAACTCCTTGTACATAATCAACATGGAAGCAGACATTCGGATAACCTTTGATGACCTTCCCAACTGCTTCTATAGGCTGAATGGCACCCGTTTCATTATTAACATGCATAATGGAGACTAAAATGGTGTCATCTCTCATCGCGTTTTCGAGCTCAGAAACGGATATTCTGCCTTCATGATTAACGGGCAGAAAGGTCACATCAAACCCAAAGTCATCTCGCAGCTGCTCAAGTGGTTCCATTACAGAAGGATGCTCAATTGCCGTGGAAATAATATGTTTCCCTTTCTTCATCCGTGAGAATGCAAGCCCTTTTATGGCAAGATTATTTCCTTCCGTTCCACCAGAAGTAAAAAAGACGTTATAGTCTTGAATTTGCAAAATTTCGATGATCTGATCCCTCGCTGTTTGCAGCAATCGTTCAGACTCAGTTCCCATTGCATGCAAGGAGGATGGATTTCCGAAAAATTTTCGGCTGACTTGTCCATACACATCAATAACTTCTTCATAGGGGATAGTCGTTGCACTATTGTCTAAATATAACATTTTTATCACCTTTCATTCTTACCCAGTGTACGTGATCCATGCCATTAATAAAAGTGAAACATTCTTAGAGAAGGAGAAAGGGATGAAGATTGGCATGTTTCACCCTATCATTTCCATAGCGGCAAAAAAAAATTACACCCTTACAGGCCTGTTCGGCCTCTGGGGTGCAATTTCCTTATTAGTTTATTGGGACAGCTGTTCTTTTTCGTAATACTCAATTCTTCTCGTTGATCCTGGAGACACTTTTTCAACAGCTGTTACGGCAATATCGTAAGCCGATTCATAATCAAACGAATGAAATTTTCTTTCTGCCTCATTCAATTGCTCTGAAAGGATCTCGTTGCTGCTTCTAAACCGGTTGCCATATTGGATAATTCTTTCAATAAAAAAAACCCGTTCGACTAATTCATCGGTTTGTTCTTTCACTTGAAAAACCAATTGCTCCGCTTCAAGCAAGCTCTCATTTACAGCAGCCATATTCAATGGAAGGCCGTTAAGTTTTTCGTGAACCTCCTTCACCCGTATACTTGCTTTCTCAAGAAGGGTTTTAAGTGATTCCGGTACTCCGGGAACATTGCTCGTTTTTAGTTTTCTGCTCGTTTCCGAAATGGAATGCTTTAAATGGAGGATTGATTCTCTTGCCTGCAGCTCTTCCTTCCTCAGGTCCTGAAGCATTTTCCGGTATTCATCGTGTTCCCTTTTTGCTTCATTCATTTGGTTTTCTAGATCCCCGATTTCTTCTTTTAATAAGGAAAAAGCCACGTGCTTATGGTCAAATTTGTTTTTTAACACTTCAAATTGTTTTGAAAGCTGCTCCATTCGTTGATCAAAGGCATCTGCCTTTAGCATTTCATCTCGGCTGAGCTGGTAGCTTTCCTTCACAAGCTCAGTTTCTTCGGTTGTTTGTATTTTATCTTTTTTCAGCTGTTCAAATGCGTCTGTCAGCTCCGGCATTTTGGTTAATATCTCTCTGCCATTATCAACCTCAAGCTCAAGGTGATCATAAAGGCTTTGCACTGCTTCATTGATCACCTGAAGCAGTTCTTCTGCTTCATCCAGCTTAACGTCATGAATCAGTACCTGCTCAGCACGGCCCAGCTCTTTTTGAAGGGCCTCAATCTCTCTGTCTACTTGTAAGTGTTCGAGATTGTACCCTTGATCTGTCATTTCCTTAAATCCATCCATTAGGCTGTTTAACTGATTCGGCAAGGTTTGTTTGACTTCCGCCAGCAATTTGGGGATAACATCCATATTCGCCTGAAGCCGTTCAAGCTCTTTTACTTCAGCCTGGAGAATCTCTCTTGCTGCCATATAGTTCCCGTTCTCTGTTTCATTATCGAATTGAGCGAATCCTTCATTAATCCCTTGAAGATCAGACTCTAATTTCGAGTACAAATCACCGTATAAATGGCTGTAGGCTAGAAGATTTTTTCTTGCCTTTTTGTAAGTTTCTTTTGCATTTTCAATTTCACTGCGGTTCTTTTGTTCGCTCGAAACAAGATCGTTAATTTCTCTTAAAATATCTTCTATATTCGATTCCGCGGCAATCAGCAAATCATCGATATGGGCAAGAACCTGATTCGATTTTTTAAAACGGTACTTGTCCGCATACTCCTCCGCTTCATACAAAAGCTCCTCAACCTTTGGCATATGGCTGGTTACAATTTCATCCCATTCTTTTCTCCAGCGCTCAAAAAATTCTTCTGTTTGCCCGGTCATGTTCAGATGCTTAATTTTTTGCATTTCTTCCGTTATAGAGCGATTTAGTATCTGTATTTTCGCTCCCTCAAGCCGATCAATTTCATTATAAATTTTTCTTCTGAAAAAATAGCTGATCGCAAAAATAATTAGCAGCGCGACCAACAAGACAATGACTAACTCCATAATGAGCCCCCTTGTTGTATAAACTTGTTATGTCAGGGTATAGTTTCTATGTAAATTGAGTGTATGTAAATATTTTATCTATCGTTTTCATTGTTAATATGATACCATGTAACCAACATTTTTTGACCTAAATTTCAAAATTTTTTACAGCAATACGACAGAATTAGACTCGAGGTGCCAAAATGATAAAACAAGACGGACATATTCACACTCCTTTTTGCCCTCATGGCTCGAGCGACCCGCTAAAAGCATACATTGAGGAAGCGATCAATCAAGGATTCGGATCGATTACTTTTACCGAGCACGCTCCCCTTCCGGAAGGGTTTAATGACCCTGTCCCCCAAAAAGACAGCGCCATGCCTTTGTCCCAGATGGAGTTGTATTTAAAACAGGTTAGCGAAGCCAAACAAGAATACAAACAACAAATCGAGATTAAGGTTGGGCTCGAGGTTGATTATATTAACGGGTTCGAACAGGATATCACATCATTTCTGGACACCTATGGCCCACAGATCGATGACAGCATCCTTTCCGTGCATTTTCTGCCTGCAAATGGTGACTTTCTTTGTATGGATTACGATGACTCGACTTTCGGCGAATTGATATCGATCTACGGAACAATTGAAAATGTGTATGAAGCGTATTACAAACAGGTTTATTCTTCCATTATAACACCACTGGGACGATATAAGCCAACCCGAATAGGCCATATCGCCCTCGTGAAAAAATATGTGGAGCGTTTTCCTTACATAATGTCAGAACGGATACGGAACCTGGTTTTATTGTGCTTGGATGAAATTTCGGCTTCCGGAATGGAGCTTGACTTTAACACGTCAGGTCTGAGGAAAAAATTAGCTAAGACCATTTATCTTGAAGAATGGATGATTGAGGCGGCTCTACAAAAAAAAATCCCGCTTATTTTTGGGTCGGATGCCCATCAAGCAAGCGATATCGGGTATAGCTACCATCGATTTTCGGAATCGGTTATCGGATAGCAGAGAAACCTGCTGTCTCGTTTTTGTGTTCAAGCATACTGGTCAGCCAAATTTTGACCTCTTTAAAATAAGCCTTATAAAAGTATTCTTCATGCGGCTGCAAATGCAATACCTCTGAAATGTATTGGGGCTGCAAATAAGGCATTGTGAGAAGCGACTTTAATTGAATCATAAAATGCGGGACAGGCAGTCCAATAAATTCTTTTTTTCGTTTTCCTTCTTCTATAATCGTTTGGAGAATGTATTTCTCTTTTGTTAAGTACGTAGTCATAATTTCACGATTGAGGGTACTGTCAATCGTCACTTCCCGATAAACAAAGCGTGTTAATTGACGGTGGTTATGCTGATAAGATAGAATGTCAAAGATCAAACTCAGCAAACATTCCTTTGCGCTTATATAATGTACTTTGTCGTAGCCTTTTTCAACAATTCGAATATAATCTTCGTAAAACTGGGAAACAAGAAATTCCAACAGTCCGCCTTTTCCTTTAAAGTAATACGAAATATGGGCAACGTTGACATTGGCTTCTTTAGCGATTTCTCGCACGGAAGTTCCCGAAAACCCCTTCTGGTTAAACAGCAGAATGGCAGCATCAACAATTTTATCTTTCGTCGTAGGTAAAATATCTGATTTCATTTCTTGATCACCCTCCTTACTAAAAAAACATTCAATATTTTTTTCATAGTTCCTGTGAAAAAATATCGACATTATTGGCGCTATACAGCCGTTTGATGTCATCTTGTAGAAGAAAGTGAGTGAAACAAGTGTTTCATGTCGAAAAATACGAAGGTAATTTAGAAGAAAAATACAACATGGTGATTAAACAGCTCGAGGCACTGCTTGAGGGCGAGCCAGACCTTATCGCAAACTTGGCAAACGCCTCTGCATTGCTTTATCAATTTCTTGGCGATGTAAACTGGGCTGGTTTTTACTTGGCAAAAGACGGAGAACTTGTTTTGGGACCGTTTCAAGGTCTTCCGGCATGCGTCAGAATTCCCTTTACTAAAGGGGTATGCGGGAGTGCCTATTCAAATAATAGGATCGAAAGAATAGATGATGTCCACGCTTTTCCGGGCCATATCGCCTGCGATGCAGCGTCGCAATCCGAAATCGTTCTGCCCATTTTGAAAAACGGTGAAATCATCGGCGTATTAGATATTGACAGCCCGATAAAAAGCCGCTTTACTGAAACGGACGAACACTATTTACAAGCATTTGTGCAAAAGCTGGAAGCATTCATTTAATAAGAAAAGGCATGGACTAGAAATTGTTTCATTTCTTTAGTTCATGCCTTTTCTTCATATTGATCAAAAACGACCATCTTGTTCTTTCCATTCCGTTTTGCGGTATAGAGAGCTTCATCAGCTTGTTGGAACAGGGTTTGCAGCGGCTTCATTAACTCCTCTGACCAATAGGAAACACCTACTGATATCGTGACCGCAGGATTTGTGCTTTTTCTTACTGCTTGAATTAACCGCTTTGCTACCTTTATTCCAGTCGGCAATTCAGCATGCGGAAGATAGATAGCAAGCTCTTCACCGCCCCACCTTGCCCCTACATCATGGTCGCGAATATTTTCATGAATCACACCTGCAACCTGAATCAGAATATTGTCACCCGTTTGATGGCCGTAAGTATCATTGATCTTTTTAAAATTGTCAATGTCGATCAAAATAAACGTGCCGCTATTATCGTATTTCATGCTGTAGTTGATTTTCTCCTCAAGATAGCTTCTGGAGTAAAGTTCCGTCAACTTGTCCGTTTTTACAAGGTATTCAAGCTTATCTCTCAACATCGAATTTGTTACCGCTAACGTGGAGTGATGAATTAACGATTGAAAAAGCTTGAACATATCAAATGTAAATGCGTAGACCTGCCTCTTCAAGGCGATTGCGTAGCCCCGGAATTTGGAATTCTCGATCATCGGGACACTCATCATAGAACCGTAGCCATTTTTACCGAACACAGCCTTGCCATTTCCAACAAAGACTCCGTTATGTTCTTCTGAAAGCTTATTGCTGACAAATTGGACATACGGTTGAGCCGCTTTTGTCTGAAAGAAAAATGAGCTTCCCGGCAAGCCTTTTGTTTCGCCCAGATGATCAATATAAAAAAAACCCACCTCATCTGCATCAAAATAATCAATCATCCGTTTGCTAAGGTCTTTCATTGTTTCGGATAATCGTAATGTCTTATTCAATTGATGTGATGTTTCATTAATCAGGCGTAAATTTTTTATTATGGTTTGAGATTGCTCATACAAACGTGCATTTTCAAATGCTTTACCCGCCGCTTCAGTTACTATTAAAATAGAGGATATCATTTCATCCGCGAATGCAGTGCCATTCCCCGTATTGACATAAAGTACTCCGTAGATCCCCTGCAGCCCTTTAATCGGCAAGTAAGCGGACGATTGATCTTCATACTTTATTTCCCCCGACAGGTAAGCATCTAGTGCAACTGAGTTTGTCTCATCGTCTTCAAAGCTAAGCACTCTCGCAGGGATTTTTATGTTTTGATCCTGATCGTGTGAAATCAACAATAAAAAAGAAAGATCCGGAAAAATATGCTTTAGTTTTTCTACGAGCGCCTTCAGCACATCTTCCTTCTGCATAAGAGAGTGAAACAATTCGGTTAGCACAAACATTTGCTTTTGACGGTTATTTTCCTTGTTCGTTTTTTCATGGTGATAGCAATTGTTTAAAAAGCTCTCAATTAATGAGAGAAGACCAGATGGAATTGTTTCCCCGTCATCTGTACGCAGTGAAAAACAGCCATTCGATTCTTTAAGCTGTCCAGCCAGCTGTTGTGCTGAAAGCTGGTTATTTTCCACATCTGCTCGTTGCAAATCATTAGAAGACTCTGATAATATCATCGGTAATGGCGAGTATATTGTTTTCAATGCTACTGCAAGCCAATGAAAAGCTTCTTCATAAGTTTGATCATCCGGCCGTTTTAATAGGAAATCCAGCATGCGCTGCTTTAGAGCAGCTGTTTTTTCATTTAGTTGCTTGTTCATTGTCTATACCACCTGAAATCGTCCAATAATGATTGATTCTCTCGTTCATTCTACAGTAACTATATCACAAAATGTAACTATCAAAGTGGTTGACTTACGCATTTATAAATTATATAATCGAATTTGTGTGAAATATTGCAGCCTTTTTGTTCGGCATCGATGTGGCATGTTGTTCCTTATCGATTTCGTAAGGTGTATCTTGTAACTCTCTGCTGCTGGAGCGAGGATACATGAAAACATCATGTGCATGGTTGATTGTAACAAACGGTTTTTATTTTCCACAAAATAAAACCAAAGGAGGAGTCATTATGGCTCGTTATACAGGTCCTAGCTGGAAAATTTCCCGCCGTTTGGGAATTTCTCTTAGCGGAACAGGAAAAGAATTAGAAAAACGCCCTTATGCTCCAGGTCCCCACGGTCCCGGACAGCGTAAAAAATTATCAGAATATGGATTGCAATTGCAAGAGAAGCAAAAGCTTCGCCATATGTATGGTGTGAATGAACGTCAATTCCGCACTTTATTTGATAAAGCCGGCAAAATGGCTGGTAAGCACGGGGAAAACTTCATGATTCTTTTGGATCAACGTTTAGATAACATCGTTTATCGATTAGGTTTGGCACGTACTCGCCGCCAAGCACGCCAATTGGTAAACCATGGCCATGTGCTTGTTGACGGAAGCCGCGTTGATATCCCGTCTTACCAAGTAAAACCGGGACAAACAATCAGCCTTCGTGAAAAATCACAAAATCTAACTGCTGTTAGAGAAGCGCTTGAAGTAAGCAATTTCGTACCAGAATATGTTTCTTTTGACGCTGAAAAGCTTGAAGGCACACTTACTCGCCTTCCAGAGCGTTCAGAGCTTGCACCTGAAATCAATGAAGCTTTGATCGTTGAGTTCTACTCACGTTAAGCTTTTGATCACATGAACAAAACCCTAGAAGTTGAGCATCTCAACATTCTAGGGTTTTTATTTTCATTTACTGCCTTATAAACTATTCTTTTCGTATCAACTTTATAAGTAAAAAACCACCACCTTTTACAAAACTAAAAAAGGTGGTGGTTTTTTCGTTTATTTATAAATAACCAGAAAATATTTCTTTTTCCCGCGGCGCAGGACGGTAAATTTATTTTCAATTTTATCCTCTTCAGAAAGAACATATCCGACTTCAGTTTGTTTTTCGCCATTAATAGAAACGGCACCGTTAGAAATGTCCTCTCTCGCCTGGCGCTTGGACGGGGAAAGCTTTGATTCAACCAATATGTCTACGAGTGACTGTCCTTCTTCAGATGCATCGCGTTCAAGTGACGGCACTCCTTTGAAGCCCTGCTCTATTTCCTCTGCGGAAAGTTTTTTAATATCTCCGGCAAAAAGGGCATTGGAAATACGGATCGCTTGATTTAAAGCTTCTTCTCCATGAACCAAAGTGGTTACTTCTTCAGCCAGCTTTTTTTGCGCCTCTCTTTTTTCCGGCGCTTCTTCTACGCTTTTTTCAAGTTCTTCAATTTCTTCATGAGAAAGGAAGCTGAAGTATTTCAAGTATTTGACGACGTCACGGTCATCGGTGTTAATCCAGAATTGGTAAAATTCATATGGCGACGTTTTTTCTTTGTCGAGCCAGATGGCATGACCTTCTGTTTTTCCAAACTTCGTTCCATCTGCTTTTGTCACAAGTGGCATCGTCAAGCCGAACGCCTTGGCATTTTCTTCAGATTTTCTAATTAATTCAAGACCGGCTGTTATATTACCCCACTGATCGCTGCCGCCGATTTGCAGCTTACAACTGTTGTTTCTGTACAAATTTAAAAAATCGAGGGATTGCAAAATCATGTAGCTGAATTCAGTGTACGAGATTCCCGTTTCAATTCTTGAAGATACGGTATCCTTCGCCAGCATGTAGTTTATCCCGAAGTTTTTACCAACATCCCTTAAAAAGCTGATGACACTCATATTGCCGATCCAGTCAAAATTATTGACAACAGCAGCCGGATTTTCTTCATGTTCAAAATCTAAAAACCGAGAAAGCTGGCCTTTAATTTTATCCGACCACTCCAGGACAATATCCTCACTGTTTAGTGTTCGCTCCGCTTTTTTCCCGCTCGGATCTCCAATAAGCCCCGTCGCTCCGCCTACGAGCGCAATCGGTTGATGGCCTGCAAGCTGAAAGCGGCGGAGAGTCAAGATCGGCAGCAGGTGGCCGATATGAAGGCTGTCCCCTGTAGGATCAAAACCGGAATACAAACTCACTTTTTCATCCTGGAGCAATTTATTTAATCCTTCTTCATCGGTAAGCTGCTGAATTAACCCTCGTTTCGATAAATCGTTCAACAAATCTGTCATCTTTAAACTCCTCCTATGATCTTTCCTTACTAACCACGCAAAAAAGCCCCTTCGTAAAATACGAAGGGACGATCATTTATCGCGGTACCACCCTACTGAAAAGAATGAATAGCCATTCTTAACACTCAATTACGATAACGGAATGCTTCCGTTCTTTTACTAATAAGGCATCGCCTGTTCGTCAAAGCGGTTCATGAGGGTAATTCAATTCATTTATATGCACTGATTTTCACCAACCATCAGCTCTCTTAAACAGGGATAATGAATTTACTTCTCTCAATCAAAACCTTTAACCATATTTAGCTAAACTCTTTTTACCACACATCCATCCTTTTTGTCAATTCCTCTATCTATTCCATATCTGTCTGATTTATTTGCATAGCTGTTGGTTAGGCGAACTTTACTTCTGTATATTCAGGTATCCTGCCATATCGTACCACAATAGCAATTTGTGACTAAAAAAATTGCATGTTAGAATACTACCCATTGTGGGTATATAGAAAGAGATACATCATGTAGATATTGATACTATCATTTATCCCATATGTTGTATCAAGCTGGTTCAATTACATACAGGAGGTGTTTAATCATTCAGGACTTTTTTAATTATTTTGCAGAAAATTATCAATTTATCTTAGGCTACACCTGGGAGCACATCCAATTAGTCGGTATTGCAATCGTTATTGCCATTCTCATTGGCGTCCCTCTAGGTATTTATTGTACCGTAAATAAATACTTAGCTTCTACAATTCTTCAAACCGCCTCAATTTTGATGACAATTCCGAGCATTGCTTTATTCGGTATTATGATTCCAGTGCTATCGATTATTAACGAAGGAATCGGTACTTTGCCCGCGGTAATTGCGCTCGTTTTGTATTCTCAGCTGCCAATTATCCGTAACACCTACACCGCTATTAACAATGTTGATCCTAATCTGCGTGACGCAGCAAAAGGAATAGGGTTAACAACTGCAGAGCGGTTATGGAAAGTGGAGCTCCCGAACGCGATGCCGCTTATTATGGCCGGTGTCAGAACGGCGACTGTACTTAATATTGGAGTTGGAGCTATCGCTACCCTTATTGGGGCAGGAGGATTAGGAGGAATTATCTACCAGGGTATTTTGCGCTCAGACAATACGCTAGTACTCGCTGGCGCCGTAGCAGTTTCGATCTTAGCATTAATCGCAGACCTTATTTTGCGGTGGATTCAAAACTTATTTACACCAAAAGGATTAAAAAACTAGTGTGAGGTGACTTTATGATTAGTTTTAATGATGTAACTAAAGTATACGGAGATACAACAGTAATTGAAAACATGAATTTCACAATAGAAGACGGACAATTTGTCATTATGCTCGGACCTTCTGGTTCAGGGAAAACAACGCTGTTACGCATGGTTAACCAATTAGAGTCAATTACAGACGGAGATATTTTAGTAAACGGAAAAAGCGTGAAGAAATCAAATAAGATTCAAATGCGCAGGAATATAGGCTATGTTATTCAAAGCAACGGACTTTTCCCAAATATGAATATCGAAGACAACGTGATGATCGTTCCAGGGCTTCTTGGCTGGGATCGAAAAAAGAAACGTGATCGCTTTAATATGCTTATGGATCTTGCCGGTTTAAGTCCGGATGAATACCGTCATCGGTACCCCCATGAACTCTCCGGCGGTCAGCAGCAGCGAATCGGTGTTGTAAGGGCACTTGCTGCAGACCCTCCTATCATGCTGATGGATGAACCATTCGGCGCACTCGATCCGATCATCCGCAACCATCTGCAGGACGAATTTTTACAAATTCAGCGGGAACTGAAGAAAACAATCCTTTTTGTCAGCCATGACGTCGACGAAGCGGTAAAAATGGCAGACAAAATTGCCTTGCTGAAAGACGGGAAAATGATGCAATACGACGAGCCAGTCAAAATGCTGAATAAACCAAAAAATTCATTTGTAGCGGATTTTGTCGGTCAGGACCGTGTTTTGAAAAGCATGAGCCTTTATTCCGTAAAAGATCTAGCCGACGCATTGACACTGAAGGCTCCGTTCGAATCTCCCGATGTAAAAAACATCAATGAGAACCTATCGCTTCGCGTTGCCATTTCCATGCTGCTAAATCAAGAGGCTGACCAGCTGATTGTGGAAGACGAACAAGGTGCGAACAAAGGCAGCTTAACGCTTGATCTGATTGAACTGTTTCTTCATCGTGAAGTGAAAGAAAGTGTGTAAAGGAGGAACAGCAAATGGATAAGATAAACAAGCGTATTGCTTTAGTGGTAAAAATTATTTTCTGGGCGCTGCTTGTATTATTTTTCTTCTGGGCATTTTCCAATAACATGTTCAGTCAAATCGCTAAATCTCCTGATCAATTTACGAAATTGTTAGGGCAGCATCTAACAATTGTGCTCGTTTCAGGAGCAGCAGCCGTATTGGTGGCGGTTCCGCTCGGAATCTTTGTCACCAGGCCGAAATTCCGCAAATCTGAGTGGTTCGTGATTGGAATTGCCAATTTGGGCCAGACTATCCCCAGCTTAGCTATTCTTGCCCTCGCGATGGGATTTATAGGTATTGGGATACCAGCAGCAATCATTGCATTATTCGTGTACTCTTTGCTGCCGATTATCCAAAACACGATTGCGGGAATTGATTCTGTAGATCCAGATACGATTGATGCTGCGCATGGGATGGGATTAACTCCAAGACAAATTCTTTGGAGAATCGAAATGCCAAATGCTCTCATATCGATCTTAGCTGGAATAAGAACTGCACTTGTAATCAATATTGGTACTGCCGCGCTTGCTTACCTCGTTGGCGCCGGCGGACTCGGGGTATGGATTTTCACCGGTATTCGACTATTCGATAACTCTTTTCTTATTTCAGGAGCAGTTCCTGTGACATTGCTTGCCATCCTCATCGATTTTCTGTTCAGATGGCTTGAATTCATATTGGTGCCGAAAGGACTGCGTCTTGCTAAAAAGGCTCAAAACGCATAGGGAAAGGAGTTTGCCAACTATAATGATAAAAAAATTAATAGGAATAGCACTGTCTCTTGCCTTACTAATCGCTTTGACCTCGTGTTCTCCTGGGGGAAAAACCGTCACAGTTGGTGCAAAGACCTTTACCGAACAGCTTATACTTGAAAAAATGACCACCTTCATCCTGCAAAAAGAAGGTTTCAGAGTTGAAGAAATTCAGAACTTGGGAAGCTCGGCAATGCGGCAGGCTTTGACAACGCAGCAGATTGACATGACATGGGAATACGTAGGAACTGCACTCGTAACCTATCTCGGAGAGGATCCTATCGTTGACAAGAATGAGGCGATGAAGCGTGTCCAAGAGCTGGATAAAAAGAATAAGATTTCTTGGACAAATTTAACCGAGGCAAATAACACATATGTTATGGCAGTGAAGCCAGAGCTTGCGGAAAAACTAGGATTAGAAACATTAAGTGATCTAGCTAAATATGTCAAAGAACATCCAAATGAGCTGACATTTGGCATGGAAACAGAATTTGCAAATCGGCCGGACGGATTACCCGGATTAGAAAAAGCATACAATTTTGATCTGCCAAACAATCAACAAAGAGAGATGGAGGTAGGCCTTTATTATTCTGCGATTGCCAATGATGAAATTGACGTAACAGAAGGGTACTCTACCGATGGGCAGATAGAGGAACAAAACTTAAAGATTTTAAAAGACGACCGGGCTTTCTTCCCTTCCTATAACGTAGCTTTATCCATCAATCAGGAAACACTCGATCAATACCCCGAGATCGAAAAAATACTTCAGCCATTAGAAGAAAAATTGACGAGTGACTCATTGCGCCAATTAAACTATAAGGTTGACGTAGAAGGACAAAGCGTTGAGCGTGTTGCACAAGATTTCCTAGAAGAAAATAATCTGTTAGACTAAAATACCGAAGGCTCGCCATCATAAATGGCGAGCCTTTTCTTTTCCATGAAAAAAGCACCAATTGAAAAGAAGCAGTCGCTAAATTCGTTCAAAATTAGACAAATCGGCCCAAAATAAACGATAAAATATGATATACTAAACTGGATTTCGGGGGGTATAAAAGTATGAAAAACATGTATGATTCTATTAAAAAGCTATTGAAAAAACACAATATCGCAAACCGCCTTGCGCTTACATATTCGGTTGCATGGAATCTGACTTTATTATTTTTTATTATCGGCGTGGTGGTCTTTTGTTTTACGCTTGGAGCAGGAGGCGGGTATTTTGCTTCTTTAGTGAAGGATGAACCGATTCGAAGCTATGCAGATATGGAGAAAAGCATCCATGATTTTGAGCAGACCTCGGAGGTTTATTTTGCTGATCAAAAATATCTTGGAAAGGTCCGAACTGATGTTGATCGCGAAAAAGCAGACCTAGACCAAATCTCACCTCATCTTATTCATGCGGTTATCTCCACAGAGGACAAGATGTTTTATGAACATCACGGTGTTGTTCCTAAGGCTATTGTCCGCGCCATGCTTCAAGAAGCGACTGGCTCGTCCGTTCAAACTGGCGGGAGTACGTTAACCCAGCAGCTCATAAAAAACCAATTCCTCACAAATGAAACATCTTTTGATAGGAAAGCGAAAGAGATTATGCTTGCGCTCCGGCTTGAGAAATATTTCAAAAAAGATGAAATTCTTCAAGCTTATTTAAATGTGGCCGATTTTGGCAGAAACAGCTCAGGCAGAAACATTGCTGGTGTACAAACAGCTGCGCAGGGACTTTTTGGCGTCGATGCGAGTAAATTATCAATTCCACAAGCGGCTTTTATTGCCGGGCTGCCGCAAAGCCCATACGGCTATACGCCTTTTACCAATAAAGGAGAAATAAAAGAGGACTTAAGCCCCGGATTAAATCGTATGAAAACCGTGCTTCAGAGGATGAAGGATAGTGGGTTTATTTCGGATAAGGAATATCAAGATGCTTTAAGATTCAATTTAGCTTCCTCGCTAACGAAATCAGACAAGTCGATGAACGAGAAGTATCCTTTTCTCACCAATGAGATTGAGTCCCGTGCGAGAAACATTCTTATGGACCAAATGGCTAAAGCAGATGAGATTACAAAAGAAGAGCTAGCAAAAAGTGATGATTTATATAATGTATATTATAAAAAAGCCGACACAGCCTTACGAAATAATGGCTATAGAATCTATACAACGGTTGATCAAGCCATTTATGACAATATGAATCAAATAGCGAAAGACTTTGAGTATTATGGAACCGTCAGAGCGGTGATGAAAAAAGACCTTAACACCGGAAAATATGTAAAAGTCAAGGAGCCGGTCGAAACGGGTGCAGTGCTCATTCAAAACAAGACAGGGCGGATTCTCAGCTTTGTCGGAGGACGCGACTATAACAGGGAGCAAATTAATCACGCCACCCGCTCCGTCAGGCAAAATGGCTCATCAATGAAACCGCTTCTCGATTATGCACCGGCGATGGAGCAAGGGATTGTCCAGCCGGGAAGTGTGGTTGCTGATGTTCCATATTCAACAACTGGGGGCTATACACCAGGGAATTATGACGGAAGTTACCATGGACTGGTCACCGTTCGTAACGCTCTGCAAAACTCTTACAATATTCCGGCCGTAAAAACATTTATGAAAAACCAGGCAAACAATCCGGTTCAATATTTAAACAAGATGGGCTTCACTTCTCTTCAAGAAGAGGATTATACCGGGTTTCCTTCTTTATCCCTGGGCGGTTTGACGACCGGTGTATCCGTTGAAGAAAACGTGAATGCTTACACGACATTTGCCAATGGCGGCAAGTTTATCGATGCGTATATGATTGAAAAAATCGAATCCGCTGACGGAGACGTTATCTATCAGCACAAAAGCAAGCCGGTCGATATATTCACTCCGCAGACAGCGTATTTAACGCTTGATATGATGAGAGACGTAATCTCAAATGGCACAGCTCGTTCCATGAACAGCTATTTGAATTTCAGCTCTGACTTTGCTGGCAAGACAGGAACATCTAACTTTTATCATGATGCCTGGTTTGTTGCGAGCAATCCGTCCGTAACATTTGGCACATGGATCGGCTATGATACACCAAAAGCACTGGATATCAGCTATAAGGGAATCAACTACGGCAACCGCAACGTATTATTATGGTCACGATTAATGAACGGAGCCTATAAAGCCAATCCGGATTTAGTGCAAACAAACGAACGGTTTAAACAACCAAATGGGTTGGTCAGAAAATCGTACTGCACGCTGACCGGAAAGCTCCCTTCATCACTCTGCCAAAAAGCCGACCTCGTCTCGTCAGATTTATTCAACAGCAAATATGCTCCTAATCAAGTCGACGACAGCCTGACAGAGGGCAAATTTGTATACATGGATGGCAAGGCCTATAAAGTTCCAAAAAATGCTCCTCGTGAATTTGTAAAAACCGGATATTTATTGAAAGAAAACGCGTTAGACAGCATGGGAATCCATTCATTGAAAGAGCTGAAACGTTTTAGCGGCGAAAAATTCAGCTCAATCGTGATTTCAGCGAATCGTGAATTGAAGGATGATGGAGGAAATCCGGCAACAATTCCTCATGTTTCTTGGAACAATCAGCAAATAACGTGGAGCAAAAGCGCAAGCAATGATGTGATCGGTTATCGGGTATACCGTGTAGCAGAAAATGGGGCAAAACAATTAGTAGCGAAACCATCTGCGCAGGACACGTTATCAGCAAAAGCAGGTGACGGACAATTCGTCGTCGTTGCAGTCGATGTGGCAGGAAAGGAATCAGCGCCATCACAGCTGGTTGGCCAGAAAAAAGAGGAAAAGAAAAACGACAACGAGAAAAAAGAAAAAGAGAAACCGAAAGATACCGGCTCAACTTGATGAGCCGGTTTTTTCTGTTCCTTATAACGCTGTCTGTCAATCCTCCATCGATGAAAGATCGCCTGCAGGAAGATTTAATTCCCACGCCTTTAACACCCTTCTCATAATTTTTCCGCTTCTTGTTTTCGGCAGCTTATCTTTAAATTCTATTTCCCTTGGAGCGGCGTGTGCTGCCAGCCCCTGCTTCACAAACTGGCGGATTTGTTCCTTCAGCTCATCAGACGGCTCATAACCGTCTCTGAGTGCTATAAACGCTTTAATGATTTCCCCTCGAACCGGATCAGGTTTTCCGATAACGCCTGCTTCCGCAACAGAAGGGTGCTCGACCAGCTTGCTCTCGACCTCAAATGGCCCCACTCGTTCTCCGGAAGTCATGATTACATCGTCCACCCGACCTTGAAACCAAAAATACCCCTCTTCGTCCATATATGCCGAATCCCCCGACACATACCAGCCACTGGGCATAAAATACGATTCATACTTTTCAGGGTTTCTCCAAATTGCATACATCATAGACGGCCACCCTTTTTTGACGGCGAGATTTCCCATTCTGTAAGGCGGCAGCTCATTCCCTTGATGATCAATGATTGCCGCTTCTACTCCAGGGATCGGCTTGCCCATCGATCCCGGCTTTATTTCCATAGACGGGTAATTGCAAATGATATGGCTGCCTGTTTCGGTCATCCACCATGTGTCATGAATCCTTTTTTGAAATACTTCATAACCCCATTTGATTACTTCCGGATTCAATGGTTCACCAACACTCAATACATGGCGCAGCGAACGGAGATCATATTTTTTGACAAGATCATCACCTGCGCCCATCAGCATTCTAAAGGCGGTGGGTGCACTGTACCAAACAGTAACTTCAAGATCTTCAATCGTTTGATACCAGTTTTCAGGACTAAATCGCCCGCCGACGATGACATTTGTCGCTCCGTTTAGCCACGGGCCGAAAATTCCGTATACAGTTCCTGTGACCCATCCGGGATCTGCTGTACACCAATACACATCGTCCTCTTTTAAATCAAGCACCCAATGAGCTGTCTGGTATTGCTGAATCATGGCTTCGTGAACGTGCAATACCCCTTTTGGTGTACCAGTCGATCCCGACGTATAATGCAGGAGCATACCGTCTTTTTTGTCTACCCATTCAATTTCCAGCTCTTTCCCAGCATTCTCTGCTTTTGATAAATAATCGATGACCTTT